>NZ_JBVVPN010000062.1:0-3724 GCF_055811035.1 Bradyrhizobium sp. MI1.10
GCGGTGGGCACGGGGGTGGCCATCATGGCGGCGGTCATTTCGGCGGTCACGGTTTCGGGCACGCGCATGGCGGCGGCGGGCATCATGGCGGGACGCGGTTCGCAGCCGGAGCCCGACATGGTTCCTCGAAATTCGGTCAGATCCGCAATACGGGTATCCGTCCCGCGCATTTTCGCAATGCCCTGAACGCGCACTCCAGCGCGTTTCGCAATGGCCGGCTGATCAGCAATCCGGCGGCGCGGGCCCAGATCGCAGCTGCGGCCGCCCTTGCCGGCTGGCACGGCGCAAGCGGCGGTTGGTGGCAACATGCCGGGGGCGGCTATGGCTGGGTCGGGCCGCTGTTCTGGCCGTTCGCCTACAACGACCTCTACGACTACGCGATCTGGGGCGACGGTCTCGGCTTCTGGGGCTACGGCTATCCCGACATCTATGCCGGCATGTTCGGCCCCTATGGCTATGATCGCCTCTCGGCCTATCTGCCGCAACGATCGCAGGGACGACGGCAAGCGCGAGGCGTTGCGCTCGATCAGCTTTGCGGCAGCGACCGTCGCGAAATCGTCGGTCTGCCGATCGACCAGATCGTCGCGGCGGTGCAGCCGACCGAGGCGCAAGGCGCAAGCCTCGACGAACTCGGCAATGTCTCGATCCAGGCAGCAGAGCTCATCCGCGCGGCCTGTCCAACGCAAGTCGCGGCGACGGCGCCCGGTCGGTTGGCGGCGATGCAGCAGCGCATCGAGGCGATGGAGAAGGCCGTCGAGCTGGTGCAACCGGCGCTCGACAAATTCTATGGGGCCCTCACCGACGAGCAGAAGGCCCGTTTCAATGCGTTGGCCGAGGATCAGCGCCGGACAGCGGCTTCCCGCGACGCCAGCGCATCGCTGGTTCAGAATTGCGGTGCGCCTGTTGGGCTCGATTGGCCAGCCGGCGAGATCGGCGCGCGGCTCCATCCCAGTGAGACTCAGCGTGCTGCTCTGCAAGTGCTTCAGGATACCAGCGCCAGGGTCAAAGATTCGCTCAAGGACGCGTGCCAGCCCAGCGACGTGATGACACCACCGGCGCGCATGGCCGCGGTTCACAAGCGGCTCGAAATGATGCTGGACGGCGTGAAATCAGTGCGGGCCGCGCTCGAGGATTTCTATGGCACGTTGAGCGACGAGCAGAAGGCGCAGTTCGAGGCGATCGGGCCGCGTCGGACGTCCTGAGCGCGTCGCAAAAAGCCGTGGCGGAAAACCGCCTCGCCGATCGCACTGCGGTTCTCTATGCTGGGTGGCGCTGAAGCAGAAACAATGCGGTGGCCGGAAGACCACGGGTGGCGGGGTGATGGAGTGGTTCGCAAGGAAGAAGGCGGGCGACGTCTGGGATGAGACGGTCGAAGGACCGCTCGGCGACATCGACGCCGCCGAGCGCATCCGTGCGATCTGTGACGCGGCTGCGGCCAGCGCGGCAGGCAGCGCGCGCAACGACAAGCGCGACAGCGCGCGCTACGAGCGCGCGGCGAAAGTCGCGATGGAAATCGCGATGAAGATCTCAGATGGACTGATGCGCGACGACGCAGTGCACCGCATCGTCGATCTCTGCATGAAGGCAAACGACCTCAAGACGGCGCAGATCCTGTTTCGCGCGATCCATGCCAGCTGGATCCGCGAAACGGTCCAGCGGGATCATCCGACATTGGCGCAGTGAGCGGTGCTCGCGCGATCGTCGTTGCACCAAGACCCTCATGGTGAGGAGCGCGTCTTCGCGCGTCTCGAACCATGAAGGCCCGGATCTCGCCCGTGGCCATCCTTCGAGACGCCCGCTTTTCGCGGGCTCCTCAGGATGAGGATCGGAGTGCGTAGCAGGACTTATTTCGCCAACTTCCGCACGGCCTCGTCCACACTGTGGAAGACGTTCTCCCGGGGCAGCGCCTCGAACAGCCTGAACCGCTCGAACGCGGCCTGCGCGCGTACCGATTCCAGCCGGGCCAGCGCGACCGTGACACCCTGTTCGCTGCAGGCCCTGAAAACGTCGAGCAGGATCTGCGCGGCGGTGAAGTCGATCTCGACCATGCCGCTCGCCTCCAGCACCAGCAGTTGCGGCGGCGTCGCGCCGAGCACCCTGGACACGTCGCTGCGAAAGCCGGGCGCATTGAGGAACGACAGCGGCGCCTGCAACCCGATCACGGCGACGCCGTCGATGCGCTCGCCGGTGATGTGCGGGTGCGCCGGCCACCAGATCGTGGTGCCCGGCACGCGCTCGAACTCGACCAGCCGCGCGCGCGTCGTGCTCCAGATGCCGTGCAGCAGCGACAGCACGATGCCGAGGAACGCACCCTGCTGGATCGGCAGCACGATGATCAGCGCGGCGGTGGCGGCGATCAGAAGGAATTCGCTCGGGGATTGGTGATAGATCGTGACGATCTGCTTCACGCGGATGATGCGCAGCGCGACGAACAGCAGGATGCCGCCGAGGGCTGCGTCCGGAACGTGCTGCAGCAATCCCGTTCCAAACGCGAGCAGCGCCAGCACGATCGCAGCGGCGGCGAGACCCGCGAGCTGCGATTGTCCGCCGGTCTCGGCGACAATGCCCGTCCGCGGCGGGCTGGCATTGACCGGAAACGCGCCGAACAGGCCCGACAGCACGCTGCCGGCGCCCGCGCCGAGAAAATCGCGATCGACATCGGCCGGCTTGTCGGGATCGGACGGGAACGAGCGCGTCGTCGCCGCAGTCTGCACCATCACCACGACCGTGATGACAAAGGCGAGCGGCACGAGGCGGACCCATTGCTCCGCTGCAAGCTCGGGGAAGGTCGGCCGCGGCAGCGTCCCCGGCACGAGGCCTACGACATTGACGCCCTTGCTCTCGAGGCCGAGTGCGATCGTGGCCAGCGTCGCGGCGACGAGCCCGATCAGCGCGCCCGGAATTTTTGCGCTGACCTTCTCGGAGACGAAGACCACGGCCAGCACACCGAAGCCGATGCACAGCGTGAAGGGATTGGTGCGGCCGAGCTCGCTTGCGAGCACACCGATGCGATCGAGCGTCGGCCCGCCCGGCGAGTCCAGACCCAGCACGCCCGGCAATTGCGAGACGATGATGTGGACGGAGATGCCGGCGAGGAAGCCGACCATGACGGGCACGGACAAGAGATTGGCGATGCCGCCGAGGCGGAAAGCGCCGCCGGCCAGCATCATCGCGCCGACCATCAGTGCCAGCGCGATCGCGAGCCCCTGATACTCAGGCGAGCCGGTGGCGGCCAGCGCCGCCAGTCCGCCGGCGAAGATCGGCGTGATCGTGGAATCGGCGCCGCAGGACAGGAAGCGGTTGCCGCCGAGCATCGCAAAGCCGAGCGAGCCCGCCATAAAGGCGAAGAAGCCGATCTGCGGCGCGAAGCCGCCGAGCCGCGCCGTGGCCATCTGCTCGGGAATCGCGATCGCCGCGAGCGTCAGCCCCGCCATCAGGTCGCCCGGGAGGGAATAGGACGCGAGTGAGCGAAACAGCGGCCAAGCTGGCTTGGCGTGAGCGTCGTGCGGCATCGATGTGGAGTCCCCGGAAAGCCCTGGCGTTAGTCGGTTAGACTACAGCATTTCCGTATCGGGAAGCAGAAGACGCAGTTTATCTCCATCCGTCGTCATTTCGAGCCCCCCCGGGGCGGGGCGGGGCGGGGCCCGGGGGGGGGCCAATAGGGGGGGCGCGCGGGGGGGGCGGTGGGGGGGCGGGGGGGGGGGGCCGCCCCGGGGGGGGGGGG
>NZ_JBVVPN010000062.1:3734-11895 GCF_055811035.1 Bradyrhizobium sp. MI1.10
CTCACGAGCGCGGGGGGGCGGGGGCCGGCGGGCGCCCCCCCCCCCCCCCGCCGCCCCCCCGCCGCCCCCCCCGCCCCCCCCGGCCCGCGCGGCTAGGCCCGGGGGGGGCCGCCCCGCCCCCCGCCCCCCCCCCCCGGGGCCCGCCCCCCCCCCGGCCCCGGGGGGCGCGCAATGACGGAGGACAGATCTGTCCTCCGTATCTCGCGAGTGGGCTCAGTACCGGCCGCGGTCGTTGTGATAATCGCCGCCGCGTCCGCCGCCCATACCCATGCCGATCCCGACACCGATGCCAATGCCTTGCATGATGGCGCCGGGCGGCGGGCCGCGATCCGGCGGCGGCGCGCGCTCGTAGATCACTTCATCAGGCGGCGGCCGGCGCTGCCTGGGCGGCGTGTCGACCACCTTGCGCTTCGGCGGCGTGTCGTCGACGCGCTTCTTGATCACAGGCGCGATCGTCGGGTTGACCGGCGTTGCCGGTGTCGAAGGCGTCGAGCACGGGCAGGTTGGCGCCATCGCGACGGCGACCGGGGCAGGAGCGGCCGCGACCACAGCAGGCAAGACGTAGTTGCGGTTCTGCACGCGAAGCAGCAGCCTGCGTGCGGTCGCAGCGAGGTCGCTGTTGTCCCAGTTCGCCAGATAAGCCTCGAACGAGGCGCGGGTGTTGATCGCGGTGGCGCGCTCCCACGCCAGCATCTGGCGCCGGCGCTCCACAATCGTGCGCAGCCGCGGCGTACGGGTGTCCTGAGCATACAACTCGATATAGGCCTGATACGCCGGCACGGTGTCGTCGGTGATCACCATCTCATAGGCGACCATGGCCGGCTTGCCCTGCAAATCCTTGCGCCAATCCTCTAGGCTGCGCGTGCCGCTGGCAAGTGCCATGGAGGATGCGCCAGGAAGCGCAGTTTGACTGCCGCTGCTGTCGCCGCCGAAGAACTTGAAGTCGGTCGTCAGCGACGAGCTTTCCCAGGGGATCTGGCGTCCGTCGGTCGATTGCGCCACGGCGACGCGAATGCGCTTGAACACTTCCTCGATCGGCAGATTGGGCTGCTTGGCGACGGTCAGCGCCGCGGTGGTGTAGGGGCTGTCGATGCCGCTGCCGTCCTCGGCTTCGGAGCCGGGCGAAGTCGAATAGGAAATGAAGGAGCCCGGCGCGCCGGCCTTGGTGTCGACGATTGCGAGCCCGTGTCCGGCGCCGCTGAGCGCCGGGAACGGATTGTTGCGGCAGGCATCGAGCATGAAGATGCGGGCTCGTGTCGGCAGCGCGCCGAGCGTGTTGAGCAAATCGTTGAGCCGCACACCCTGCAGCGGGATGTCGGCTTCGCGCTTGGGATCGAGATCGACGGGAACGAGATAGTTCTCGCCGTCGATCTGGAGGCCGTGGCCGGCATAGAACACCAGCGCGACGGTGTCGGCGCCGCTGGCGCTGACCTTGCCGGCGAAATCCGAGATCGCCTCACGCATGTCGTTCTGCGCCAGATTGGATGCCGTCGTGACGGTGAAGCCGGCGTTGCCGAGCAGCTCCGTCATGCCCTTGGCATCGTTGGCTGCGTTGGGCAGTTCCGGGACGGTGCGATAGGCCGATTGACCGATCACGAGCGCGAGCCGCGCTTCGGCCGCCGCCTCCGTGGGCGTCGTCAATTGCGTGAGCGCGAGAAGACCGGATGCAAGAAACAAATTGCGAAGAACTGGACGGCGCATGGTGTCACCTCCATCGGCAATGCGCACGATGATGTCACCTTTTCTAGGTGGCCGCCATGCGTCTGTCTGTGCACTGGATCACGTTGAGCTGCGGCAAAATGGGGCAGAAGGTCTGCCAGAGCTGGTGCAGCATCGTTCTGGCACCATCCATGTGAATTGCGCATTGATCCATGCGCCAATTGGATTGATCCCAACGCTGCGCGAAAGCATCTTCTCGCGCATCGGCCCCCATGCCGATCTGATCGAAAATCCTGCAAAATATGACTGTTTCGGCGCGCGATGATGCCGTCGATCTTCGCGATCCGCCGCTTTGCAGCGGTCGGCCGCAAGTCTTGCCTGCACCGCCGCTTTGGCCATACAGTCCGCGCAACGGGCTGCGGCAACGACCGTGGCGCGAAAAATAATAATTGGGGAGAGACCGCACCATGTCCATCGTGCCCGTGAACCGTCGCGCGTTCATCAAGTCGTCGACGGGACTTGCCGCCGGCCTCGTGTTCTCCCCCGCACTCATCGGCCGCGCCGAAGCCGCGACGCTGAAGCTGAAATGCTCCTCCTCGCTGCCGAACGATCCCAAATTCGCCAACGGCCGTGTCTATTACGACAATCTCGTGAAGAACCTGAAGGCGAACGGCCTCGGTGAGCAGATCGACGTCGCGTTCTTTCCCGACAACCAATTGGGTCAGGAAATCGACGTTATCAACTCGGTGAAGCTCGGCGTCATCGACCTCATGGTGTCAGGCTCTTCGATCTCGGCCAATCTGGTGCCGCTGGTCGGCACCTACGACCTCGGTTTTCTGTTCTCGAGCTTTCCGCAGCAGACCAAGGCGTTCGACGCCGGCGCGGCCAAGCCGATCGAGGACGCGCTGCTCAAGGGCAGCAACATCCGCATCATCGCCTGGGCCTATAATTTCGGCTCGCGCAGCGTACTTGCGAGGAAGCCGGTGAAGACGCCGGAAGATCTCGCCGGTCTCAAGATCCGCACCCTGCCAAATCCCGTCATCACGGAATGCCTGCGCCTGATGGGGGCCGCCGCGACGCCGCTGGCGTTCGGCGAAATCTACACGGCATTGCAGGCCGGCGTGCTGGACGGGCTGGAGCACGATCCGCCGACCATCCTGGCCAGCAAGTTCTTCGAAACGGCGAAATTCTATTCACTGACGCAGCACAATTTCTCGCCGCTCGCGATCTATTTCAGCGACACGACCTACAATCGCATGGATCCGAAGCTGCGCGACGGTTTCCTCGATGCCGCGAAGAAGGCCGCGGCGGACACGCGGACCCATGGGCTCGCGGTCGAGAAGGAGGCGCTGTCGGCCTTGACCGAAAAGGGCGTGACGGTGGCCGAATGCGACCGCGAGGCGTTCAAGAAGCGCGTCGCGCCGCAAATCGAGAACTTCATCAAGGCGCGGCCGGAATCCAAGGCCGTCATCGACATCATTCGCGCCACGCAGGCCTGACGTGGCAATGACAGCTGCCGTACCTCTCTCGGGCGGCCGCCACGGGAGCATCGCCCTGCTGCTTCGCCTCAGCGACGCGATCGCGGCCATTTTGCTGGCTGCGGATCTCGTCGTCGTCTGCGGTTCCGTGCTGCTGCGCTTCTGCTTCAACGCGCCGGTGGAGTGGTCCGACGACGTCGCGCGCGGCCTGATGGTCGGCTCGGCCTTCTTCGGCGCGGCGAGTGCGCTCGCGCGCGGCGAGAATGTCGGCGTCTCCTTCTTCCGCGACCTGGCTCCGGTACGGCTGCGCGCGCTGGTCGACGCCGCGAGTGCGCTGCTCGTGGTGCTGATTTCGGGCTACGTCGCCTACAATTCCATCAAGCTCGGCTCGCTGACGGCGGGCCAGACCACCGGGTCGGGCCTGCCGCTGGAGCTGACCTTCTACCCGATGGGCGCCGGCGCGCTGTTCATGACGGTGTTTGCGATCGACCAGCTCTGCGCCAGGCCGCTCCCCGACATCGTCAGAGGCCTCGTCGCGGTTGCCATCGTGACCGGCCTCTATCTCGCCTGGGATTATCTGTCGCCCGCCACGGTGCCCTCGGCGGGCACGCTGATGCTGATCGGTTTCTTCGCGACGTTGGTCGGCGGGTTGCCGATCGGCTTTGCGCTAGCGCTGGCCGCGCTGATCTTCATCTGGGTCGAGGGCGCACTGCCCGGCGTCATCTTCGCGCAGCAGATGGCGCGCGGCATCGATAATTTCGTGCTGCTCGCGATTCCGTTCTTCATTCTCGTCGGCTACCTCATGGAAGCCAACGGCATGTCGGTGCGGCTGATCGAGCTGTTGCAGCGTGGGGTCGGGCGCATGCGCGGCGGCCTCAACGTCGTGATGGTGGCCTCGATGGTGCTGTTCTCCGGCATCTCCGGCTCGAAGATGGCCGATGTCGCCGCGGTTGGCTCCGTGCTGATTCCGGCCGCGCGCCGCTCCAAGCAGAATCCGGGCGGTGCCGTGGCGCTGCTCGCGGCCTCCGCGGTGATGGCGGAGACCATTCCGCCCTGCATCAATTTGATCATCCTGGGTTTCGTCGCGAATTTGTCGATCGGCGGCCTGTTCGTCGCAGGGCTGTTGCCGGCCGCGCTGATGGCGCTGGCCTTGATCGCCGTCTCCATCATCTTCGGCAAGACGCCGACTGAGACTCCGGCTGAGACTGCGGCTGATGCCGAGGACATCGCGCCGCAGATGCCGGTGTCGGGCCTGTGGAGCGGCGCGATCGCCTCGTTCGGCCTGATCTTCATGATCTTCTTCGGCTTCAAGAGCGGCTTTGCCACCGCGACCGAGATATCCGCCTTCGCGGTGGCCTATGCGCTCGTCGTCGGCAGCGTGGTGTTCCGCGAGCTCAGCTTCACATCGGCTGCGCACAGCTTCGTCCAGGGCGCAACGCGCGCGGGGCTCGTGCTGTTCATCGTCGCGGCGGCGCAATCGCTGGCGTTCACGCTGACCTTGCAGCAGGTGCCGCATGCGGTCGGCGATTTCATGCTGGGACTGTCCAAGACCTCGGGCACCTGGCTGTTCATCCTGCTCGCGATCGCCGTGCTGATCGTGATGGGCTCGGTGCTGGAGGGCGCGGCCGCGCTGATCATCTTCGGGCCGCTGCTGCTGCCGGTGGCCGTGCAGCTCGGTATCGATCCCCTGCATTTCGGCGTCGTGCTCGTGATCGCGATGGGCATCGGCCTGTTCGCGCCGCCGCTCGGGCTCGGGCTCTACGGCGCTTGCCTGATCGGCAACGTGCCGATCGAGCAGACGGTGAAGCCGATCATGGGCTATCTTGGCCTGTTGTTCCTTTGCCTGCTCGTGATCGCGTTCGTGCCATGGCTCAGCACGGCATTGCCGCGCGCGTTCGGCTACTGAAGGAGTCTTGCCGTGAAAGTCCTGCTGGCCCACACGCCGGAGATGCGCCGCAATTACTACGGCAATCGCAGCCTGAACGGTTTGCGCGCGGCCGCCGAGGTGGTGCTGCACGAGAGCGATGAGACGCTGGTCTCAGCCAGCCTCGTGCGCGCTGCCAAAGATGTCGACATCATCGTGGCCGACCGCATGACCGAGGGCCGCGGCGAGATCTTTGCGCAACTGCCGCGCCTGCGCGCCTTCGTCCGCTGCGCCGTCGACATTCGCAATGTCGATATCGAGGCCGCCTCGAACGCCGGCGTGCTCGTGACCCGCGCCGGGCCCGGCTTCGTGCAAGCCGTTGCCGAGCTCGCGGTTGGCTTCATGGTCGATCTCTCCCGCGGCGTGTCCCGAGCGACGGCCGATTATCACGCCGGTCGCAGGCCGGAAGCCCGGATGGGCCGTCAGCTGGCCGGCAGCAAGATCGGCATCATCGGCTATGGCAGCATCGGGCGTTACCTCGCCGACATCGCCAAGGTGATGCGCATGGAGGTGCTGGTCGCAGATCCGTTTGCCACCGTGAGCGACAGCGCCATCCGGCAGGTCGGCCTCGACGAGCTCCTCGCCGCGTCCGACTATGTCGTCTGCCTTGCCATCGCCAACGAACAGACCGAAAACCTGATCGGCGAGGCGGCGCTGGCGCGCATGCAGAAGCATGCGGTCTTCGTCAATCTCTCCCGCGGCAATCTCGTCGACGAAGCGGCGCTGGCGAAGGCGCTGCTTGAATATCGTATCGCGGGTGCCGCGATGGATGTCGGCCGCGCGCCTGACCAGATGCCAAGTCCGGAGCTTGCGAAGTATCCCAACGTCATCGCCACGCCGCATGTCGGCGGCCTGACGCCGCAGGCGATCGAATATCAGTCGCTGGAAACCGTGCGCCAGGTCGAGGCGATCGTCAAAGGCGAGGCCCCACAAGGCGCCGTCAACGCCGAGCGCTGGACGCGGCGGCCGTGATCCGCTCTACAGCCGGTCCACGGCTTTGAACGTCCCGTCCTTCTGGATCACCGTTAAAAACACCTTTGGTGGCGCGTCGATCATGCGCATGCCGACGGTGACGGTGCTGCCGCTGATGTCGAAGCGGCCGACATCGTTGATCGCGCGCAGCAGGCTCGCGCGGGTCGGTTGCGGTCCGGCCTGTTCCAGCGCCGCGGCCGCGAGACGGCCGGCGATGTAGCCTTCGAGCGACACGAAATTCGGCGTCAGCGTCGGGTCGAACGCGGTTTGCGCGGCCTGATAGTCGGCGACGAGCTTGAGCGAGCGGTCCCAGGGAAACGGCACGACCTGCGTGACGACGACGCCTTCGCCCTCGGGGCCGAGCTCCCGGGCGAGCGCAACGGCGCCGACGAAAGAGATGTTGACGAAGGTCGGATTGGCGCCGCTGCGGTGCGCGAGCTTGATGAACTCGGCGCAGGGACCGTAGGTCCCGACCATGACGATCGCCTCGGGTTCGACGCGCTTGATCGTGCGCCAGGCCGAAGCGACGGCGCGGGTGTTGCGCTCGAAGGTGCCTTCGGCGGCGAGCTCGAGGCCGCGCCTGGCAAGCGCGGCCTTCACGCCGGAAAGACCGTCGCGCCCGAAGGAATCGTCCTGGTAGAAAATGGCGATGCGGGTGAAATGGCGATCCTCCGTGAGGTGCTTGACCCATGCCTCGGCCTCGGCGCCATAGCTCGCACGGATGTTGACCACGTTGGCGAGCTCGAGGTCGCGTAAGAACTCGGCACCGCTGAACGGACCGATGAAGGGCACGTTCCTGGCGCTGGTGATCGGTATCGTCGCCACCGCGGTCGGTGTGCCCACCGCACCGATCAGCGCAAACACCTTGTCGTCCTCGATCAGCTGCAGCGTCTGCGCTACCGAGCGGTCGGGGTCGTAGCCGTCGTCGCGGCTGATGAGCTGGAGCTTGCGGCCGTGGACGCCGCCCTTGGCGTTGATTTCGGTGAAGGCTGCGACGATGCCCTGCCGCATCCGCTGTCCGAGTGCGGAGGAGGGACCCTCGAGTGCTGCGGCCTGGCCGAACAGGATCGCATCCTCGCTGACGCCGATCTCGTCGGCTTTCGCCGGCAGCATGATTGCTGCCAGGAGGACGACGGTCATGACGATGGACGTCGCAGATCGAGATCGATACATCAGGAAAAGTCTTGCCGGTGCGGTGAGTAGCTTCGGGAAAGCTATCGCCGCAGGATGAATCGGCGATGTATCGATGGCTCCGTACTACTCCGGGGAAAACCGGCAACTTGCTTCGTCAAAGTCCGCATCGTCCTGCATTTCATTAACTAAGGCGGGTCATGCGGAACAGCCGGCGCCTGAAATTGTGCAGTTCTTAACCGCGGTCCTGTTCCGATAGTGGCTCCGGCGGCTCAACCAGAGGTTCGGTTGACCGGGAGAGGGGACGGCGGTTTCTGAATGGACGGTCGGGATCAGAACGATCAGGATCGGAGGCGAATGACCGGATGGTGGCGTGCCGCGCCGCTGCTCGGGCTCTATCGCCCTGCGCTCGTTGCGGTCGGTGTAGGTCTTCTGTTTTCGGTCGTGGCCGCGGCCGCGGTGGCGCGATGGGAAGGCCGCGTCAACAAGATCGAGTTCGAGAACGCGGCCGAGACTGAAGTGATCGTCATGCAGAACGGCATGGGCGAGTACATCTCCAGGCTCGTCGCGCTACGCACCCTGTTCGAATCGACCAACCAGGAGATCACCCGCAGCGAATTCGAGACCTTCAGCACCCGCCTGTTCGAGCGCCATCCCGGCATGCTGCGCATCTCCTGGGTGCCGCGCGTGAACCGCAAGGAGCGCGCCGAATACGAGGCCGCGGCGATCATGGACGGTGTCTCCGGCTATCGCATCAAGTCGCTCCAGGGCGATGGGTTCGCGACCGCGCCGCAGAGCGACGAATATTTTCCGGTGCTCTACTCGACCCAGCCGAAGACGTCTCCGGTCTACGGCATGGACTACGCGACCGTTCCGGAGCGCCGGGGGGGGCGGCGCCGCCCCCCCCCCCCCCCCCCCGGGGGGGGGGGGGCGCCCCCCCCCCGGCGCGGGGGGGGGGGGGGGCCGGGGGGCGCCCGGAGTGAAGGGCACCACCCGG
>NZ_JBVVPN010000062.1:11905-34100 GCF_055811035.1 Bradyrhizobium sp. MI1.10
CACTTATAATTTTTCCGGGGGCCCCCCCCCCCCCCCCCCCCGCCGGGCGCGGTCCGCCGCCTGGCCCACCGCCCGCGCCCGGGGCGCCCGGCCGCCCGCGGCGCGGCCGCGCCCCCCCGACCGGGTCTCGGCCATTCGCACCCGCCTCTTCGAGCCGAGGGCGGGCGGCCGGTTGCCCGACGTTCTCGTCGCCATTCCCGTCTACGCCAAGGGAACGTCGCGCGACACGGTCGTGGACCGACGCCGCAATCTCGCCGGCTTCGTCGTCGGCGTCTTCGACCTGCCGCTGCTGATCCAGTCCATTCGCGTGACCACCGGCGCAAGCCCCGCGGTCAGCGTCAACGTCTATCCGCCGTTTGCGTGGCAGATCGTCGGCCTGGAGGAGATGCTGCCGGATTATTCGTCGGCCGCCACGGCGCCGCAGTCGATGCGGGACGTCGCGCGGGCCCTGCACTGGTCGGGCAATCTCAAGATCGGCGACACCGACTGGCAGGTGCGGGCGGTGCCGACTGCCGGCGGTCCGTTGGAGACGACTTACGATCGCGCGGGCGCGGTGCTGATCGTCGGCATGCTGCTGACGCTGTCGCTTTCGACCTATCTCATGCTCGCAAGCCGCAATTCGCAGCGGTTGTCGCTGGCGAACCGGCGGGTGCTCGAACTCGCCCAGACCGACATCCTGACCGGATTGCCGAACCGCGCTTTCTTCCTGGCCCGGCTCGACGAGCTCAATGGTCGTTTGAAGGACGGCGGTCGGACCTTCTCGATCCTGATGCTCGACCTCGACCGCTTCAAGAACGTCAACGACTCGCTCGGTCACGGTGCCGGCGATGCGCTGCTGCGTCAGGTCGCACAACGGCTGAAATCCGCGCTGCGCGCCAGCGACGTGCTGGCCCGGCTTGGTGGCGACGAATTCGCCATCATCCAGGAAGCTTGCGAGGATCAGCGCGTCTGCTCGACCGAACTGGCGGGGCGGATCGCCAAGCTTGTGGCCGAGCCGTTCCTTCTTCCCGGACACCGCGTCGAGATCGGCACCAGCATCGGCATTGCGATCGCGCCCGATCACGGCAGCGATCAGGAGCAGCTGCTGAAGAAGGCCGACCTGGCGCTCTACCGCTCGAAATCGTCGGGCCGCAACTGCTTCACCATCTACGACAAGGCGATGTCGGCCGAGCTCGAGGCGCGCAGCACGCTGGAAGGCGATCTGCGCGACGCCATTGCGCGGTGTCAGCTCGAGGTGCACTACCAGCCGTTCGTCGACGCCCTCAGCGGCGCGCGGCGCGGCTTCGAGGCGTTGGTGCGCTGGAGGCATCCGACGCGCGGCTTGATTGCGCCGGACCAGTTCATCCCGCTTGCGGAGGAGACCGGGCTGATCGTGCCGCTCGGCGAGTTCGTGCTGCGACGCGCCTGCGCTGACGCGGCCGGCTGGCCGTCCGACCTTGCGGTTGCAGTCAACCTGTCGCCGATCCAGTTCAAGGAGGCCGAGCTGTTCGAGATGATCAGCGCGGCGCTCGCCGATTCCGGGTTGCCGCCCCGGCGGCTGGAGATTGAGATCACGGAATCCGTTCTGCTGGAACGCGGCGTCGAGAACCACGCCTTCATGGAGCGGCTGAAGAGCATCGGCATCGCGCTCGCACTCGACGATTTCGGCACCGGCTATTCGTCGCTGAGCTACCTGACCGCGTTCCCGTTCGACAAGATCAAGATCGACAAGTCGTTCATCCGCAACCTCACGCATCAGCCGCGCAGCTCCGCCATCATCTCCTCGATCGTGACGCTGGCGCGCGGGCTGGACATGTCGGTCACCGCCGAAGGCGTCGAGACCCGCGAGGAGTACGAGCGGCTGAAGGCGCTCGGCGTCAATTTCGCGCAAGGCTATCTGTTCGGCCGCCCGCACCCGATCGAACGGATCATGTTCGACGTGCCCGTCAAACCATCCCAACTCGACGCCGCCTGAGCGCCCGCCTCGTCCTTCGAGACGACCGCTTCGCGGTCTCCTCAGGATGAGGCTAGGTGGCATCGGGGCCTGTTGAATTGTCGCCAAACACTCTGTCCTCATCCTGAGGAGCCCGCGAAGCGGGCGTCTCGAAGGATGGCCGCAGGCGAGGTGCTTGCCAGTACTTCTTCCAGCGCGATCACCTTACTCAACGGGCATGCGCGAAAAGCGCTTGACCCGGGCAGTCCCGGATGGTCGGAAGGACCGTCCAGGGATGAAACACACAATGCGGCTTCCGTTCTTCTACGGCTGGGTCGTGGTCGCGGTGACTTTCGTCACCATGGCCATCGGCGTCAACGCGCGCACCGCCTTCTCGCTGTTCTTTCCTCCCATCATCTCCGAGTTCGGCTGGGAGCGCGGCGTCACCGCGGGCGCCTTTTCCTTCGGCTTCGTGGTGTCGGGCATGGTCAGCCCGCTGATCGGCCGGCTGATGGACCGCGCCGGCCCGCGCGCGGTGATGGAGCTCGGCGTGGTTCTGATGGGTGGCGGGCTGCTGCTCGCGCCGCTCACCAGCCAGCCATGGCATCTCTACGTCACCATCGGCGTCATGGTTGGCGCCGGCTCGGTGTGTCTCGGCTATTCCGGCCAGTCGCTGTTCCTGCCGAACTGGTTCATCCGCACACGCGGCCTCGCCATCGGCATTGCCTTCGCCGGGGTCGGCATCGGCTCGGTGACGCTGCTGCCCTGGGTGCAGCACTTGATCGAACAGACCGGCTGGCGCACGGCCTGCACGGCGATGGGCCTGATGATTCTGATCGTGCTGGCGCCGATCAATCTGTTCCTGCACAGGCGCCCCGAGGATATCGGCCTGCGGCCTGACGGCGATGCCGCGCCGGCCGCAGGCGCCGCAAAACCCGTCTCCAACATCGTCGATCCCGTCTGGGCCCGGACCGAATGGACACTCCGGAAAGCGGTCGCCACGGCGCGGTTCTGGTGGATCGCGCTCGGCTATTTCTGCGGCCTGTACATCTGGTACGCGGTGCAGGTGCACCAGACCAAATTCCTGCTCGACATCGGCTTCAGCCCGGGTGTCGCGGTGTGGGCGCTCGGCATCGTCAGCCTGCTCGGCATTCCCGGCCAGATCCTGCTCGGCCATGTCTCCGACCGGATCGGGCGGGAATGGGTATGGGCAATCAGCTGCGCGGGTTTTGCGATCTCTTTCGCAGCGCTGATGGCTCTGAAATTCCAACCGTCATTGTGGCTGGTCTATCTCATGGTGTTCACGCAAGGCGCGCTCGGCTACGGCCTGACCTCGATCATGGGCGCAGTGGTGTTCGAGATTTTTCAGGGCAAGCACCAAGGCAGCATCTTCGGCACCATCATGCTGGCAGCATTGGCCGGCGGCGCCGCCGGTCCCTGGGTCACCGGCTTGCTTTACGATCGGGTCGGCGACTACACGCTCGCCTTTGGCGTTGCCATCATTGTGAGCGGATTGTCGGCGCTCTCGATCTGGCAAGCCGCGCCGCGCAAGGTGCGCGCCGTCGCCGGCAAGCTTCAGGCTGGGACCGGCGCCGAATAGGTTCCGTACGCACCGGATTACCTTCGCGTCTTTTGCGGAATGTTAAGCATGTCGCGTTGCGACGGGACTGCAAAAACGTCTTGGACACCATCGCGGCGCTAGCCTCGGTTGCCATATCTTCCCGATGCCTCCGGGTCCAACGATGTCTGCCTCCGATTGTCCCATGACAGAAACTCCGGAAGTGCTGTTGGCCGCGCTCGAACGCGCCGAAGAGGGCATCGTCATCGTCGACAGCGCGTATCGCATCACGCATTTCAATGCCGGTGCAGAGCGGATCTGGAAACTCGCACGGGCTGAGGTGCTCGGCCGCGACGCCGGACTTCTCAGCCTCAAATGCCTCCAGGCCGAACCGTGTGCGGAATTCCGTGACGAGATCAGCCTGGTGCGACACGACGGCAGCCGCATCCGGGCGGCCATCTCGCTTTCATCCATTGCAAGTGGCGGCGTGACCCATCGCATCGTGTTCGCGCGTGACGTTACCGCGGATGCCGAGCGCCGCGTCAGGATCGGGCTTCTCCACGCCGTCTCCGACCAGACCAACCGCGCGGTGCTCATCACCGACACCGACCAGAACATCGTCTACGTCAATTCCGCCTTCACGACGCTGTTCGGCTACACCAGCGAGGAAGCCGAAGGCCGCCGTGCCCGGGGCCTGATCGCCGGCCGCCACACCGATCGCAAGGCCGTTGCGAAGCTCGTCAAGCGCCTGATGGATGGCGGCCACCGCGGCGAGGTCGAGATGCTCGCCTATGACAAGGATGGCGAGGAGATCTGGGTCTGTGCCCGCATCGATGCCTTCCGCGACAGGAAGGGCCAGGTCAAGCACATCTTCGCGCTGCTCGAGGACATCACGGAGACCAAGCAGCTGCACTCGCTCCAGCAGCTCATCATGGGCGCGCTCGCTGATGAGGTTCCGATCGGCGAGATTGCAGACCGGCTGTGCCGCCGTGTCGAGCAGATCGCGCCCGACGTCGTCTGTTCGCTGCTTCACGTCGATGCCGCGGGCCTGATCCATCCGCTCGGCGGCCCAAGCCTGCCCGAGGACTATTCCCGCGCACTGGAGGGCATTGCCATTGGTCCCAATGTCGGCTCGTGCGGAACCGCGGCCTTCTACGGCGAGCCGGTGCTGGCGACCGATCTGGAGACCGACCCGCGCTGGCAGCCCTACAAGGCGATGCCGCTCGCGATTGGCCTGCGCGCATGCTGGTCGACGCCGGTCAAGGCCAAGGACGGACGGGTCATCGCCACCTTCGCTTTCTACTACCGGGAGCCGCGCGCGCCGAGCAATTGGCACCGCCGCATCGTCGATGCCTGCGTCAATCTCGGCGCCTTCGCGATCGAGCGCAAGGAAGCGCGCGCCGAGATCGCGCGGCTCGCCTATCACGACATCCTCACTGGTCTGCCGAACCGCGCACAATTGCGACGCCTGATCACCACCGCCATCGATGCCTGCCCGACCGGCAGCCACGTCGCGCTGGCCTTCCTCGACGTCGATCATTTCAAGGACGTCAACGACACGCTCGGTCATGCCGCCGGCGACGAGCTCCTGATCCAGCTGGCGCAGCGCCTGCGCGAGCAGATCGGACCCGAGGACATGCTGGGGCGGCTCGGCGGCGACGAGTTCGTCATCCTGCTGCCGCGGCGCAACGCCGAGGGTGCCGAGCGCGTCGCGGCCGGAATTACCGAAGCGCTAGCGGCGCCGCTGCGGCTCGGCTCCAGGCAGCTGCAGATGTCGGCGAGCATCGGCGTCAGCCTCTATCCCGATCATGCGACCGACATCGACACCCTGATGCAACAGGCGGACGCGGCCATGTACATGGCCAAGCAGGCGGGACGTTCGACCCATCGCCTGTTCAGCGCCGAGATGAACGGGCTCACCGAGCAGCGGCTGGCCTTGATTGCGGCGCTGCGCCGCGCCATCGCCGAGGGGGCGCTGACCCTCAGGTATCAGCCGCAGATCCGCAGCTGCGACGGCGCGATCCATGGCGTCGAGGCGCTGGCGCGCTGGCACGATGCCGAGCTCGGCGACGTCTCGCCGGCAAAATTCATCCCGCTCGCCGAAGAGTGCGGCCTGATCGAGCAGATCGGCCTGTGGTCGGTGCGCGAGGCCTGCCGGCAGATGGCGAGTTGGCGCCGCGCCGGGCTCGGCATTCCATCCGTGTCGGTGAACCTGTCGCCGATCAATTTCCGCAGCGTCACGCTGGCCGCGCGGCTCAAGGACATCCTCGCCGAATACGATCTGCCGGCGGATGCGCTGATGCTCGAGATCACCGAGGGCGCGTTCATGCAGGACAGCGTCGCCGCGCTCGAGACGATGAATGCGATCCGGGAGCTCGGCGTCGGGCTTTCCGTGGACGATTTCGGCACCGGCTATTCCAGCCTCAGCCGGCTCGCCCATCTGCCGATCCGCGAGCTCAAGATCGACCGCAGCTTCATGCGCGACATCGAGCGTGACGCCGGCGCGCTCGCGATCGCCACCGCCGTGGTGCGCGTCGGGCAGGGCCTCGGCATGACCGTCGTCGGCGAAGGGGTCGAGACCGAGGCGCAGCGCAAGGTGCTGGCCGAACTTGGCTGCGACGTCGTGCAGGGTTTTCTTTACGCACCCGCGCTCGCGCCTGTTGCCTTCGAGCGCTGGCTGATCGAGCACTGCGCCGAGCAGGCGCAGGCGATGTTGGCTCGTCTCGACATTGCACCGGCCGGCGCGACTGCGGTGAAGCGGTCGGCGTAGGGCGTCTACTCTCGGAGCCGCCACGGCAGCAACGACGGGCTAGCCATCGAAATCAACGAAACGCGTTACTTCGATCGTGCCTGGTTTGGCTTTGGTCGGCATTGACGCGGCAATGCATAGTGAACGGTCAGCAAGCTTTCGTTCCTGTCGTCGAAAATCAAATGATCGGTCAAGGCCATTTCCGCGCGCATAGCATTGCAGCAGAAGATCATCCATCGATTGAACGTGGGCAGCGGGCTCATGGACCGGTAAAGCTCGCCACACTCGATGGTCACGTTCTTAAGGCCTTGCGCATTCGCCAATTCGAGCCGGGATCGAATCTCTTGCCGGAAACGGTCCGTTGAAACCATGCGACATCCGATTGCCGAAAACCCTTCTGAGAGGGGGATCAGCCGGCCAGTATTGAAATCGAGCGATGAGCCCTGTCAACTCAGACGTCAGGCCGTGTGACCATAGAGCAATGCCAACACAAAGATACAGCTAATAAAGCCGATCTGATTGATGCTCTCGTCTCGCTATTGGGCGACAGCGTTCCTATATGCTCGATATCGCCGCCCGCCCTTGGCAGTTATCGGTGACTGAGAGCATTGCGCTCCCGCCTCAACCACGAAGGCGGTCGGATGTCCGATATCCCAAAATACAAATCTCCTGGACTGATTGGTATCTCCGGTGCCGCTGCGGGTCGCTGCGTCGGCCTTCATGCAGCGGAATCCATTTTCAATTGATCTGCAGCAGCGATCTCGCACGCAGGTCGTCAGGAGGCTACGTGGCAAACACAGCAACGATCCGAAATTCGAACGGGCTTCCGGCCACATTCACGGGATCGAAGACCGGGCAGGACGACGCTCCGTTTGTCTTCGTGAAGGTCGGCGATGAAGAGCGCCGCATGCGAAGGGCCGAATGGGATGCGCTTCCGCCCTGGACCGGCCCGCGCCCGGCACGAACAGTCAACGATTGATCGCACAGCCTTTGGGGGCCCGCTTGACGATCGAACATGCTATCGTGCGAACCAAGCCGAAGCCCTGGGGCAGTCTCGATCTGCGGCCCTGGAGCCTGGCGTCGACGAGCGACGGCCCGATCGGGGAATTGTGGTTCGAGCGTCCGGGCCTTGCTGGGCCGGAGACGGCGTTGCTGCTCAAAATGCTCTTCACCTCCGAGCCGCTATCGATTCAAGTTCACCCGGATGATGCGTTCGCGCGCTCGATCGGGCTTGCCAACGGCAAGACCGAAGCCTGGTACATCGTCTCCGCGATCCCCGGTGCTAGGGTCGCGGTGGGACTGAACCATCCGCGCTCCGCCGCAGAGTTGCGAGCGGCAATCGCTGACGGCTCGATCGCCGATATCGTGGATTGGCAGCCGGTTCATCCAGGCGACGCCATTTTCATTCCTGCCGGAACCGTACATGCGATCGGCGCCGGCATCGTGCTCGTCGAAATCCAGCAGCAAAGCGACGCCACGTTCCGGCTGTTCGACTATGGACGACAGCGCCAACTGCACATCGACAATGCCGTCGCGGTGGCGACAGCAGGCCCGCGCCAGATCCAATTGCCGTCCGAACGTCTGAGCGGCGCGCGAACGGTCCTCACGGTCAATTCATATTTTGCGCTGGAGCAAATTGACCTTGCTCCGGGCTCCGTTTGGATGCTCGACGCACCGAAAGAGACCTGGCTGCTGGCGATAGAAGGCCAGGCCCAACTCGGCTCGACGAGGCTGGCGCCGGGGGAGGCGATCTTCCTGGAAGCCGACCATGCGGAAATCGAGGTCGGTGCGAACGGGTTGAAAGCGCTACTGGCCTATCCCGGCCCGAAGATAAACCTCGCTGCGTTGATAGAGCGCAGCGCCGCGAGCGCCAGTCGCGCACCGCACGCCTTTCCCAGCACCCTGGTCGCGTCTCCCTTCGAGACCGCCGCGCTCAAACAATCGGAGACGCCAAATTGGCTGCCGTAAATCGTATCGCATTCATCGGCAATTCGCTTCCCCGCCGCTGCGGCATTGCGACCTTCACCACCGACTTGCAGAGCGCCATTGCGGCGTCCCGGAGTGATCTGGAGACCGTCATCGTCGCGATGACCGATCACGGCCAGGTCTACGATTATCCTCCCACCGTGGGCCTGGAGATCAACGACGACAGGCAAGATGATTATGTCCGTGCGGCCACTTATCTGAACAGCGGCGGCTTCGAGGCCGTTTCGCTGCAACACGAGTTCGGCATTTTCGGCGGCGAGGCCGGAGGCCAGATCATGGCGCTCCTGTCGCGCCTGACCATACCGATCGTGACAACCTTGCATACGATCTTGTCCGAGCCGACGGAGGCTCAGCGTGACGTCATCGCGCGCATCGTCGAATGCTCGTCCAAGGTCGTCGTGATGGCGGAGAAGGGTCGGGAGTTGTTGCGTTCCGTCTACCACGTGGCTGACGAGAAGATCGAAATCATCCCACACGGTATCCCGGAATTTGCGTTCGTCGAACCCGACGCGGCCAAGGCTGCGCTCGGATTCAGCAACAAGTCGGTCATCCTGACCTTCGGATTGCTGTCGCCGAACAAGGGTATCGAAGTCATGATCGATGCGATGCCTTCGATTCTGAAGACCCGACCCGACGCCGTTTACGTCGTCCTCGGTGCGACGCATCCCAACCTCGTGCGCGATCGTGGCGAAGCCTATCGTGAGTCCCTGATGGCGCACGCGCGCCAGGCTGGCGTCGAGGATCACGTCGTGTTCCTCGATCAGTTCGTCGACAAGAAAACGCTGCTCGATTTCATCTCGATGTCCGACGTCTACGTGACGCCGTACCTCAGTGAGGCCCAGATGACCTCGGGCACGCTGGCCTATAGTTTCGGCCTCGGTAAAGCCGTGGTGTCCACCCCGTATTGGCATGCCCGTGAACTATTGGCCGATGGCCGCGGCATCCTGGTTCCGTTTGGCGATGCGGCAGCGCTCGGCATTGAAATCGCCAAGTTGCTGACCAACGATGTGCTTCGGCAGGCGATGCGCAAGCGCGCCTATTCGAGCAGCCGCGCGATGACGTGGGAAAGAACCGCCGAACGCTATATGTCGGTCTTCGAGAACGCCGGCCGACGGCATCGGCTCAAGACCATTGCGCGCACGGATACTGGTACGCTGCTGCGCGACAGCCGCGCCCCGCCGGAAATGCAGCTCGGTCATTTCCTGTCGATGTGTGACGACACGGGACTGTTTCAGCATGCCGTTCATAGCGTGCCGGATCGTGCCCACGGCTATTGCGTCGACGACAACGCCCGGGCGCTGCTCGTGGCCTGTGCACTCAACAATCCGGGCGAAGAGCGGCTGCCGGAAGCCCTGACGGCGCGATTTGCCGCCTTCGTCCAGCACGCCTGGAATCCGGATACACGACGATTTCGCAATTTCATGGGCTTCAACCGCTGCTGGTTGGAGGACCAGGGGTCGGAGGATAGTCACGGACGCACGCTCTGGGCCTTGGGCGTGTGCGCGTTGACCGATGCCAGCACGTCGCGGCGCTCATGGGCCGCGGCGCTGTTTTCTGAAGCGATGGCAACAGCGGAAGAGTTTCGTTCGCCCCGTGCGTGGGCGTTCGTATTGCTGGGCCTTGATGCATACTGCTCGGCTGTCCCGAACGATGTCCAGGCGACCCGTTTGCGTGCCGTGCTTGCCGATCGGTTGATCTTGATCTTCGACACCGTGGCAACAGGCGATTGGGTCTGGTTCGAGGATGGGTTGGCCTACGATAACGCGCGCTTGCCCCAGGCGCTGATCATGACGGGCCTGGCGAGTAAGACATCGCGCTATGTCAATATCGGGCTGGAGTCGCTGCGCTGGCTTGTGAAGAGGCAAACTTCGGCGAAGGGCCAATTCCGCCCGATCGGCACGACGGGATTTGGTGAGCGACGCCAACCCTCGCAAGCCTTCGACCAGCAGCCGCTGGAGGCCGCGGCGACCATCGCGGCATGCCTTGCCGCATGGCGGGCCGATCACGATGTCGAGTGGAAAGCCGAAGCCGCGCGGGTCTTTGCGTGGTTTCTGGGCAGCAACGATCTATCGGCCTCGCTGGTCGATTTGGAAACCGGAAGCTGCCGGGATGGCTTGCACCCCGATCGTCCCAATGAGAATCGCGGAGGGGAATCCGTGGTGTCGTATTTGCTTGGGCTTTCCGAGATTCGGCAAATTGCCCGCCTGAGCGAAAGCCGGGCCAAGCCTGCTCCTCTCGTCGCCTGACGGAGCCGGTTACAATTTCCTCCTTCAACCCATCGAGGCCGTTTTGTCGCAATCTCCCTTCCTCAAACGCCAAGCCCTTCAGCTGCGGCCTGATCCGACCCGTGTCATCGTTCGGCCTTTCAAGCCGGCAACCGAGCCGCGCGACCTCAATCCGACAGACAAGACCCGCGCCAACCATATCGTCGAACGGGTCCTCGCGCTCGATCCCGAGACGGCTGACCGGCAATTGGCCGACGTTCTGGAGAATTTCCTCGGCCGTCACCGCAACCTGTTGCAGATTTTCGAGGCACGCGCCGCGGAAATGGAAGAGGCGCTGGCCGACCATGCTGTATTCACGCAGGTGCAGCGCCAACTCGCGGGCGCCTATTTTCTTAACGAATATTCGTTCGAGGCCTCGGCATTGTTCAATCCGAGTATCGTGCCACATCCCGATCAATCCGGAACGCCGGAAGGCAGCCTCCGCTTCATCCTGAGTCTTCGTGCCGTCGGCGAGGGTCATGTGTCTTCGCTGACATTTCGCTCGGGACTTATTGCGGAAGACGGGACTGTGACGATCGACGCGACGGCGCGTCTTGCATCCAGCCCCGATCTCGTCAAGCTGACATCGGGCGCCGGCGGCGACGAGATTGATGTTACATTCGCGGCTGGGCAGGATCTTAGCGAGCGGGTGATTTTTCCAGTCACCGAAGCGCAGTCGAACGGGATCGAGGATGCGCGCTTTGTGCATTTCAGCAACGCGGGCAAGACGATCTACTACGCGACCTACACCGCCTATAGTGGACGGGCGATCCGGTCGGAGCTGATCGAGACGTCCGATTTTGTATCGTTCCGGCTATCGCCGCTGAAGGGCAATGCCGCGCGCAACAAGGGCATGGCGTTATTCCCGCGCAAGGTCGGGGGCAGATATGCGATGATCGCGCGCCAGGATAACGAGAACCTCTATCTGATCTTTTCCGACGATCTCCATACGTGGGATGGCGGGCAGCCGATCCTGAAGCCGCGATACCCCTGGGAGTTCGTGCAGATCGGCAATTGCGGATCTCCGATCGAGCTCGATGAGGGATGGCTGCTGCTGACGCACGGTGTCGGCCCTGTGCGGAAATATTCGATCGGGGCCGCGCTGCTGGACAAGAACGACCCTTCGAAGGTGCTCGGCCGCCTGCGCGAGCCGCTATTGCGCCCGGACCCTTCCGAACGCGAAGGATATGTTCCGAACGTCGTCTACACCTGCGGCGCGATGCGCCACCGCGACAAGATCATCTTCCCCTACGCGGTCTCCGACAGCTTCTGCAATTTCGCGACCATCGAGATTGCATCCTTGATTGCGGCCATGGACAGTAGTGCATAGGAACTGCGCTGACCGTTCTCGATGTCCATCCGATGGATTGGAAAAGCGTGAAGCGGTCGGCGCAGAACATTGCTTCGAACGGGTGATGTCCGGGCTCAGGCATCCGGTTGCAGGAACGTGCCGTATTGCTTGGTCGCGGCGACCGCGGCCGCGGCCTTTCCGATCATCCGCATCGCTGCCATCATCGGCCATGGCCCAAGACTGACCCGCCGAACGCCGACGCGGGTCAGATCCGGAAGTGCGGGAACGCCTTGTGTCACCATGATGTTGACCGGCAGAGGCGTGAGCTGAACGAACTTTTCAATGAGCGCGAGGTCGGTGAGGCCGGGCACGAAAATTCCGTCGGCGCCGGCCTCGGCATAGACCTTCGCCCGGCTTGCCGCTTCGTTCATGCACTCGTCCGGCGATCCGAATTTGAGCAGAAACGGATCCGTTCTCGCATTGATGAACAGCTGAACTCCCAGATCTTTCGCGGCATCCCGCACGGCCTTGATCTTGGCGGCATGGCGTTCGGGATTGACCAGCTGCCGCTGTCCCCCCGAGAGCCCGTCCTCGATATTGATGCCGACGGCGCCGGCTTTCAAAATCTCGGTCGCCGATCTGGCCGCGGCCTCCGGGGTGTCGCCATATCCTGCCTCCAGATCGATTGAGACGGGAACCGAGACGGCCGCGGTCATTCGCGAGACCAGGCCGGTCAGCATGTCGAGCGGGATATTTTCTCCGTCGGCGTATCCAAGTGCGGAGGCGACCGCTCCGCTGCTGGTTGCGATGGCCGGAGAGGTCTTCGCGATGGCTTTGGCAGTGGCGGCGTCCCAGGCGTTGAACAGGACGAGCGGATCGCCCTTCCTGTGAAGGGCATGAAACGTCTCGGCATATTGCTGTTGGGTCTTGGCGTCCATTGCGCGCACTCCGGATTAGAGAACTCAAAGGATGTTGTGGGCCACGCCCTCTGCGTTCAGTGCGTCTTGAACCAGTCCATGATCAGGCTGGTGACTTCTTCCTCACGCTCGAGGTGCGGGAAGTGCCCGACATCGGGCAGGACAATCCGCTGGTGCGGCCCCTTGAACAGCGGCTCCTCCTTGACCGAGTACCTTGCTGTCGGATCGTTGCTGCCATAGATCGTCAGCGTCGGCGTGTGCATGTCATTGATCGGCAGCCGGCGCGCGAGCCCCGCATCGGTCAGGCCTCCATAATATTTAAGCGCCGCGGCCATGGTGCCGGGCGAGCTGAGCGTCTCCTTGATCGAGCGGATGTGCTCGGCATTGTTGAACGTCGGTGACCACAGCTTCCAGAGATAGTCGACGAAGGGGAGCCCCGCGGTATTGACCGCCGATTCGGCGCCGGGCAGCTGGAAGAAATAGACATGGAATACCGCTCGAACGAGCTCCGGATCCCTTCTGATGCTCGAAATTGTAATCGGATGTGCGGTGTTCATGACCACGGCGGCCTTGAACGCCGATGGCGCCGTGGCCAGCGCCTGAAAGGTCGAGGTGCCGCCCCAATCCATGCCGACGACGCGTGCCTGTCCGTCGTCGCTCAGCGCCGCGATGAGGGCTTCTAGATCCTTGCCCAGTGCGATGGGATCGAAAATGCCGTCCGCCGGAATCTCTGTCGGCGCATAGCCGCGCAGGAACGGCGCGACCGCACGATAGCCTGCATCCGCGAAGACCTGCAGCTGCTTTCGATACGACCAGGCATTGTCGGGAAAGCCGTGCAGGAACATGACAAGAGGGCCGTCGCCCTGTTCGAGATAGGCGAAGCGCACGCCGTTGGCCTGCACGTATTTCAAGGCGGGTTCAATGCCTCTGGTATTCGCTTGGGCATCCGCTTGTCGTGCCGCGCTCCCGATATTCATCGTCATTCTCCATGTCATCGTGCCCCGCAGGCAAAATATGTGCGCAGCGCACATATTCGTCAAGTTGTTTTTTGTGCGCTCCGCACATATTGTCCGGCTCATGGAAAATGGAATCGCAAATTTGCTGGGGGCGCTTTCGCTCGCCGTCATGGATCGGATCGAGCAGGGTGCGCGCGAGGTCATAGGCCGCGGCGGCGAGACGCCTGCCGCACTGGTCGTCATCGGCTATGGCCAGGGCATGACCAACGACAAGCTGCGGCGGATCCTTGGCCTGTCGCATTCAGGAACGGTCCGGCTGGTGGACCGTCTGGTGTCGGATCGGCTGGTCGAACGTCGGCCCGGACAGGACGGCCGCGAGGTTGCTCTGCACCTGACAGCGAAGGGCGCCTCAACCCGCAACGAGTTGATGACGTCGCGAATTTCGGCCGTCGCGTCGCTTCTGGATGTGCTGTCGCCGGCTGAAACGAAACGACTCGAAACGCTGCTCCACGAGTTGTTGGCTCGGCAGGATACGTCCGAGATGGATCGCTTCACGATCTGTCGCATGTGCGACGACAGCGTTTGTACGAACTGCCCGTTGCCCACGGACAAGGGCAAACGCGCTCGCTAGCGGGTGCACTCGACGCCATCATCCGGCTTGCGAGGTCTGGTCGAGCGACTCGGGGCGCAACGCGCGTTCACGTCGCGGATAGGAACGTCCGGCGTTTCTCCACGTTGTCGGCCGTCGAGCGCAAACTGGGCCATACGATGAAGAAGATCGCCGCCATCCTTGTGATGCTCTCTGCCTTGCCGGCTGCTGCCGGTGCGGAGAGTTGGAGCGGCTATCGCATTCCCGAGACCGGGACCAGTGTCGACATCCCTTCGTCCATCTTCACCGAGCAAGCCGGTCGGCCCGACGGCTATGGCATGCAGTACCGGACCAGCGACGGCCGGGCGGATTTGACGGTGCAGGCCGTTCCGAACGAAGGCAGTTCACCGGCGGCTTTCCTGGCGCGGAAGAATCCGCCGTCCGGCATCACCTACAAGCGCATCACGCCGCGCTTCTTCGTGGTCTCCAGCACCCGGGGCGGCAAGATCTGGTACGACCGCTGCAATTTTGGCCGCCGCTACGTGCATTGCGTGCTGATCAACTACCCGGCCGCCGAGAAGCGGCAGTGGGATGCAGTCGTAACCCGCGTCAGCCACACGCTGAGCGGCGGTTGATCGTTCACAAAGAAAAACCTGCTTACAAAAAAAATCTGCTCACAAAGAAAAAACTGCCCGCAAATCGCGGGCAGCAGTCTCGTGAGGATGGTTCAGCGCAAATTGGTCGATGTCGTCGACATGGTCGGTTTGGAGCCCGGCACGTGCGACATGGTTTTGGTGGTGGACCCGACCTCCTCGCCCGCCTTCACTTTCGTGCGGGTGTGGGAGCGGCTGAACGTACCACCCTCGTGCGCCTGCGCGCGCGCATTGGAATTGAGCACCGGACCGTTGCCCTTGTTCATGGTGGTGCCGGACTGCGCCTTGCCGTTGGCAGACGCGGCGCTGCCGCCGGCTGCAATGGACGAGCCGGTCTGTCCGGAGCCCGACGTCGACGTGCCGCCGGTGCCGAGTGTGCTGGCCGAGGTGCCGCCGGCTGCAGCCGAGCCGCCGCTGCCGCCGGTCATGCTGGTTTGCGCCGACAACGGCGAGGCGGCGGCGAGCAGGAGTGCGACCGACGAGGTCGCGATCAACATTCTCATCTGTGAAATCCTTTTGCTATGGCGACGATGTCGAGATGGTGCAGCCGTTGACTGTGACGGTGCTCGCACTGGTCGAACCCGGGCCGCCGGCCGTCGAGGACGAACTCGACACGTTGCCGCCACCGGCCTGGACGTGCACCGACGATCCGCCGGCCGAGCTCGAGCTCGACAGCGAGCCGCTCGATGAGCTCGAGCCGGTTGTGCCCGAACCCGATGACCCCAGCGCAGTGATGCTGCCGTCGGGATGTTTTTCCACCGTGACCCGGCAGGTCTCGCCGGATGCGGTCTTGCCGGTTTTCTGCATGGTTTCCCCCACAGCGGCGCTGCTCATCAAAGTCAAAACTGCGATCGCAACGATTGATCTGTTCATGCCAGTCCTCCTCAGGAAGGACGAAGGAGCGGCATTGCTGCCGCTCCGCCGGCCGGGATGTCAGTCCTTGTCCTTCTTCATCTCGTCCTTGTGGTGGCCTTTGCCCTTTTCCATGCCCATGTCGCTGGCATGTCCCGCGGAGGAGCCGGCGGCTCCCACGGTCGAGCCGCTCTTGCCGCCGCCGGCCGACGAGCCGCCGGTGCCGAGCGTCGATGCGGAGTTGGAGCCGGAGCCTGCCGCAGAGCCGCCCGTGCCGACGCTGGACGAACTCTTGCCGCCACCGGCCGACGAACCGCCGGTGCCGAGCGTCGAGGCCGAGCCTGAGCCGCTGCCGGAGCCCGCGGCAGAGCCGCCGGTGCCCACGGACGAACTGCTGGTGCCGCCGCCGGCCGACGAGCCGCCGGTGCCAAGCGTCGAGGCCGAGCCTGAGCCGCTGCCCGAACCTGCCGATGAACCGCCCGTACCGATCGTCGAGTTGCTGGTGCCGCCGCCGGCTGACGAGCCGCCAGTGCCGACCGTCGAGCTCGACTGCGCCACGGCGAGCGCGGTACCGGCCAGCAGCGCGGCTGCGGCCGCAGACAATTTCAGAATCCTCATCGCTGTCTCCTCCAATGATCAAATTGCCAAAACAGGCCCGGGATAAAGTGGCAAGCTGCAGAAACGTTCCTTGGATCGGTATGACGATGTGGAAAATGCGCGCGAGAATTGCGACGAGGTTCCAGCGGCGCGGCGCGCCGATGTCGAGCGGGAACAGCGCGACGATCTGAAGAAAACAAACGCTACTTCGACGACAATCCCGTCCTGCGCCGCAGATCCGTGATCGCGCGCAGAAAGCTGTCGGCCGGCGTCGTCTCCGGATCGATCAGGCGATGCAGACGAAAGCCGTCTTCCAGCGCCAGCACGACGGAGGCCATCCATGGCGGATTGAGCGTGTCGTCCTTTGCGTTGCTCTTCAGTGTGGCCTCGACGATGTCGGCGACCAGCTTGCGCCGCGCGCGCAGGCGTTTTGCAAGCTCCGGCCGGCGCTTCTCGGCGCGCGCGACGAACAGGATCATCTCCATGTGCAGCAGCGGCGAGCGGCCGAGCGGGTCCTGCCTTGTGCGATCCATCGCCTTCAGCGCTGCGATGAAGTCGTCGAGATTGTCGTGCTGCGCGAGGATGTCCATGTTGCGCCGGATCGACTGCGCGACATGGTCCTCGATCATGGCGATGATCAGCTCGTCCTTGCTCTTGAAGTTGGAATAGAACGCACCGCGGCTGAATCCGGCCGCCGCTGCGATCGCCTCGATGCTGGCGCCGCCGATGCCATCCTCCTCGAACACGCGCGCGGCCGCCTCGAACAGCCTGTCGCGCGTGTCGTCCCTAGTCGGCCTGGTTCTCACCCTTGACATCGGAGCAGGTTAGGGCAGAATGCAACTCGATACAACAATGTATCGAGTTAACAATTCAGGGATGATTACGCCGCGCAAGAGGGGCTGCCCGGCGTATGCGATTCATGCGGCAACCGATGTGAGGTCACCATGAACGAGCATGTGCAAGGCACCGGCGGTCCGCTGTTTAATCCACTGTCGCCGGACTTCATCCGCGATCCCTATCCGCATTATGAGCGGCTCCGCGCGATCTTTCCGATTCACGTGACGCCGTTCGGCCAGTTCGTCACCAGCCGCCATGCCGATGTCAGCCTCGTGATGCGCGACAAGCGGTTCGGCAAGGATTTCGTCGAGCGTTCCAAGCGCCGCTATAGCGAGAAGATCATGGAGGAGCCGGTCTTCCGCAGCATGAGCCACTGGATGCTGCAGGCCGATCCGCCCGACCACACCCGCCTGCGCGGCCTCGTCGTGAAGGCCTTCACCGCCCGCCGCGTCGAGGACATGCGGCCGCGCATCCAGCAGATCGTCGACCAGACCATCGATGCCGTGATCGAACGCGGCCACATGGACCTGATCGAGGATTTCGCCTTCCGCCTGCCGGTCACCATCATCTGCGACATGCTCGGCATCCCCGAGGACCATCGCGAGACTTTCTATAACAGCTCACGCGACGGCGGACGGCTGCTCGACCCCGTGCCGCTTTCGCCGGAGGAGATTGCCAAGGGCAACGCCGGCAACATGATGGCGCAGATGTATTTCCAGCAGCTGTTCGAGCTGCGTCGCAAAAATCCCGGCGACGATCTCATCACCCAGCTGGTGCAAGCCGAGGAAGACGGCAACAAGCTCACCAACGAGGAACTGACCGCCAACATCATCCTGTTGTTCGGCGCCGGCCACGAGACCACGGTCAATCTGATCGGCAACGGCCTGCTGGCGCTGCATCGCAATCCGGACCAGCTCGCGCTTTTGAAGGCGCAGCCTGAGCTGATGGTGGGCGCGATCGAGGAATTCTTGCGCTACGATTCCTCGGTGCAGATGACCGGGCGGGTCGCGCTGGAGGACATCGACGATGTCGGCGGCGCGAAGATCCCGAAGGGCGAGACCGTGCTCTGCCTGCTTGGCTCGGCCAACCGCGACCCGGCGGTCTATCCTGACCGGCCCGACCGACTCGACGTCACCCGCCAGAACGTGAGGCCGCTGTCGTTCGGCGGTGGCATCCATTTCTGCCTGGGAGCCCAATTGGCCCGCCTCGAGGCCGAGATCGCCATCGCCACGCTGTTGCGGCGGCTGCCCGACCTGCGCATCGACGACCTCGAAAACCCGGAATGGCGGCCGACCTTCGTACTACGCGGCCTGAAGCGGCTGCCTGCGAGCTGGTGATGGCCGCCAGCACTGATTCTGCGAGCATTGGCCCTCATCCTGAGGAGCCCGCAAAGCGGGCGTCTCCAAGGATGGCCGCGGGCGAGAGCGGGGCCTCTATGGTTCGAGACGGCGCTTCGCGCCTCCTCACCATGAGGGTCTCACACCCGCGTTAACCTCCGCGCGCAACAGTCGCTGTGACTTCGCCACACTTCCCCCTATATAAGGGGCTGTTCCGGTACGTCTGAGGCCCTGCGGCTCAGGCAAGGCCCGCATCCGGTTTGGCCGAGGGGAGACCCGTGCAGACGACGCTGCTCGGATTGGCGATTGCCTTTATCTTAGCGCTGCTGGCCGCCCTGATCGGGCCTTACTTCGTCGACTGGAACCAGTTCAGGCCCCAGTTCGAAGCGGAGGCCGGCAGGATCATCGGCGTGCCGGTGCGGGTGGCGGGCGAGCTCGACGCGCGGCTGTTGCCGGCGCCGACGTTGCGGCTGCGCGCGGTCACCTTCGGCGGCAACAACGATCTCGGCCGCCTGCGCGCCGACAAGCTCGACGTCGAGTTCAGCCTGAGCTCGCTGATGCGCGGCGAATGGCGCGCCACCGAGCTTTCGGTCAACGGCATGGCGGTCGATCTCGGCCTCGACGCGCGCGGGCGGGTCGATTTGCCGTCCACCGCAAACGGCAGCTTCAATCTGGCTTCGCTGGCGATCGAGCGGCTGAACCTCACCGGCCGCATTGCCCTGCATGATGCCGCCAGCCGTTCGACGCTGGAGCTCAACGACATCGCCTTCTCCGGCGACGTGCGCTCGCTGGCCGGCTCGGTCCGGGGCGACGGCAGTTTCACCGCCGCTGGGGTGCGCTATCCGTTCCGCGTCTCCTCCGGCCCGAGCGCCGACGGCAACGCCACCCGCCTCCACCTCAACGTCGATCCCGGCGAGCGCGCCATCCTGGCCGATCTCGAAGGCGTGCTTGCCTTCGACAATCGCCTGCCGAAATTCGAAGGCGCGCTGACGCTCGCGGTGCCCGCGCTGAAGAAGTCGGGCGATGCGGGGCCGATGCCCTGGAAGCTCACGACGAAACTCAAGGCCGATCCGGCCGGCGCCAAGTTCGAGCAGGTCGACGCCAGCTTCGGCCCCGAAGACTCCGCGCTGAAGCTCGGCGGCGTCGGCGATGTCAGGTTCGGGGCCTCGCCGCTGCTGCGCGCGGTGCTGTCAGCGCGCCAGGTCGATGCCGACAAGCTGACGGCCAAGAACGATACCGAGCCGCAGCGCATCCTACCGGCGCTCCGCGCAGGTCTCGCCGCAATCCCGCAGGCGCCGATCCCGGCACAGATCGAGTTCAACTCCGACCAGATCATGCTCGGCGGCCGGCCGCTCCAGAACATCACGGCCGAGCTTGCGACCGACGGACGATCCTGGACCTTCCAGCGGCTCGAGCTGCGCGCGCCAGGCCAGACGCAGCTCTCGCTCAACGGCGCGACGCCCGGCGCCGACAGTTTCAGCGGCCGTCTCAGCGTCGATTCCTCCGATCCCGATACGCTGGTGGCCTGGCTTCAGGGCCGCAGCGAGGTCAACCGCCGCAGCACCCGTCCGCTGCGCCTTGCCGGTGACGTGACCATTGCCGCCAACCATTTCGCCATCGACAGGCTGAAGGCCGAGATCGAGGGCGGCGCGATCGAAGGCCGCATTGCTTTCGTCCAGACCGGCGCGAGCAAGGGCTCGCGGATCGATGCGGAGCTTAGGGCTGACCGCCTCGACCTCGATGCCGCCGCGAGTTTCGTGCGCGCGCTTTCGGGGCCGCAGGGCGAATGGCCGGAGGAGGCGAAGCTTTCGCTCGATATCGGCCGCGCGATCTCGGCCGGGCAGGAGCTGCGGCCGTTCACCGCGAAACTCGGTTACGGCCCGGCATCGCTCTCGCTGGAGCAGTTGCGGTTCGGACAGGCCAGTGGCGTGACCACGGAAGCGAGCGGCAGTTTCGACCGCGCCAAGGCCATTGGCAAGCTCGCGCTGAAATCCTCCGCCAATTCGCTGCGCGATCTCACCGCGCTGCTCGAGCCGTTTGCGCCATCGGTGCGCGCGCGCTTCGACGCCGTCCCGACGCTGCCAGGCACGACCCGCCTCAAGCTCGACCTCAGCCTCGACAAGAACGCCGAGCACGCCGATCGCAACGACGCGCGCGCGGTGATCGAGCTCGACGCGCCGCAACTCAAGGCCACCGCGACGCTGGCCGCGCAGACGCCGGTGGCTGCCGTCAACGGGATCGACATCGAGCGCCTGCGCAACAGCGACTTCACGCTGGATTCGAAAGTCTCGACACCGCAGGCCAGTGCATTGCTGGCGCTGCTCGGGCTCGATCGCGTGTTGGCCGCAGGCGAGGGCGCTTCGCAGTTCGAAGGCCACTTGAGCGGCGCCTGGCGCCATCAGCTGCAATTGAATGCAAAGCTTAGCGGCGGCGGGCTGGACGCGGACGCACAAGGCAACGTCGAATTGTCGGAGCCGAAAGGCAGCGTGAATTTGCGCGTGCGCAACGCCAATCTGGCCCCGCTGTTCGGGACCAGCCTGGCCGATAAATCGGTGCAGAGCGTCAATCTGTCCTCGCGCGTCGGCCTCGCCGGCAACCGCCTGACCTTCAACGATCTCGACAGCACACTGGCCGGCTCGCATTTGCGCGGTCATCTGGCGGTGACGCTCGATCAGGAGAAGACCGTCGACGGCGAAGTCGGCCTCGATACGCTCGACCTCGTGCCCGCGCTCGCGATGGCCATCGGCGCGGCCGGACACGATGCCAATGCGCCGTTGAATGCCGGGCTTCTCGGCGGCTGGCGCGGCCGCGTCGCCTTCCAGGCGTTGCACGGCACGTTGCCCGGCGGCATCGAGCTGCGCCCCTTCGGCGGCACGGTCCGGAGCGACGGTCAGTCGCTCGCGCTCGACGCAATGAAGGGCGGCGTCGGCGGCGGCGAGATGTCGGCGAGCCTCGATGCGCGCAATGGCGCCAATGGTCTGACGTTGAACGCGCGCATCGAACTCGGCAATGTCGACGCGGCGGCGCTGCGCTACCGCGACCTTGCGCTGCCGAAGGGACGCGCCTCGGCGCAGATGGCGCTGATCAGCCAGGGCCGCAGCGTCGCGGCGCTCACCGGTGCGCTCGCCGGCAACGGCACGGTGACGCTCGAATCCGCTGAAATCTCCGGCCTCAATCCGCGCGCCTTCGAGATCGCCATCCGCGCCAGCGACGGCGGCCAAATTGCCGACGACAACCGGCTGCGGCAACTGGTCGAGCCCGCGCTGTCGGCGGGTCCGATTGCAGTGGCCTCGGCGCAGATCCCGTTCACGATCCGCGACGGGCGCCTGCGCGTCGGCGCAACGTCGCTGGAGGCGAAGAATGCGCGTGCCATCGTCTCCGGCGGCTACGACATCCCTGCCGACCAGGCCGACATCCGCGCCAGCCTGACGCCGATCATGACCGGGCTCTCCGGCGCACCGCCGGAAATCCAGCTGTTCGCGGCCGGTCCCCCCGACAGGCTCAACCGCACCGTCGATGTCGGGCCGCTGTCCTCCTGGCTTGCGGTGCGCACGATCGACCGCGAGACGCGCCGGCTGGACGCCATCGAGCGCGGCGAGCCGCCGCCGGCGCCCGCCGCGCTGCCGCCCCGGGTGTCGCCGGCTCCCCTGCCGGAGCCGGCGCGGCAGGCTGTGGCGCTGCCCCGCCGCGCTCCCCG
>NZ_JBVVPN010000063.1:0-32798 GCF_055811035.1 Bradyrhizobium sp. MI1.10
GCGTACCACCGGGCGGGCCATTGGGCAAACCGGGAACCCCCGGGCCAACCGGGCCGGGCATTCCCGGCACGCGCTGCTGTTTTGACGGCTGCTCGTTGGCATCGGTGAGCTGCACCGTCCAGGCCCGCTGCTCGCCGGTATCGACCTCGAAATAGCCGGTGCGGTCATAGCCCCGTGCAAGGCAATCCTCGGTGCCGCGGATGGTGAACTCCTTGTCGCGCGAGCACATGAAGGCCTGGCCCGACCATTCGCCGCCGCGGTCATAGTCGATGGCGTAGATGTAATAGAAGCGGGCCACCAAGGTTCCCCGCAGCAGGGTCTCGCAGGAACGGGACGAGATGTTCCACCAGCCTTCGGTGGTCCAGCCCTCGGCATCCTTGTAGCCGAGCGCGATGCCGACCCGGCTCGATGTGTTGTTGCAAAGCCGGAAATCGGCGGAGGCCGGGCTGGCCCAGAGGCACAGCAGGCCGACCACCAGCACCGGGACCAACCGGGCGAGCAGGCGAAAGGGGGAGCGGGGAGATTCGGCGATCATTGTCGCGGAAGCTATATCAGATCATTGACGATTTGGCGTAGGGCCCGGGAACTGCCCCGAAGCCGGCTTCGCGCCCGTTTGCGCCGCGATATGGCAAAATCTGTGACAGGCCCCACCTGATCTCGTAAGGGTGACCCATCCAGGTCACAGCCAATTTCGCAAAGCCGAGGGATCCAGCCATGGCAATCGACGACAAAACCAGAACGGAACTCGAGGCTGCCGCTTTCCGGCGCCTGGTCGATCATTTGAAGACGCGGACAGACGTCCAGAATATCGACCTGATGAACCTCGCAGGCTTCTGCCGCAACTGCCTGTCGAACTGGCTTAAGGACGCCGCCGACGCCCAAGGCGTCGCCTTGAGCAAGGACGAGAGCCGGGAAGCCGTCTATGGCATGCCCTACGAGGCCTGGAAGTCGAAATACCAGGGCGCCGCCACGCCTGAGCAGCTCGATTCCATGAAGAAGGTTCATCCCGGGCACTGAACGGTCTCGCCGGCAGCCCGATATGCACTGCCCTTGAGTCGCATCACACAACAGCTTTCTTCGACGCGCCGAAGGAAGGTGTGGGCGCGCTGTGGACGAGCGCGATGCTGCCTTGAACGCGAGAGGTCCGAACCCTAAGGGTCTAACCAGCACGCGCGGTGAGGATGCCGGCGTCACCTCGTTTTGCCAGTTCCATTGGGAGTACCAAGATGGCCACCTCCGCCGCCGTCCGCGACGACGAGCCCGCGACGAAATTTGCCAAGGACCAGCTCAAGTCCATCATCGAGCGCATCGAGCGGCTGGAGGAAGAGAAGAAGGCGATCTCCGACGACATCCGCGACGTCTTCGCCGAGGCCAAGGGCAACGGCTACGACGTCAAGGCACTGCGCACCATCGTGCGCATGCGCAAGCAGGACCCGAACGAGCGCGCCGAGGCCGAGACGATCCTCGAGACCTACATGCAAGCGCTGGGGATGATCTGAGCCCGGTGTCGTGTCCTGGCGAAGGCCAGGACCCATTATCCCAGGGAGCAGTTTGGCGAAAATTCGTCGCTTGGTATCCGTACCGCGTGAGCCAGATGGATCACGCGGTACGGATCCTGGCTTTCGCCAGGACGACGACAGAGATTTTGGTAACGGCGCGGCTTATCAGCCTCAGCGCAGCGAAGCCGTCCGCATGACGAAGGACGTTGTCTCGAGCTTGGCGGTGGCGGTGCCCGAGAAACTGTCGCAGGACAGGCCCTGCATCGGATCGTCGGCAAAGCCCATGGCGACCACGGATTGCGGCTTGACGAAGTAGGCGCGCATTGCGGCCGTGTCGAGCTCGCCCATTAGCGTGACCGACATCGCGCGGCTGGCGCTCGGCGACAGCATCACGATCTTGAGCCAGATGCTTTCACCCTTGGCTGCGGAGAGCCGGGTCGCGGTTGCGACCATGCCGTCGACGCGCTTGCCGACCACCGTGTTGATCTCGGTCGCGGGCGCAAGGTTGCGCGACGCGGCGGCGGGACGGGCGGAGCGCGGGATCGGCGCAGAGGCGGCGACGACATTGGCGCGGTCGACCGGGGAGGCGGACGCCGGCGCGTAGGCCAGCGCCTGATAGGCGGCGCTGGACACGCTCGCGGTCGGCTGCGGATCGGTGGCGGCGGCAAGCGCCTGGCGTGCCTTCAGCGCGGCAATTTGGGCCGGCGTCGCCTGCTGCGGCGTGGCCGGGGCGTCCCAGAAGCCGCGGGCATTGATGATGTCGGCGGGCGTCTCGGGCTTGGCGTCAGCAGATTTGCCGGCGGCCGGCTTGTCAGCCACGGGCGCCGGCTTCGACTTGGGTAGCGCGACGATCTGCGCATCGGCCGAGGCGAGCTGAATGGTCGCCGCGACTGACGGCTTGGCGCGCGGCGTCGGCACCGGATCGGCCGGCTTGGTCGCGGCGGCGACCACGGTCGGCGCGACAGGCTTCGCGGCCGGAGCGGGCGCGCTCTCGTCATCCTCGTCGTTGCTCGTGGCGGCCGGAGCCGGCTTGCCCTTGAACAGGGCGGCAAAGAAATTCGACTTGCTGCCTGAATCCTCGCCGCTGCCGCGCCGCTCGATCTCGGCCTTGGCAAGCTCATAGCCCTTCAGCGGCGTGCCGTCGGTCGGAACATGGACGGTGCGTCCGTCCGGGAAGACCCTGGCGAGCTGGTCATGCGTCATGCGCGGCCAGTGCCGGATGCTGCCGGTGTCCAGATGCACGAAGGGCGAGCCTGAGGTCGGGTAGAAGCCGACGCCGCCGCGCTGGAGGCGCAGGCCGGCGAAGCGGATCTGCTCCAGCGGCACGTTCGGGATGTAGAAGTCCATCGCATGCCCCAGCATGTGCTGGCTGAAGCGCGCCACGCCGGCGGAGCGGCGGCGGAGCATGGCGTTGGTGGCGGGCGAGCGGTAGGAGGAGATGATCTGGATCGGCTGCTTGGCATCGACGTCGCGATAGACTTCCCAGAGGATGTCGAACAGGTGACGGTCCATGACCGTCTCGTCCTGGGTACGCCAGTCGCGCAGGAAGTGGTTGAGCTGCTTCAGCGCCGTTTCGTCGTAGCGTCCGTCACGCTTGAAGGTGACGGTGAGGTCTTCGCCGGAATGGGTGTGGTGGAAGGAGAGCGTCTTGGTCTCGTTGAGCGCGGCGGCGTCATGAACTGAACCCGCGGCAGCAAGCAGCAATACGGCAGCGAGGCCGATCCTGGAACCGGCCTTCACTCCCGCATGGGACAACGACAGCACAGCGAATTGGCGTGCGATTCCAGTCAGCACGTTAGAGCCCACCCAGTCGACGAGCGTTCAAAATGGACTCTCCCGCTAACCCCGTTAGCGCGCGAAAGAGGATGAACGCTTTGTTAAAGCGAGAAGGTTAATTCGAGGTTGACCTTCCCGCCCCCAAACCAAGTCAGATCGCGAACCTAACCGGGTGAGTGTGGCAAAAAAACGCCCGCTGCCCGAGGTCAGGGGGAGAATGGTTAACGTTAAGCGACCCCATCCAAAGGATGAGGTCGCTGATTTTATTGCAGAATTTCAGGAAATCAGGTCCTGGGGCGGGCTTGGCTCAGCGGGTGAACACCCGCTGCTGCTGCGGCCGGCGGCCGACCGGTGCCGGCGGCGGGGTGGGCGCTCCGAACAGCCGCTCGAAGAAATTCGGGCCGGACGAGCCGCCATTGTTGGCCGCCAGCACGCCGTTCGGCAGCGTCGTTGCCGGGCGTGAATAGCTCGGCTGGGAGTGCGCGACGACGTTCTCGAGGTCCTTGCCGCGGCCGTTCTTCAGGATGTTGATCATGGTCGCGTCGCGGCCATAGACGTCCTTGCGGAATTGCAGCTTGCCGCCCTCGTCCACGAATGCGGTCTGATAGGTGATGTTGACCGGGATCGGGGTCGGGAATTTCAGGTCGATCTCGCTCTTGCCGTACATGCTGCGCACGCGCTCCGGCGTGTACTTCTCGTTCGGCATCGCGATGTTGAGCAGCACCGAGGCGTACTGATCCGGGTTCTGCACGCGCATGCAGCCGTGGCTGAAGGCGCGTTCGTCCCGGGCGAACAGGTTCTTGTCCGGCGTGTCGTGCTGATAGACCAGGAACTTGTTCGGGAAGTTGAAGCGGATGCGGCCGAGCGCATTGGCTTCACCGGGCGGCTGCGAGATGTGGACCGAACCGTCGCGGTTCTGCTCGAGCTTGAGGCCCATGCGCTGGAGCACGGTCGGGTCCTGCTGAAGCGCCGGCAGGTATTCGTTGTAGACGATCGACGGCGGCACGTTCCAGGTCGGATTGACCGTGATGTACTTCATCGTCTCGGTGAGCAGCGGGGTCGCATGTGTGCCGGGCTTGCCGGTGACGACGCGGGTGGTCCAGACCTGCTGGCCGCGCTGCATCACCTTCAGCGTGTAGTCGGGAATGTTGAGGATGACGTAGGCATCGCCCAGCGAGGGAACGCCCAGGTCGCGCGGCAGCCAGCGCCAGCGCTCCATGTTCACCAGCACCACGTCGATCTGCTTGTCGCGCTTCGGGGTGTTGATCGCCTTGACCGTCTTGTCGTCGAGGATGCCGGTCGCCTTGAGCTCGGCGCTGTTCTGGAATTTGCGCACGGCTTCGGCGACCGCCGCGTCATAGCGGGTATCGTTGGCGTTCTCGGTGATGCCGAGTTTGGCGCGCAGCTGCGGCACGCGCGGATCTTCAACGACGATTTCAGCCTGCTTCTTGCCGGCCGGGGTGTATTTCAGCGCCGGACCGTCGGCGATCTCGATCGCCGGGCCGTTGCCCTGGCCGCGGAGCTCCGCGAGCTTCGCCTTCAGCTCCTTGTAGAGCTTCTGCGGCGGATTGTAGCTGTCGAGCGCCGTGGAGGCGTCCGCTGCGGTCGTGACCTTGGCGAGCACCTCGTTCGGATCGACGGGATGCTCGGGGTAGAGGATGTCGCCGCTGACCTGCGACCAGTGCATGCGGCCGCTCTGGGCCTGACGCGCATAGTCGAACATGCTGGCGGTGAGCTTGAGCTCGGCATTGGCGAGCGCATCGGGTGTCGTGGCGGCTGCGAAGTCCGGCAGCGGGTAATCGGCGGGATTGAGACCGTCGGACGCCGCGTCCTTCAGCCGTGCGATCACGCCCTTGGCCGCAGTGGTCAGGTTGCCGGCCTGGGTCCAGACCGGTGCGAAGTCGCGTGCGCCGTAAAACTTCTCGATCGCCGCGCGTTCGTTCTTACGGTCGAAATAGCGCGAAGCGTTGGCGCCGATGATGTCCTTGAGCTTGTCGGCGACCGGCTGGTCGGCCGCGGGAACGTTGCTCGCGGCCTTCACCGGCTCCGAGGCCGGAGCAGCAGCGGTGGCGGGCGCGGCCGGCGCTGGGGTCGCCGTGTCGGCCTTGGCAGGTTCGGACTTGGCAGGCTCAGTCTTCGCCGTCTCGCTCTTCGTCGCCTCGGCGGCGGGCGTGGTGGCGACGTCGGAAGGCTTGGTCTCGACCTTGTCCGGCGCGGGAGCGGCTTCGGCCCTCACGGGTTCCTTGACCGGCTCCTTTGCCGAGTCCTGAACCGTGGCGGTGGTGTCGAGCTTGATGTCGGATGCGGTCGGGGGCGGGACGTTTGCGGGTTCGGGGCGCGGGATCGCAGCTTCGATCGCGAGCTCGGCAGCGCTGCTGCGCGCCTGATCCTGCGCCAGGGCCGAGCTGGCCGATACCGTGAGGAAGGTCGCCGCGACCGTCATCAAGACACGGTCAAAGCCTGCACGGTGGTTCAAACAGTCACGCATTGTGTCGCACCCCTCGGGTGAACTGTCCCCCGTGGAACAGCTTCGTTATCGCCTATTGAGTTTCGGCTAAACCGCGCCGGCCTCTCGAAAGTTGCACGCCTGCACGCAACGAATCCTACGCAGACGATATACAGGCCCCGATTTCGCGGCCAGCGCTACCCGGGACAACTCACGACAAACTGACTTCAAGCAAGCCGCTTGGCAACGGATTGTGCGCTTCTGCCACGCGCTTTTCCCTGTGTCTGTCACTTCCAAGTCACGGTTCAGATCGCAGTCGAATTCCGTGGTCATGCGAATGGCTTACAGTCGTTTCGCGGCGCCCGGACGAACCTTCGTTCGCATCAGGCTCAGTGCGTCTCCTCGCCGCTTTTGCCGCCATGGCCGGGAACCCCGGCTTCATCGAGTTTGCGGTAGAGGGTGGACCGGCCGATTTTGAGGCGGCGGGCGACCTCCGACATCTGCCCGCGATAATGCGAGATCGCGAAACGGATGATCTCGTTCTCGATCTCCTCCAGCGGCCGGACGTCGCCGGTCGCGGTCAGCATGGAGAGCGCACCCGCCACGGGTAGCGGCGCGATCGGAATTTCATTACCTGATACGACGGAGGGGGCCGCGATCGGCTCCAGCATCAGCGGCGCGGTCGGAATGTCTGTTCCCGGATGCGGCTGCGAGGCGATCAGGGGGAAGTCGTCAAGGCCAAGCTGGTCGCCGTCGCTCATCACCACGGCGCGGTAGACCGCGTTTTCAAGCTGGCGGATGTTGCCGGGCCAATCGAGCTGGGCGAGGTGCGCAACAGCCTCGCCGCTGATGCCGGTGATGGGGCGGTTCTCCTCCGCGGCAAAGCGGGCCAGGAAATGCCTGAGGAGATGTGGAATGTCCTCGCGCCGGGCGCGCAGCGAGGGGATCGTCAGCGGCAGCACGTGCAGGCGATAGAACAAGTCTTCCCGGAAGTGGCCCTGCTTGACCCGCTCAAGCAGCCTGCGGTTGGTCGCCGAGATGATGCGGACGTCGACCTTCACGGGTTTGCGGCCGCCGACCGCCTCGACCGCGCCTTCCTGGAGCGCGCGAAGCAGCTTGACCTGCGCGGCCAGCGGCAGCTCGCTGACCTCGTCCAGGAACAGCGTGCCGCCATGGGCTTCGACGAACTTGCCGGTGTGGCGTTCGGTGGCGCCCGTGAAGGCACCCTTCTCGTGACCGAACAGGATGGATTCGACGAGGTTGTCGGGGATCGCGCCGCAATTGACAGCGACGAACGGCTTTGCCTTGCGCTCGCCGCTGCCATGAATGGCACGCGCGAACATCTCCTTGCCGACGCCGGACTCGCCTTCGATCAGCACCGGGATCGATGAGTTTGTTGCTTTCTGCGCCGCGCGCATCACGCCCGCCATCGCCTCGGCGCGGGTGATGATGTCGGAGAAGGTCAGCCGGCCCTCGCGGCTATGACGGATGCGCTGCAATTCGCCCTTCAGCGCAGACGAATTGAGCGCGTTGCGAAGAGAGACCTGGAGCCGCTCCAGGCCAACCGGCTTGACCACGAAATCGGCCGCGCCCGCGCGCATCGCCGAGATCACATTGTCGATGCCACCATGGGCCGTCTGCACGATGACGGGGATGCTGAGACCCGCTTCGCGGATTTTCGCCAGGACGCCCATGCCGTCGAGGCCGGGCATCACGAGATCGAGGATGACGCCGTCGATGGCCGCGTCAGGGGCGGTGAGGGCGGCGATCGCCGCATCGCCGGAGTCCACCACGATCGTCTCATAGCCGCATTTCTGCACCATGTTTTCGACCAGCCGGCGGGCTACAGCGTCGTCGTCGGCGATCAAAATACTGGCAGCCATGGTGTTCCCCGCACGCTACTACTATCTGTCTCGAATCGGGGCACTCTGGCCGAAGCCGATTAACGCACTGTTAAACCCTGATGCCCCCGCCCGCCGTTGCGATTGTTGAACACAGGTTTCCCACACAATGAATTCGCGCTCCAAGCCTGCAGTTAAGAAGTCCGCCATCAGCAAGCTCGCTCTTCGCAAGCCGAACACCAAGACATCCGCAGCCAAGGCAAAACCCTCCAAGCGTGCACCCGCCAAGCCTTCGCTTGCCAAGCCTTCATCCGCGAAGCCTGCGAGCAAGACCGGCAAGCTTCCGGAGTGGAACCTCGCCGACCTTTATTCCGGGATCGATGCGCCGGAAGTGGCGCGCGATCTCGCAAAGATGGATGCCGATTGCGTCGCGTTCGAGACGGACTACAAGGGCAAGCTCGCAACAGGAACAGCAAAGGAAGATGGCGGAAAATGGCTCGCTGAAGCCGTCCGACGCTATGAGGCGATCGACGACCTCGCCGGCCGGCTCGGCTCGTATGCCGGCCTCGTTCATGCCGGCGACAGCGTGGACCCCAAGATTTCAAAGTTTTACGGCGACGTTTCCGAGCGCCTGACGGCGGCATCGACGCATCTGCTGTTCTTCGCGCTCGAGCTCAATCGTGTCGATGACGATATTTTGAACCGCGCGATGCAGGCCACCGAGCTCGCGCACTACCGTCCCTGGATCGAGGATCTGCGCAAGGAGAAGCCGTACCAGCTCGACGACAAGCTCGAGCAGCTCTTCCTGGAGAAGGCGCAGACCGGCTATTCCGCCTTCAACCGGCTGTTCGACCAGACCATCTCCGGCCTGCGTTTCAAGGTCGGGTCCAAGGAGCTCGCGATCGAGCCGACGCTCAATCTGTTGCAGGACCGCGACGGCGCCAAGCGCAAGGCCGCAGCAGAGGCGCTCGCAAAGACCTTCAAGGCCAATGAGCGCACCTTTGCGCTGATCACCAACACTCTGGCCAAGGACAAGGACATCTCCGACAGCTGGCGCGGCTTCAAGGACGTGGCGGATTCCCGGCATCTCAACAACCGGGTCGAGCGCGAGGTGGTGGATGCGCTGGTCGCCTCGGTGCGCGCGGCCTATCCAAAATTGTCGCATCGCTACTACGCGCTGAAGGCACGCTGGTTCGGCAGGAAGCGCCTGGCCTATTGGGACCGCAACGCGCCGCTGCCTTTTGCGGCGACGGACGTGATCGGCTGGCCCGATGCGCGGAACATGGTGCTGACCGCCTATCGCGGCTTCTCGCCAAAGATGGCTGACATCGCCGAGCGCTTCTTCACCGACCGCTGGATCGACGCGCCGGTGCGCCCGGGCAAGGCGCCGGGTGCCTTCTCGCATCCGACCACGCCGTCCGCGCACCCCTACGTGCTGATGAACTACCAGGGCAAGCCGCGCGACGTGATGACGCTCGCCCATGAGCTCGGCCACGGCGTGCATCAGGTGCTGGCGGCCAGGAACGGCGCGTTGATGGCGCCGACGCCGCTGACGCTGGCGGAGACGGCAAGCGTCTTCGGCGAGATGCTGACCTTCCGGCGGCTGCTGGCGCAGACCAGGAGCGCAAAGCAGCGCCAGGCGCTGCTCGCCGGCAAGGTCGAGGACATGATCAACACCGTGGTGCGGCAGATCGCGTTCTATTCCTTCGAGCGCGCGGTCCACACCGAACGCAAGAACGGCGAGCTCACCGCGACGCGGCTCGGCGAGATCTGGCTCTCGGTGCAGGGCGAGAGCCTCGGGCCGGCAATCGAGATCAAAGCGGGCTACGAGAACTACTGGATGTACATCCCGCATTTCATCCATTCGCCGTTCTACGTCTACGCCTATGCGTTCGGCGATTGTCTGGTGAACTCGCTCTACGCCGTCTACGAGAACGCGGCCGAAGGCTTTGCCGAGCGCTATCTCGACATGCTCGCCGCCGGCGGCACCAAGCATTATTCCGAACTGTTGCGGCCGTTCGGCCTAGACGCCAAGGATCCGAAGTTCTGGGACGGGGGCCTGAGCGTCATCGCCGGCATGATCGACGAGCTGGAAGCGATGGGCTGAGCCGAGCCGTCTTCGGCGCTGCAGCGAGCGGGTTGGGTCGGCCGTCCGAATGTCCCGTTGTTCCAACGACGGGCGGGGCGGGTTGTATAGTTCCCGCCCTGCACATTGAACGTTTGTGCCTGGGGCCAGACTAATTCTTGCAGGCGGGTTCGACCTGCAATGCAATCTATGATTGTTGATCGGCGTGGTGTGCTCGGCCAGGGAGGCGAACATGGCCAGGATCAGTGCCCCAGACCCCAAGGTGGAGCCGCCACGGGCTGTCGAGGAACAGCAGCTGTGGGGGACACAGCACCGGAAGATCGTCAAGCGCGAGCTCGCAGCCATCAACAACCGCCGCCGCGCCCAGGGCGTGGATCCCGTCGCATACCCTGGCGACGAAAAGGCGATCGACACGGTCGGCCTTGCGCTGTCAGGCGGGGGGATCCGATCCTCCGCAATCTGCCTCGGCGTCTTGCAGGCTTTCAATCACCACGGGCTGATCAAGCACATCGACTATCTGTCGACCGTATCCGGCGGCGGTTACACCGGCTGTTCGTTCACGGCGACCATGACGCGGGCGCAGAATTTCGTCTTCGGAAGCACGCCGACACCCGGAGCCGAGAGCGCCAATGAGATCAGTGACACGCCTGCGGTGGGCCATATCCGGAATTACTCGAACTACCTCGTTCCGGCCGGCGCGCGCGACCTGATCACCGGCGTCGCAATCGTCGTGCGTGGGCTCGTTGCCAATCTGAGCCTGACGCTGCCGGTCGTACTGCTCGTTGCCGTGATCACGATCCTGTCCAACGCCGCACGCTCGTCACTCTATACGACCAATTTCTTCGGGCTGAGCGTCGACGACACCAGCAATCTTGGTCCCCTCTCCAGCCTGGGATTGATGCCTGCCTTCTTTCTTGGCGGCCTTGTTGCCGCCTCGCTGCTTTTGCTGGTCGGGCGCCTTTTCAAAGTCGGGCGACGCGAGCTTTTTCGCTACCTGGCCGGTCTTGCGTTTGCGCTGGGACTCATCTGCGCGATCGCCAGCTGCCTGAACGTCGATCACTTTGGCCTTTCGCTTGCAGCGCTCCTGCTCGGCCTCGTGCTTTTCTTCGGCTGGGCCGTGCTGCGCTCGATTTCATCGACCAAGGGAGGTGAATTCCGCGGCTATCCGTCGACTGTCGGCGCGACCTATCTCGTTCTGCTTGCCGCCATCTGCTTCTTCGAATTCCAGCCCTTCATGATCGCCCAGATGTTCGATGTCGCCGACGCCAACACGGTTCAGTCCGGCGGCATCATTGGGGGCGTTGCAATCAAATGGCTCCAATCGCTTGCGGCCATCACTGCGCCGGTTGCGGCGGCCGTCACGCTGTTCCGGCAGCAATTCGCCGACCTGCTGAAGGGCGCCGGCGCCTCGGACCTTGGCTCACGCCTGCTCGCCCATGCGGCGAAAGCAGCCGTGCTTGTCGCGGGACTGGCGCTGCCCTTACTGATCTGGGTCGGATATCTCTATCTTTGCTATTGGGGCATCGCGAACGACAAGACGCTCGACGCCGCCTACCGCCAATATCCCATGATCGAGGAGTGGGGAGCGGCTGGCGTGCAACCCGTGCCGCCCGCGGCCGGTGTCGACGTCAAGGGAAATGTCCAGTTCGACTCGGCGACGCGCAAGCTCTCGGCCGAGATCACCAATGGCGAAGCGAAGGTCGTCGCCTCCAAGCCGGTGGGGCCGATCTCGCACATCCCCGCATGGCTGTTTTCTGTTGCATCATTGCAGTCCCCGAACACATTCACTTGGTCGAAGTACCAGTTCGGCAACAGTGTCAGCTGGCGGATGGTGCTGCTCTACTTCTTCTCGGGCTCGGCTCTATTCAGCCTGTCGTGGGTCCTCGGGCCGAATGCCAATTCGTTGCACCGGCTCTATCGTGATCGCCTGAGCAAGGCCTTCTTGTTCAATCCGCTCTACTACGCTGACGGGGAGCCGTCGCGGAACATGCCGAGCCTGGACCAGGGGAGGGATTTCCTTCCGCTCGACGAGGAGAAGCTGAGCGCTCTGCTACATCAGATGGTCTACGGCGCTGATCCAGCGGGAGCGATGACGGTCACGACATCGAAAAAAAGCAGCCTCGCCTCGCCATATCCCATCATCAACGCCGCCCTGAACATCCAGGGATCCGATTTCGCCAATCGGCGGGGACGGAACGCTGATTTCTTCATATTCTCGCCGCTGCACGTCGGCAGCGAGGCCACCGGCTATGCGAATACACCGGCATTCGAGAAGGTCGCGCCGGGCCTCGATCTTGCGACCGCGATGGCGATCTCCGGGGCCGCCGCTTCGTCGAACATGGGCTCGGGGTCGATCCGCTCGCTGACCCCGACCCTGGCGCTCCTCAACGTGCGCCTCGGGTACTGGTTGAAAAACCCGCGCTGGGTCTCGACAAAGGACAAGCCGCAGCACCACTCGACCCCTTTGTTTCTATGGTCTGAGATCTCGGGCCGGCTCTACGAGAATGCCGATGCGGTCTACCTGACGGACGGCGGACACATCGAGAATCTCGGTGTCTACGAGTTGTTGCGACGACGCTGCAAGGTGATCATCGCGGTTGACGCGGAAGCCGATGCGCCGATGAATTTCTCGTCGCTGGTGACGCTGCAGCGTTATGCGCGCATTGATCTCGGGATCATCATCGACCTGCCGTGGACGCCGATCCGCAACACGACGCTGGAGTGGATGAAGTGCAACGCCACCAAATCCCCGGCCGCGGCCCGGCGCGCCGCGGGCGGACCGCACATGGCGGTCGGCACCATCGACTACGGCTCGGGGGAAAAGGGGCACCTCGTGTACATCAAATCGTCCCTGACCGGAGACGAGAACGACTACATCCGCGACTATGCACGCCGCAACGACACCTTCCCGCACGAAACCACCGGTGACCAGTTCTTCTCGGAGGAGCAGTTCGAGGTCTACCGCGCGCTGGGTTTCCACATGACCCACGGTTTTCTCACCGAGGATGCCGGCGCGGATGCGATCGTCGTCAACGTTCCGGGAGAACGCTGTGCAAAGCGAAACTTCTGCGACAGCAAGGTGGAGCCGATCGGCGCAGTCCGCCGTGCGCTCGGCCTGCGCTGAGAGGCCTTCGGTTCGTGGCGCCTGAGACCGCCTCCAACGGGCGGACCACCGGTCCGAGCGGGATTCCGCCAATCGGAATTCCAAATGACCCGATTTGCCGGGAAACCGCGCCTCCGTGCCGTTGCCCTGCCCGAAAGTTTGCGGTATCCCAGCCATGAAATTCGACTTTCGACTGGGGACAATTCATGGCTGACCATAGCGAAGTGGCGTACAGCACCGCCGACGGCAACGACTACGTTGCCCACGAGCAGACCTACGAGGGCTTCATCAAGCTGGTGAAGTACGGCACGGTCTCGGTCGCGCTTATCGTGATCCTGATGGCGATCTTTCTGACCTGATCCATCGCCTGCAGCACCGCCAGCGTCGTCGGTGCCCATAAAATTTGCAATCAAGCCGGATTGAAAACCGGTATCCAACGTTGCGGGAGTAACGCTAAGTTCGCGTGCGCGCTCTTTCCCGCGTCGCCGGAGGGCCTATGAAGATCGCCGTTGCCAAGGAAATCGATCCGTCGGAGCCGCGGGTCGCCGCTTCGCCGGATACGGTGAAGAAGTTCAAGGCGCTGGGCGCCGAGATCGCCGTCGAGCCGGGCGCCGGCCTCAAGTCGGGTCTGCCGGACTCCGAATTCACCGCCGTGGGCGCCACCGTCAGCGCCGACGCGCTGAAGGACGCCGACATCATCATCAAGGTGAAGCGCCCTGAAGCCTCCGAGTTGGCGCAGTATAAGCGCGGCGCGCTCGTCATCGCCATCATGGACCCCTACGGCAATGAGGCCGCGCTGAAGACGATCGCCGATGCCGGCGTCTCCGCCTTCGCGATGGAATTGATGCCGCGCATCACGCGCGCGCAGGTGATGGACGTGCTGTCCTCGCAGGCCAACCTTGCCGGCTACCGCGCCGTGATCGAGGGCGCCGAGGCCTTCGGACGCGCCTTCCCGATGATGATGACCGCAGCCGGCACGGTGCCCGCCGCCAAAGTGTTCGTGATGGGCGTCGGCGTCGCCGGCCTCCAGGCGATCGCGACCGCGCGCCGTCTCGGCGCCGTCGTTACCGCGACCGACGTCCGGCCCGCCACCAAGGAGCAGGTCGAATCGCTCGGCGCAAAATTCCTCGCCGTCGAGGACGAGGAATTCAAGAACGCGCAGACCGCCGGCGGCTACGCCAAGGAAATGTCCAAGGAGTACCAGGCCAAGCAGGCCGCGCTCACCGCCGAGCACATCAAGAAGCAGGACATCGTGATCACCACCGCGCTGATTCCGGGCCGGCCGGCGCCGAGGCTCGTCACGGCCGACATGGTCAAGTCGATGAAGCCGGGGTCGGTTCTGGTCGATCTCGCCGTCGAGCGCGGCGGCAATGTCGAAGGCGTCAAGGCGGGCGAGGTCGCCGAGGTCGATGGCATCAAGATCGTCGGCTACACAAACGTTGCCGGCCGCGTCGCCGCGTCGGCCTCCAGCCTCTACGCGCGCAATTTGTTCAACTTCATCGAAACGATGGTCGACAAGACCAGCAAGGCGCTGGCCGTGAACTGGGACGACGAACTCGTCAAAGCGACCGCGCTGACCAGAGACGGCGCCGTCATCCACCCGAACTTCCAGCCGAAAGCGTAAGGAGAGCCGTCATGGAGCATATTGCACAAGTCGTCGACCCCTTCGTCTTCCGGCTGTCGATCTTCGTTCTCGCCGTCTTCGTCGGCTATTTCGTGGTGTGGTCGGTGACCCCTGCGCTGCATACGCCGCTGATGAGCGTCACCAACGCGATCTCCTCGGTGATCGTGGTCGGCGCGCTGCTCGCGGTCGGCGTCGGCATGATCTCGAGCGGCTCGGCCTGGGCGCGCGGCTTCGGCTTCATCGCGCTCATCTTTGCCTGCGTGAATATCTTCGGGGGCTTCCTTGTCACCCAGCGCATGCTGGCGATGTACAAGAAGAAGGTGAAGTGAGCGGCGTGCACCTCGGGGTGACGAAGACAAAGGGGACCTGAGATGAACGCCAATCTGGCTGCAGTTCTGTATCTCGTGGCGGGTGTGCTGTTCATCCTGTCACTGCGCGGGCTGTCCAGCCCCGCCTCATCGCGGCAGGGCAATTTCTTCGGCATGATCGGCATGGCGATCGCGGTCGCCACCACGCTGGCCAGCCATCCGCCGGCGGACGGCCTCGCCTGGATCCTCGTGATCCTTGGCATCGCGATCGGCGGCAGCGTCGGCGCGGTGATCGCCCGCCGGGTGCCGATGACCTCCATGCCGGAACTGGTCGCCGCCTTCCATTCGCTGGTCGGCATGGCCGCGGTGCTGGTCGCCGCCGGTGCGTTCTACGCGCCGGAGGCCTTCGACATCGGCAGCCCCGGCAACATCCATCCGCAGAGCCTGGTCGAGATGTCGCTCGGCGTCGCCATCGGCGCGCTGACCTTCACCGGCTCGGTGATCGCGTTCCTGAAGCTGTCCGCGCGGATGAGCGGTGCGCCGATCATCCTGCCGTTCCGCCACATCATCAACATCGCGCTCGCGATCGCCCTCGTCGTCTTCATCGTCGGGCTGGTGATGTCGGGCAGCGCGCTCGACTTCTGGCTGATCGTCATCATCGCGCTGGCGCTCGGCGTCCTCATGATCATCCCGATCGGCGGCGCCGACATGCCGGTCGTGATTTCGATGCTGAACTCGTACTCGGGCTGGGCCGCGGCCGGCATCGGCTTCACTCTCGGCAATTCCGCGCTGATCATCACCGGCGCGCTGGTGGGATCGAGCGGCGCGATCCTGTCCTACATCATGTGCCACGCGATGAACCGCTCTTTCATCTCGGTCATCCTCGGCGGCTTCGGCGGCGAGACCGCGGCGGCCGGCGGTGGCGGCGGCGAGCAGAAGCCGGCCAAGCTCGGCTCGGCGGATGATGCGGCCTTCATCATGAAGAACGCGCAGAAGGTCATCATCGTGCCCGGCTACGGCATGGCGGTGGCGCAGGCTCAGCATGCGCTACGCGAAATGGGCGACGTCCTGAAGAAGGAAGGCGTCGAGGTGAAATACGCCATTCACCCGGTCGCCGGCCGCATGCCCGGCCACATGAACGTGCTGCTGGCCGAAGCGAACGTGCCCTATGACGAGGTGTTCGAGCTCGAGGACATCAACTCCGAATTCGCGCAGGCCGATATCGCGTTCGTGATCGGCGCTAACGACGTCACCAATCCGGCCGCCGAAGAGGACAAGACCTCGCCGATCTACGGCATGCCCGTGCTCCAGGTCTGGAAGGCCGGCACCGTGATGTTCATCAAGCGCTCGCTCGCTTCGGGCTATGCCGGCATCGACAATCCGCTGTTCTATCGCGACAACACCATGATGCTGCTCGGCGACGCCAAGAAGGTCACCGAGAACATCGTCAAGGCGATGTAGCGCGGAGGCAAGCGGGCCATTGCCAAAGCGACGCGCGAGCAGCGCGTCGTATGGCACACCGCTCATTGGGCGGCGTGCGGCCGGCGCGCCTCCCGCGAGGTCATGAAATTGCTGCGGAGCCGGTGCAAAGCCTTGACGGGGGCCGGGCCGTGTCATCATGACCATCGTCAAGTGGATCGCCATCCTGCTCGTGACCGTCTATTGCGCCGGTCTCCTCGTGCTGTATGTCAGGCAGCGCGAGATGCTGTTTCCGATCCCGCCCGTCGGTCGAACCGCGCCGGATGCCGCAGGCCTCCCTGAGGCCGAAGAGCACGTCCTGACCACCTCTGATGGCGAGAAGGTCATCGTCTGGCACGTGCCGGCGAGGCCCGGCCGCACCGTGATCCTGTATTTCCCAGGCAATGGCGATTATCTCGCCGGTCGCGTCAGCCGTTTCAAGGCCATGACGGCGGACGGCACCGGCCTCGTCGCGCTGTCCTATCGCGGCTATGCCGGCTCGAGCGGGGCGCCGAGCGAGGCGGGCCTGCTGCGCGATGCCGCGGCCGCCTACGCCTTCACCACTGCGCGCTACGCGGCGGAACGAATCGCCGCCTGGGGCTTTTCGCTCGGGACAGGCGTGGCGGTCGCGATCGCCTCGGAGCATCGTGTTGGAAAACTCATCCTGGAAGCGCCCTATACATCGACGGCCGACATTGCAGCATCATCGTTCTGGTTCGTTCCGGTGCGTCTGCTGATGCGCGATCCCTTTCATTCCGACGAGCGCATCCCGCGCGTCACTGTGCCGCTATTGGTGATGCATGGCACCAATGACCTTGCCATTTCGATCGTGTTCGGAGAGCGTCTGTTCGCGCTTGCGCATGAACCGAAGCAGTTCGTTCGCTTTGCAGGCGGTGGACACGACAATCTCGATGCGTTCGGTGCGATTGAAACGGCGAGGCGATTCATTGCTTCCTAGACGACTTGTCGTTCGGCGCGCGAGCGGGTTCATCGCCGCGATCCTCGTCGTGTTGTTGCCACAGCACGCATGGGCTGCGACCGGGCTCGACGGCGCGGCGATGGGCTGGCCCTATGCGCTTCCCTTTGCCGGCCTGCTGCTGTCGATTGCGCTCGGCCCGCTGCTATTTGCACGATTCTGGCACCATCATTACGGCAAGATCGCCGCAGCCTGGTCGCTGCTGGCACTCGCCTCGCTCGTCATCTTGGCCGGGAGCACGGCGACGCTGGCGGCGCTCGTTCACGCCATGCTCGCCGAATATCTCGGTTTTATCGTGCTGCTGTTCTCGCTCTATGTCGTGGCTGGGGGCATTCTCGTGACGGGCGACATCAAGGCGACACCGGCGGCCAACGCCGGCATCCTTGCGCTCGGCACCGTGATGGCGAGCGTCGTCGGCACCACGGGAGCGGCCATGATCCTGATCCGCCCTCTGATCCGCGCCAACCGGCCGCGGCGCTACAACGCCCATGTCGTCATCTTCTTCATCATCCTGGTCGCCAATGTCGGTGGTGCGCTGAGCCCGCTCGGCGATCCCCCGCTGTTCGTCGGCTTCCTGCACGGTGTCGACTTCTTCTGGACCACGCGGACCATCTGGCTGCAGACGGCGATCGTTGCCGGACTGCTGCTCGCGATCTTCGTCGTCATCGACGTCTGGCGCTTCCGTAGCGAACCTTTGTTCAGCGCCGCCGGCGCCGCGAAGCCGGTCCGCATCCGCGGCCTCGTCAACCTGGTGCTGATCGCAGCCATCGTCGCGAGCCTGCTGGCGTCGGCGATGTGGAAGCCCGGCATCGCCTTCGACATTCTCGGAACCAGGCTGGAGCTGGAAGACATCGCCCGCAACGCGGCGCTGCTGGCCATAGCGGCCCTGTCGGTGTGGTTGACGCCGGACGAGCACAGGCAGGCCAACGGCTTCACCTGGGAGCCGATCCGCGAGGTCGCGAAGCTGTTCGCCGGCATTTTTGTCGCGATCATCCCGGTCATCGCCATGCTCGATGCCGGCCATCACGGCGCGTTCGCCTGGCTGTTGTCGGCCGTGACGGCGCCGGACGGCACGCCGCGCGAGGTTGCCTATTTCTGGTTCACCGGTCTGATGTCGGCGTTCCTCGACAATGCGCCGACCTATCTGTTGTTCTTCGAGCTCGCCGGCGGCGACCCGCAGGTGCTGATGCACGAACTCTCGGGCACGCTCGCCTCCATTTCCATGGGCGCAGTCTACATGGGCGCGCTCACCTATATCGGCAATGCGCCGAATTTCATGGTGAGCAGCATCGCCAGCGAGAACGGCATCAAGATGCCGAGCTTCTTCGGTTATTTCGTGCGCGCCAGCGCGGTGCTGATCCCGCTATTCGTGCTGCTGACGCTGCTGCCGTTCGCTCCGATCCTGCGCTGGCATTGAATCCGCCACCCGATTTGCTACTGCTCGCCCAAGATGCGATGAATTTGCGCGAAGCAATTGGAGCCGGTGGATGAGCGCGCACAATCCGATGCCTCGGTCGGCCTGGATCTTTCCGGCGCTGGCCGTGCTGCTGTTCGCGGCCGTCAGCGCGACGGACTACGCGTTCACGCTGTCGTTCGGCGGGCTCGTCTTCGCCCTCGTGCTCCTCGTCATCCTGTTCGGCACGGTGTTTGCCGCGGTCCATCATGCCGAAGTGATCGCCGAGCGGGTCGGCGAACCCTACGGCACGCTGGTGCTGACACTCGCGGTGACCATCATCGAGGTGGCGCTGATCACCACGATCATGCTGGGCGACAAGCCGGCCCCGGAACTGGCGCGCGACACCGTGTTCGCCGTGGTCATGATCGTCTGCAATGGCCTCGTCGGGCTCTGCATCTTCATCGGCGGCCTGCGCTATCGCGAGCAGGGTTTTCAGCTCTCCGGCGCCAACGTTTATCTCAGCGTGCTGTTCGCGCTCGCGACCATCACCCTGATCATGCCGAACTACACGACCACCACGCCGGGCCCCGTCTATTCGGCGGCTCAACTCGGCTTCGTCGACGTGGTCACACTCGCGCTGTATGGGGTGTTTCTCTACACCCAGACCGTGCTGCACAAGGATTACTTCGTTCACGACCGGGCGGGCGGCGGGAGCGGGGAGGCGCATCTGTCGGGGAGGACCTTGGCGCTCAGCGTCGTGCTGCTGCTGATTGCGCTGCTGGCGGTCGTGCTGCTGGCCAAGAAATTCTCGCTGGTGGTCGATGCGGTCGCGGCCAGGATCGGCGCGCCGCCTGCCTTTGCCGGACTTCTGGTCGCGCTCCTGATCCTGCTGCCGGAAGGCGTCGCAGCCGTCTCGGCGGCTCGCAAAAACGACCTTCAGAAGAGCATCAACCTCGCGCTCGGCTCGTCGCTGGCCACCATCGGGCTGACCATCCCGGCGGTCGGTGTCGCCACCTATGCGCTCGACAAGGAGCTCACGCTCGGCCTCAGCGGCCAGGGCAGCGTGCTTTTGCTCCTGACCTTCTTTTTGAGCATGCTGACCTTCGGTACGGGCCGGACCAATGTCCTGTTCGGGCTGGTCCATATGGTGGTATTTGCCGTCTACGTGTTCATGGTTTTCGTGCCCTGAACCGGTTTTCCGGATATGCCCCAGGAGAGTTCCGATGCTTGCCGCCGAGTCCGAGGTTCAGGTCGACAATGAGCAGGTTCGGGTGACCGAGTGGCGGCTCGCGCCAAACAGCGCCACCGGGCATCACACCCACGGCATGGACTACGTCATTGTTCCCGTGGTCGCAGGGGAAATGACCATCGTGGCACCCAATGGCGAGCGGTCCAAGGCGCAACTTGCGGCCGGAAAATCCTATTTTCGCAAGGCCGGCGTCCAGCACGATGTGCTTAACGAAACCGCAACCGAGATCGTGTTCCTTGAGGTTGAGCTGAAGTCGTAAATCCGGCGTACCCCTTTGCCATTGATCCGTCGCAGTTGATCCCTCACTATGCCTCAAAGTTCCCGCATCAGATCGCGCGGGGAGTGGCCGGAATGCTGAAATACATCGCTAAAATCTCGATGGACATCTTCCCCTCGGTGCTCGCAACGATCATCGGGGCATACATCGTTAATCATTACATCAACGCGAAGCCGGCGGCGGATGCACCCGCGGCCGTGATGGCGCCTGCCGACGCTGGCAAGAACGGCAAGCCCGCCGATCTGGCCAACCTGCCCACGCCGGGCGTCAAGGCCAAGGGTATTTCCGAGAAGAAGGTGGCGGACAAGCCGGCGACCGAGAAGGCTGGCGATCAGCCCGCCGCGGAGCCAAAGACTTCTACGGTGGACGTCGCACCGGCCGAGGCCGCCCCGCGCGGCAAGCCGTCCGCGCGCGAGAAGGCAGTCGCCAAGTCCACCCCGGCCGTCAGTGCACCCGTTCCCGCCACCCCGGTGGTGGAGGCCAATTCGGCGCCGGCTGCTGCCGCACCGACCGCAACCCCCGACGCCAACGATCTCGTGCGCGCCGCGATCGAGCGCCTGCGCAAGTCGCCTGAGGGTAAAGCCGTTGAGGCCAAGTCGGTTGAGACCAAGTCTTCGGAAGCCAAGGCGCCCGAGAAGACTCAGGAGCCTGCGGTGCGCGAAGCCGCCCGCAGCCCGGAGGCTCCGCGTATCATCCCCTTGGATCAGTCAACGGTGCGTCCGTTGCCGCCGCCGATCACGGTCTCGACGCCCGCAGCCGAGGCCTATGGCGATGGCGGCTCGTCGCAGGCGAACCCGCCCTACACGGCCTCGGTCGGCAACGAGAACCCGAATCGGCTGACGCCGCCGGCTGACATTCCTGTCCCGATGATCGCGCCCCCGCTCGATCTGCGCGCCGATGCCGGCGCGTCCATGCCGCGGCCGAAGACCAATGTCGCCGACGACATGCTGTCGGGCGTCAAGTCCATGTTCCACTCCGTTCTGCCGAAGGGCGTCACCCCGGATTAAGACGGCGCCTGCGGCTTCGCCAGAATCGTCAGCCGCCGACGCGGGCGAGGCCGCTGCGGGCGGCATCGTCGCGTGGACGAAGCGAGACCGCCTTGGTGTAGGACGCCGCCGCCTTGGTCCTGTCGCCCAGCCGTTCATAGGCCTGGCCGCGTATGGTCCAAACTTGGGCATTGTGGGGATCGGCCTCGGAAGCCTCATCCAGATCGGCCGCGGCCTCCTTGGCCTTGCCGAGGGCGAGATAACTGTTGGCGCGGCCGAGCAGCGGCTCGACCTTCTGCGGGTTAAGGCCGCTCGCCGCGCTGAAATCGGCGATCGCGAAATCGTGCTGGTTCTTGCCCTGGTAGATCAGGGCGCGGCCATAGAGCGCCTGCGCATTGTAGGGATCGAGTCCGACCGCGTGATTGAATTCATCGAGCGCGGCCGCCGTCTCGCCGGACTTTGCCAAGGCTTGGGCCTTTGCCGTATGGGCCTGGGCTTCGCTGACATTGCCGGCGCTGACCACATTCTCGGCGGTCGTGGCCGCCTTGGGTGCCTCCTGCGGCTTTTCCTTCTCCGGCGTCAGCGATCCCAGGTCGAAGGAGCAGCCGCACAGCGAAATCCCCATCAAGGCCAGCGCAAATGGCTGCAGCAAGATCTGGCGTAACCGCGCCAAGCCGCGCTTGGGGAAAGGGGAGGCCATCTACGGTTCGCTCGCGCTAGTGCCGCATCGGGAGTGCCCCATCCCAGGAAGGCACCGCTCACAAAACAATAACGCGGGCCAGGGGCCCGCGTCATCGAAAACTGAAGTCTCTCAAGTCCGGTAAATCAGCGCGGTCCGCGCGGACCGGCACTTGCACCAGCACCCGGGCCGCCGCGACCGCCACGATCACCGCCGGGGCCAGCGCCGAACACCGGCTTCGGCTTCATCGGCAGCAGGCCTTCGCGCTGCAGCTTCTTGCGGGCCAGCTTGCGTGCGCGACGCACGGCTTCGGCCTTTTCGCGGGCCTTCTTCTCGGAGGGCTTTTCGTAGTGACCGCGGAGCTTCATCTCGCGGAAAATACCCTCGCGCTGCATCTTCTTCTTCAGCGCCTTGAGGGCTTGATCGACATTGTTATCGCGGACGAGAACCTGCACGCGGCATCCTCTTCAGTGGATCGGATTTGAATTCTGGTAAGTCAAAGGGGATGGCGAAACGCACAAGCCCTTAACCTTGAGGGCGCGGATGTATCAGACAAAACCTGGGATGTCCACCGGCCAAGCGGGTTTTCGGGCCAAGTTCAGCCATTAAATGAGGCAAAATACCTCTGTGCGGCCCTGATTTGGGAGATTTGACGCCAAGGGTGGGGCCGTTTCCGGAGCTTTGTTCCGGAATCTTTGAAAGCAGGGGACGACACATGGATATGAAGAAATACGCGGCCGAAGCTATCGGCACCTTTTGGCTCACATTCGCAGGTTGCGGAAGTGCTGTGATCGCAGCCGGCTTTCCGCAGGTCGGCATCGGTCTGGTCGGTGTCTCCCTCGCATTCGGGCTGAGCGTGGTCACCATGGCCTATGCGATCGGCCACATCTCCGGCTGCCATCTCAATCCGGCCGTCACTGTCGGCCTTGCTGCCGGCGGACGTTTTCCGGCCGGACAGATCCTGCCTTATGTGATCGCGCAGGTGGCCGGCGCGATCGTGGCCGCGTGGCTTCTCTACGTCATCGCAAGCGGAGCGCCCGGCTTCGACGTCAGTAAAGGGTTCGCGTCCAACGGCTACGACGCCCATTCTCCCGGCCAGTACAGCATGATCGTGTGCTTTCTCACCGAGGTGGTCATGACCATGATGTTCCTGTTCATCATCATGGGCGCTACCCACGGCCGCGCGCCCGTGGGCTTTGCGCCGCTGGCGATCGGGCTCGCGCTGGTGATGATCCATCTCGTCAGCATCCCCGTCACCAACACCTCGGTGAACCCGGCGCGCAGCACGGGCCCCGCATTGTTCGTCGGCGGCTGGGCGCTGTCGCAGCTCTGGTTGTTCTGGGTTGCGCCACTGATCGGCGGCGCGCTGGGCGGAGTGATCTATCGCTGGCTCAGCGACGAACCCACCGGCGTCGTCGCGGGCGCAAAGACGGCGTAATCGCAAAGCGGGATCGCGGCATACGCCGCGGTCCCGTTATTTGCCGGTCGTGGGTCGCACTTCGGTGACGTGGCCCATCTTGCGGCCGGGACGCGGCGCGCCCTTGCCGTAAATGTGCACGGTCGCGCCCGGCACGCTCAGCCAGTTCTCATACTCGTTGATCTCGTCGCCGATCAGATTGGTCATGGTGACGACTTCGCCGTGGCGCACGGGCTTGCCGAGAGGCCAGCCGGCAATGGCGCGAATGTGCTGCTCGAACTGCGAGACGGACGCACCGTCGAGCGTCCAGTGTCCGGAATTGTGCACGCGCGGAGCGATCTCGTTGACCAGCACCTTGGGTCCGGTGCCGTTGGCGAGCACGAACATCTCGACGGCAAGCACGCCGACATAATCGAGCGCGCCCGCGATCTTGCCGGCGATGCTGCGCGCTTCCTCGGCGAGCACATCCGGGATCCGCGCGGGCGCACGGGAGATCTTCAGGATGTGGTCGCGGTGCTCGTTTTCGGTGACGTCGAAACACTCGACCTGGCCTGTGGCCGAGCGGGCGGCGATCACGGAAATCTCACGCTCGTACGGCACGAAGGCTTCCAGGATGGCCGATTTGGTGGCGAGACTGGTCCACACTTTCGCGATGTCGTCGCCCTCGCGGATGATGGCCTGGCCCTTGCCGTCATAGCCGAAGCGACGGGTCTTCAGCACTGCCGGAAGGCCGATCCTGGCGATCGCCTCGCGCAATGACGGGACCGAGGTGACGTCGGCATAGGCCGCGGTGCCGATGCCGAGCCGGGTCACGAAATCCTTTTCGGCGAGTCGGTCCTGGGTGGTCTCGAGAATCTTGCGGTTGGGCAGCACCGGGCGGCGCGCATCCAGCACCATCGCGGCCGCGGACGGCACGTTCTCGAATTCGTAGGTGATGACGTCGACGTCGTTGGCGAACAGCTCGAGTGCTTCGACATCGGCATATTCGGCGCAGGTCGCATTCAGGACGACGTCGAAGGCCGGTGAGTCCGGATCCGGCGAGAACACCTGGCAGCGCAGGCCGAGCCGTGCCGCCGCCATAGCCAGCATCCGACCCAATTGTCCGCCGCCGAGGATGCCAATGGTGTCGCCGGGCTTCAGCTTCACCTGCTTTGCGTCAGTCACGCCTTGTCCTCCGGGCGCTCGGCCACGGCCTCGGTCTGCGCCTTGCGCCAGGCGGCGAGGCGGTCGGACAAGGCCGGGTCGGACAAGGCCAGCACGGCGGCCGCCAGCAGCGCCGCATTGATGGCGCCGGCCTTGCCGATGGCGAGGGTGCCGACCGGGATGCCTGCGGGCATCTGGACGATCGAATAGAGCGAATCGATGCCCTTGAGCGTCCTGGATTCGACGGGGACGCCGAACACGGGCAGTTCCGTCAGCGCCGCCGCCATACCGGGCAGGTGGGCTGCGCCACCCGCGCCGGCGATGATGACCTTGTAACCGGCCGTCTTGGCGCCTTTGGCGAACGTAAACAGCCGGTCGGGGGTGCGGTGGGCTGAAACGATGCGGGTGTCGGCGGCAACGCCGAGTCCTGCGAGCGTGTCGGCGGCATGCCGCATCGTGTCCCAGTCCGACTGGCTTCCCATGATGATGGCGATCGGCGCGGTCATGACGTGAATTGTGCTCGAAAAACAGGAAGATAGGCCAGATTAGCGGTTCCGGCCGGTGGCTCGCAAGGCGGTGGCAAGGAGAAGGGAATGCACTATCCTGTCTTGGTGAATCCCCGCAAGCCTTCATTGAGCAGGATGCCCATGAAGAAACCAAAAAGGGCGAGCGCTGCGAAGGCCAAAAAGGGCCCGAAAACCAGCGCCGCTCGCTCCAAAGTTGCTCTTAAGCGTCCGGTCAAGCGTCCGACCAGACCGTCGCGACGCGGAGCGTCTGCCGATGACGGCGCCAAAGCGGTCATCAAGACGGCCATCAACGCGACCATCCGTGACCTCCAGAGCAAGCTGAAGGGGGCGCTGCGGCGGGTCGCGGAGCTCGAGGCGGCCGCCGACACCGACTTCCTGCTCGAAATTCCGAACCGGCGCGGCTTCGAACGCGAGCTCGGACGCGCCGTCGCCTACATGAAGCGCTACCGCGCCAGCGGCGCGCTGATCGTGCTCGACGTCGATCGGCTGAAGCCGATCAACGATTCCTTCGGCCATGCGGCCGGCGACGAGGTGCTGAAGGCGATTGCCACCACGCTGACGCGGCAGATCCGCGCCTCCGACGTGGTCGGCCGGCTCGGCGGCGACGAGTTCGCGCTGCTGCTCTGGAATCTCAGCGAGACCGACGCCAAGGCGAAGGCCGCGGCCTTCGAGCAGGCTGTCGACGAATTGTCCTTTGTCTTTCGCGGCCAGCACGTAAGCGCGGGCGCTTCCGCCGGCGTGGCCCTGCTCGGGGTACAGTCCGACGCCGCGCGCGCCCTGGAAGAGGCCGATGCCGCGATGTATGTGCGCAAGGCGCACCGGCGGCACGAGCCGCGCATCAGGCTCGTCAGCAGCTAGTTAAAGCGTGCCGAGGTCTTTCGGTACGTTGCCAAAGCTGCGGAGCAGTTTGGCGTCGCCGAATTCGCCGGTCATGGGATCGCCGCTGCGGCTGAACGCGACGGCGCCGGTGTGGCCGGCGCCGTGCGACATAACCTCGGCGCGCCGTAACGCGGCCGCCGCGGTCTGGCATTCCTCGGCCGCACCTGCGACCGGCGATCCGTCCTCGTCGGTCAGGAAAGGTAATGCAACGTAATAGGTGACATCGGACATGGTCGGCTCCGATAGCTGACAGCTCAGGCTGCGCTGCTCTTGCTCCGCATCTTGCTGCGTGAGGTCTCCGGAATGCAGCCGGCGGAAATGGCCGCCTGCAATTCCTCCAGCTCGGCCTCCAGATATTCATTGGCCATGATCAGCGCCTTGATGGTGCTGCGCAGATTGCCGTCGCACATCGCGATCGCCTGATCGCAGGCTTGTTCATAATGGCTGTTGTCGAGAAGGGCGGTTGTCGACATCTGCGTTTTCCTTGGACGGTTTTCCTGGGGGCGTTGGTGTGCAAATGTTCTTATTTTGTTCCTTTCGAGTCAAGCGGATTCGCGTGCGGCGAGCTGCCGTAGAGCTCTCCTCCTGTGGATCAGGCGATGATGTCGGGCGTGATCTGGTCTTCGATGAACGCGATACGGTCACGCAACAACAGCTTGCGTTTCTTCAACCGCTGTAACCGCAACAGGTCGGGCGCGGGCGATTGATGCAGTGCATCGATCGCCACATCGAGATCTCGGTGTTCCTGGTGCAACCGGGCGAGCTCGGATTCGAGTTCGCGCGCATCTTCATTGGTCATGTCTGCGGTGGCCGAAAAACCGATAGGCGTGAGATTAAGGCTGTGGATGCCCTGTGGAAACTATCGTCCTTGCGCGCCGTGATCGCAAGCGGTCTCGGGCTGTCGCGCGCCGATCTCCCGCGAGATATTTCTGCGGTCGCTCCGGCGTTGCGCAAGCGCATTGATATCACGGATTTTTCCCGCGTGGTTCCCTTACTCACGCTTCGTTACATATGAATTTTTAAAAATGACACTGCGACGACTGATATCCATCGACAGAACGAATCGGTGATGTACACTTCCTCGTCCGGTCGAATCCAAGGTTCACCCCTACCGAGGAGGTTTCGAATGACAATTCAGGCACATCTGGTTGAATTGGAACGGAAGCATAAAACTCTCGAAAACGAATTGCACGAAGCTCTCGTGCACCTTTCAACAGACGACCTGCAAATTGTTGAGTTGAAGCGCCGGAAGTTGATGGTCAAGGACCAGATCGAGCGTCTCAGGCACGGCGACACGCTCCACTAGCAACCCCCGTAACAGCGTAGAGTTGATCGCACCCTTTCAGGCAGGGATGGGAGTCTTTGCGCTCATCCCTGCTGCAAGGCGCGCACCGTGCAAGGATTTGTGCGGCTCTAGCTTCTTGTCTGGATGCGGTTCTTTACGCGCAACTGGAATCCACTTCGCTTTAAACCACTAGACATTTGCGAGCTCGGCGACGTGATCCGCGATCGCGAGCGATGACGTCAACCCGGGCGACTCGATGCCGAACAGGTTGATCAGGCCTTCGACGCCGTGATCGCGCGGGCCCTGCATCAAGAAATCCTGCGTGGCCACCGCCGGCGGCACGATCTTCGGGCGGATGCCCGAATAGCTCGGCATGAGCGCGCCGTCAGGCAGCGTCGGCCAGTATTTGCGGATCGCCGGATAGAAGCGCTCGGCGCGTGATGGGTCGACCTCATAATTGATCGTCTCGATCCATTCGACGTCGGGGCCGAAACGTGCCTGCCCGGCCATGTCCAGCGTCAGATGCACCCCTAGCCCGCCGGGCTCGGGCACCGGATAGATCAGGCGCGAGAACGGCGCCCTGGCATTGCAGCTGAAGTAGTTTCCCTTGGCGAGGTAGGCCGTCGGGATCCGTTCCAGCGGCATGCCCTCGATGTTGCGCGCCACCGTGGTCGCCGAGAGCCCGGCGGCGTTGACGAGGAGGCTGCATTGCAGCGTCATCGGCGCTTCGCCGCCCGCCTCGATCTCGATGACGCCGGCGGTCGCCTTGGCGCGGATCAGCGGGGTGTGAAACGCGAAGGCCGCGCCTGCGTCCTCGGCTTCACCGCGCAGCGAGAGCATGTAGGCGTGGCTGTCGATGATGCCGGTCGACGGCGACAGCAGCGCGGCGTCGCAGGCGAGCGCCGGCTCCAACGCACATGCCGCATCGCCCGTGAGCAACTGCATGTCGAGCACGCCGTTGGCCTCGGCATGCGCCTTGATCGATTGCAGCTTCTCGGTCTCTTTCGGATTGGTCGCGACGATCAGCTTGCCGCAATTCCTGTGCGGGATGCCGCGCTCGGAACAGTAACGGTAGAGCGCGTGCTTGCCGTCGACGCACATGCGCGCCATCCAGCTTCCGGCGCGGTAGTAGATGCCGGCATGGATCACCTCGCTGTTGCGCGAGGAGGTGATGGTGCCGATGGCCTCGGCTTCTTCGAGCACGATCACCTCGCGCCCGGCTTGCGCCAGCTTTCGAGCCACCGCCAGCCCGATCACGCCGGCTCCGATGACGACGCAGTCGACCCTATCCATGGTGGTGCAGGACGTCCGCTCGAAGAGACGATGGTGCCACGCCGCGGGACGGCGGCACGGGGCCGTTTTTCGTTAAGGAAGCATTTATCATGTCAGGGCAATTGCCGTATTTGGTGCCACATTTTTCCGTTGCGCGTACAGGCGTTTACCCGATCCAAACCCGCGAGGCCAGACAATCGGCGCTGAAATCGCGGGTGGCTGATGGCTGAGAAGAACTGGCATGCGGGCAGCGCGCTTCCGATTGCGGTGCAGGCCGTCGTGTGCCTGGCCGCAGCGGTGACGCCTGCGCGCGCCTTTGCCCTCTCCGACAGCTTCACTCCTCCGAGCTATCTCGGCCACCTCGATCCCAACGTGATCTGGGAAGCTCTGATCGCGGGCATCGTGATCTGCTCGTTCCTCGTCGCGATCGCGCTGTGGATCCATTCCTCGCTGCGCCGGACCAGGCGTCTGCAGCTGCGGCGCAATGCCTTCGTCTCCTCCGCGATGAACAATCTCAACCAGGGCGTGGTGATGACGGATGCGCAGCGGCGCATCATCTTCTGCAACGACCGCTATATCGAGATTTACGGCCTGGCGCGGTCGGATCTCTGGGCCGACATGAACGGCTACGAACTCCTTGAGCTGCGACGCAAGCGCGGTGTGCTCGGGGGCGCCTCCAACGACGAGTTCTATGAGAAGGCGGCAAGCACCAACGGCTTGATCACCGAACTGCCGGACGGGCGGGCCATCCTGGTGAAATATTTCGTGCTGCCCAATGGCGGCTCGGTGACGACGCATCTGGACGTCAGCGAGCAGCGCAGGCTGTCGCGGCAGCTCGCCTCCACCAAGCAGTTCCTGGAAACATTGCTGGACCACGTGCCGGCCTGCGTGGCCGCGAAGAACATCGAGGATGGTCGCTACATCTTCGCCAACAGCGCTTATGAGCGGTTCTGGGGGTTCTCGCGCGACCATGTCGTCGGCAAGAACGCGCGCGAGCTGTTTGCGCCTGTCTCGGCGGACAGCATCGAGGCGACCGACCGGGCGGCACTCGATTCGCAGGACGGCCAGTTTCGCAACGAATTCGAGGTCGACCGCGCCGGTGAGCGGCGCATGGTTGCTTCGATCCGGATCGTGGTCCGCAACGAGAGCAACAAGCCCGAATTCCTGATGCTCGTGTTCGAGGACATCACCGATCGCCGCTCGCTGTCGAAGGAGCTGGAGAGCACGAAGAAGTTCCTGGAGCTCGTGGTCGACAACATCCCGGTGGCCCTGATCGTCGAGCAGGTCAAGGACGGCCGCTACCTGCTCGCCAACCGCAGCGCGGAGACGATCCTCAACCGCAGGCGCGAGGAAGCCACGGGCCTGACCGCGTCCGACATCTTCAATCCCAAGGAAGCCAAGCTGATCATTGCGCGCGACGAAGCCGCGATCAAGAAGCGCGGGATGATCACCGAAGAGCACCCGATCTCCACCAAGGACGGGCTGCGGCTGTTTCTCACCCGCCGCGCTACCGTGCTGAGCGACACCGGCGAGCCACAATATCTGATCAAGACCCACGAGGACGTCACCGATCGCCGGCAGACCGAGTCGCGCATGGCGCACATGGCCTATCACGACGGCCTCACCGATTTGCCGAACCGTGCCGCTTTCCTGCAGGCGTTGACCCAGATGATCGAGGCCTGCGAGGGCACCGGCGAGGAGTTCGCGGTTCTGTGCGTCGATCTCGACGGCCTCAAGGAGGTCAATGACGTCTTCGGTCATGCGCACGGCGACAAGCTCCTGGTCGAGGTGGCCCAGCGGCTCCAGGACTCCGCGCGCGGCGGCGTGGTGGCGCGCCTGTCTGGCGACGAGTTCGGCCTGATCATCGACGGCAAGCAGCCGGAGGCAGGTCTCGCGCTGGCGCAGCAGATCGGTGATGCCGTCGCCAAGGAATTCCAGATCGACGGCCGCCCGGTCCGTGCCGGCGTCACCACCGGCATGTCGATCTTCCCGCACAACGGCGCCGACGCCGCCTCGTTGCTCGCCAATGCCGGCGCGGCGCTGTTCCGCGCCAAGCAGAAATCGCGCGGCACGATCAGCCTGTTCCAGCCGGAGATGGACCAGCAGATCCGCGATCGCCGCGTGCTGCACCAGGATCTCTCGATGGCGATCAAGAACGGCGAGCTCTCGCTCGCCTTCCAGCCGCAGGGAGCAGCGGGCCACAGCGTCGCCGAGAGCGAGATCATCGGCTTCGAGGCGCTGGCGCGCTGGCAGCATCCGGTGCGCGGCCAGGTCTCCCCGGCCGAATTCATCCCGATCGCGGAGGAAAGCGGCCTGATCGTCGAGATGGGCGAGTGGATCCTGCGCGAGGCCTGCCGCGAAGCCGCGTCCTGGCCGACGCCGCTTCAGATCGCGGTCAACCTGTCGCCGGCGCAGTTCATGCACGGCGACGTGGTCGGGCTCGTCCATTCCATCCTGCTCGAGACGGGTCTTGCCCCCGGCCGGCTCGAGCTCGAGATCACCGAGGGCGTGCTGATCGAGGACTTCGATCGCGGCCTTGCGCTGCTGCGCCGGCTCAAGGCGCTCGGCGTGCGCATTTCCATGGACGATTTCGGCAGCGGTTATTCATCGCTGAGCTATCTCCAGGCGTTCCCGTTCGACAAGATCAAGATCGACCGCGCCTTCATCATCAATCTCGGCCGCAACCCGCAATCGGCAGCGATCGTGCGCGCGGTGATCGATCTCGGGCATGGCCTGGAAATGTCGATCGTCGCCGAGGGCGTCGAGACGCTGGAACAGCTTGCCTTCCTCGCCGCGGAAGGCTGTGACGGCGTGCAGGGCTATCTGCTCGGCAAGCCCCTGCCGATCGGAAAATATGCCGGCCTCGTTGGTCGCGCCGAAGTCATGGAGCTTGCGCTCAAGACCGGTTAGAGCGTTATCGAGCGAAGTGCCGGTTCGCGTCAAGAAAACGCGCCAAACTGGAATCCAGAGCCCCGTTCCGATTTCATCGGAACGGAAATGGCTCTAGAGATGGCGAGCGTTTCGCTCCCATTCGACGGCTTCATGGCGGATTACGATCTTGCGATCATCGGCGGCGGCCTGAACGGTGTCAGCCTCGCGCGCGATGCCGCCGGCCGCGGCCTGCGGGTCATCCTGTTGGAGCGGGGCGATCTCGGCGGCGCGGCGTCCTCGGCAACACCGCGGCTGATCCACGGCGATCTCTCGGTCCTGGAACGGCGCGGCTTCCGACGGGTGCGCCGGTCGCTCGCCGAGCGCCGGACCTGGCTGCGGATCGCGCCGCATCTGGTTCGGCCAATGCGCTTCGTGATCCCGGCGCATTCCGACGAGCGCCCACCATGGCTGCTGCGCGTTGGCCTATTCCTCTACGACAGCCTCACCGGCCGGAGCGGCCTGCCTGCAACGGCGACCCTCGACATCACGCATCATCCGGTCGGCAACGCGCTGAAACGACCATTCGGCACGGCCTTCGAATATTCGGACTGCGTCGTCGACGATTCCCGACTGGTGGTGCTCACGGCACTGGATGCGGCCGAGCGCGGCGCCGTGATTCGGACTGGAGCGCGCTGTGTGCGTGCCGATCGAACCGATACATGGCGGCTCGCGGTGGTCGACCGCGGCCATCGTCGCACGATCACGGCCCGGGCACTGGCCAACGCCACCGGCGGCTGGACGTCGATGGTCGCCGAGACCGTGCTGCGGCAGCCGCAACCCGCCATGGTGGCGACGCAGATGAGCCAGATCATCGTCCCGCGGTTGTTTGATTCCGATAACGTCTACGTCTTCCAGAACAGCGATGGCCGGCTGATCTTCGCGAGTCCTATCGAGCGCGATTTCACCCTGATCGGAACAGTAACGCACGATTTCACCGGCGATCCCGCGATCGTCGCGATGCCGGGGGCCGATGTCGGCTATCTCTGCGAAGCGGCGAGCCGCTATTTCCGCGAGCGCGTTGCCCCGACCGACGTGGTGCGCGCGGTCTCCGGCGTCAACCTGACGCTGGCGTCCGCGCGCCGGCGTGACGGCACGACGCTGTTCGACGCGCGGCGGCGCAAGGCGCCGCTGATCACGATGTTCGGCGGTGACGTCACCACCTCGCGCCTGCGGGCGGAGCGCGCGGTGACGAAGTTGACGCCGTTCTATCCGATGTCGCCGCCCTGGACCGCCGGCGCGGCGCTGCCCGGCGGAGATTTTGCCTGGGACCGTTTCGACACCGAGGTCGATCTTGCGCGCGACCGTTGGCGCTTTCTGTCGGAGACGCAGGCCCAACGCCTCGTCGCGGCCTATGGCTCGCGGCTATCGGTCGTGCTTGCCGAGGCGAAGACCCGGGACGATCTCGGCGCCGCCTTCGGTCCCGAGCTGACGGGCGCCGAGGTGCGCTATCTCATGACCCACGAATGGGCGCGTTTTCCCGAGGACATCCTGTGGCGCCGCTCCAAGCTCGGCCTGACCATGCCGGAGGCTGACCGCGATGCGCTGGCGGCGTTCATGGCGGGTGTGGGCTAGTCAGTGGTAGCCCGGATGGAGCGAAGCGCAATCCGGGAAAGTCTCACCGCTGACAGACCGTCCCGGAT
>NZ_JBVVPN010000064.1:0-32005 GCF_055811035.1 Bradyrhizobium sp. MI1.10
ATAAGAACCGCCGCCTCCACCTTGGCTTTGTCGCGCGGCTTGCGGGGCCGCGCCGGCATAATGGTGGTGCCGTAATGGGTGGCAAGATCCTGGTAAGTCCGGTTGACGCCTGGCTCGTAGCGGCTCACCACCGTCACCCCGGCCTTCAGATTGTCGCAGACGAGCGCCTTCGGCACTCCGCCCAGGAAGGTGAGCGCATCCACATGGGCGCCGATCCAGTCGGGCAGCGCCTCGCTGAACCGGGCTTGGACGAATGTGTAGTTCGACGCTCCCATGACCGCGACGAAGATCTTGGCGGCGCGCACCTCCCCGGTAAGCCCGTCGAACACCGGCACGGTATCGCCGGCGAAGTCCACGAACAGCTTTTCGCCGGCCGCGTGGGTCTGCCGCATGGTCGCCGTGATGCCGTGGCGCCATTCGACGTAGAGGTCGCAGAACCGGCTGTAGCCGTAGCCGTCGGGATGATGGCCGCGGTATTCCTCCCACAGCAGCGCCAGCGTTACGCTGCGGCGGCGCAACTCGGCATGGACATGCCCCCAATCCGGAAGCGGCTTCGATCGCGGCGGGTTGTAGCCGGCTGGCGCAAACAGCTTGCGCTCCAGTGCTGTGTCGTCGAGCTCCTCCGGTATCGGCCAGGTGATGCCGATCACCGCGGCGCGGCGGACATACTCCGCGATCGCCGTGCGACCGATCCCGACCGATCGGGAGATCACCCGATCGCTCACCCCACAGGCATACTTCAGGCGTAGAACTTCTCGAATCTTCCGCATCGGCAATCTCTCGGCGGGCATCGGACCTCCCATTGCGTGAACCGCAAAAGGAGGGACCTTGCCCCGTTCAGATTGCCGACAACGCCCCCCGTCTCACCCTATCAACAGGGTGGCCGCCTTCGTTCGGATTGGGTGGCCGCTTTCGATCGGAATCGCTGGCCGCCTTCCGTCGGAATCGGTGGCCGCTTTGCCTCGGATTCCGCACCCAATCCCTGCAATCTCAAATGCCCCCCCAACCGGAAAACTGACTCCTGCTCAATCGCTTAGAGCCTTGTTCACGGACGACTAATCACTGAATTCACCTTCGAATCGATCTCGCCATCTCGCGAAGCAGCACTTGATTACAGGACCACCCCCCGTGGTTCCGGTGGCACGCAGGTGTTGATGAATCCCTGTTGCCCGACCCGGCTGCCTCGATCAGAGATCAGCAATCTTCTTGAGTTGGCTTGCTCATAACTGCGCCCGCAAAGTGGACGAGGAGATGATCGTCGGAATGGCGAACATTGTTTCTACACAGTCAGAGCCAGCTTCGCGCAGATGCGGCTCTCTAGCTGTCGAACGCGGAGCATCTAGCCTCTGTCGGGCCACAAGTCGGCTTTTGGGCGGATGACTTGCACCCGCGGTTCGGTCGGCGACATTCAGCTGCGAATCCGCATCAAGCAAGGAATCGCTTCAATGCGCTCGGGCCAAGATGGGATCAGCCAGCCAGCAATGTCTCGACCAAGTTCACCCAATAGCCGATCCCATAAGGCAAAGCTTCATCATTGAAATCATATGCCGGGTTGTGCACACCAGCGGTCGGTCCATTTCCAATGAAAATCATAGCGCCCGGCCGGGCCTCGAGCATGTAGGCAAAGTCCTCGGCCCCCATCCGCGGCTTGAGGTTCTCGTCCACGGAAGCGGACCCGACGAGACTGCGTGCCGCCCTGATCGCCAGATCGGTCTCCTGGGTGTGGTTGAAGGTCACCGGGACGGACCGACGGTATTTAAACTTGATATCCGCGCCAAATCCGTGCGCTATGCCTTGGGCTGCCGCCATGATCTGGCGTTCGGCGAAGTCTCGCAGGTCAGGAACATGAGTTCTGACAGTGCCAGCCATTTCGACGTGATCGGCAATGATGTTGTAGGCGTTAGCGGCATTCAACTTGGTCACGGAGATCACGAGGGAATCGATTGGATTCGTGTTGCGCGAGACCAGAGTTTGCAGGCCAACGATGATCTGTGCCGCAATCACGACTGGATCGATGGTCTCATGCGGCTTGGCCGCATGGCCGCCACGCCCCTTCACGACAATGTCAAAATCGTCCTGCGAAGCCATGATAGGACCACGGCAGATGCTGAACGTGCCGACCTCGGTTCCCGGCGCGTTGTGCATCGCGAAGACTTTGGAGATGGCGAAACGGTCCATAATTCCTTCCTGGACCATTCTTAGCCCGCCCGATGGAAGTTCGACTTCTTCCGCCGGCTGAAAAATCAACGCAACGCACCCCTTGAAATTGCGCGTCTTGGCAAGGTATTTCGCTGCGCCCAACAACATGGCCGTATGGCCGTCATGTCCGCATGCGTGCATTTTGCCAGGTACTTTCGACGACCATGGCTTGCTTGAGGCCTCCAGGATTGGCAAGGCATCCATGTCCGCCCTCAACCCGATCGTGGGACCGTCTCCACCCTCGCCCTGAATCAATGCAACGATACCGGTTTCAGCTATGCCCGTTTCGATGTGATTGATGCCGAAGGAAGCCAGCTTCTCGGTCACGAACCTCGCCGTGTTATGTACCTGAAAGTCGAGCTCGGGATTCTCGTGAAGATAGCGGCGCCACGCGGTTACTTCACGCTCCAGATCGCGGAACTGTTCAACGCTATGCATGTCAGACCTCAACTTACTAATCCATTACGATACGGCGCCAATAGTGTGCGGCGGGGTCTCCGTGCACCACTCCTCGAGCGGCCCCGAGCACTTTCTGCTGCAGTTGCTCGCATTCTGACTTTTTGGAATGGAGAAGGCGGGAAGTAAATCGTAGAAATGTCATGGCTGGGCGTTGCATCTATTGGGCGCGAGCCGTGTTGGCTTCTGCACTCTCGTCCTGAACGCCAACTTGCCACAAACCGCCGAATTGCTTGCTGGTATCCGGCCGCTTGAGGCTTACGGCGACAACTCTGCATGCTTTTCCTTCCGCTGCGGGCTTTCCGTCTCTTTATTTGGCGACCACCGGTATGGTTCGAGAAGCACGAGAAGTGAGTAATTGCGAGCCAGCTTCGGTCACGACAACGACCTCTTCATGCAGCATCAGCTTCGGTGATCCGTCGAAATACGAAGGATAGGAGGTGCTTGGCTCAATATTAATGATCATGCCTGGCTTCAGTATCGTCTTATCGTCCGGTTGAACCGAAGGTAGTTCCGGCATCCATAAACCCATGGAGTGTCCCATTCGCCCGATGTTCGTGGCTTTACCGCGATTGTTTGAGCGATTTAGTACGGCTGACATTGCACTCCAGACACTACAGATCGGAATGCCAGGTTTAGCGGCGGCAATTCCCGCTTCGGTGGCATCCCAAACGACTTGATAGGCATCCTGGGTGTGCGGATCAGGTGCACCGAACGCAAAGTGTCGGTCGAAGTCGCTCCAATAAAAGTCGAATAGACAGCCCGCATCAATAAACAGCAGGTCTCCATCCGACAGAACTTTGTCGCTCGGGACACCGTAGGGCCGCGTATAGCCTCCGTGGCCAGAAACACCAACGATCTTGCTCGTCTTCTCGACACCGCGACTGAAGCATTCGGCCTCGAACAAGCGACACACCTCTCGTTCCGTCATACCCAGACGCAGCTTCGGTGTCAGATTCTCAAACGCCTCTGAAACAAGCCCGCATACAGTTCGAATTCGGTCGACCTCTAACGGAGACTTGATCATTCGCAAGGGAGTGAAAATCGGATCCGATGCATCGACAAACGTCCGAGGTTTGATCGCATCCGCAACACGCAAGAAATCTCCCACAGGGAAGCCAAGCCTACTCTCCGCGCCAAGCTCTACGCCTATTCTGGCGTGCTCTGGCAATAGTTCACGCAATGCTCGGGCAAGTGCTGACACACCCTCATCCTTCGGATTCGGACTAGGCCAGCTCCGGCAATTTTTTACCCAGGTTGTCTCTCTATAAAACTGGTCGATTCCCTCTGGAACGACTGCAACAGCTTCACCAGACGAAAGAATAAGAAGAAATCGCGGCCGAGTGGTCTGCTGCGGCGTCGTGCTAGGCTCACCAACGAAATATCGCAAGTTGTGTTCGGCCGTCACCAGAAGCGCGTCTATAGTATACTCTTTCATCAAACGCCGCGCGCGCTCGACCCGGCCTTCGTATTCGATCCGGGGAAACGGATCGTACGGAATTGTCCTAATCGAACCAAAACCAATAGCGTTCATCGCTTTTCTCCAGAGAAATACGTCAAGCGCTGGGCGACCGATAGTTTACATGCTGGTCCGACAGCACATGACAGCTTTCGCGGGCTCATTCGATATGATTTGAAAGAGCCGCGCGCAGTTTCTTGTGAGAAAGCATCGGGACGCCGAGTTCCTCTCCAAGCAGGCGAGCAACACCTTTGAAAGGAGCCTTCAGCTTATCGTGGTACACGATGCTTTGAATCCCACCCACGATCGAATGCACGCAGGCTCTTAGATCGACCAAACGACTTTCCTGGTCATAGCCGTCCGACACGAGCCAGTGGTTTGGTAGGACGTGACTTGCTGCTATCGGGGGTTCGTCGCGTGACTGCAATATGGCGCTCGTAAAGCTTGGTTCGAAGTGAACGCCACCGATGCAAAGGACGGAGTTTACCGCTTCGTCCATGTGATCGAACGTTCGCAATAGCGCTCGCGCCAGCACCCGAGCGGCAAGTGAATTAGTCCAATCTGCTTTCTCTAAACCCGTTCGAACAAGGGTGCGTTCGGTCTTGAGGGCATCTAGAACGTGACCCGCAACCGGATCCCTTTCGTGATCGACGCAAAAGACGAAGACGGCATGTCTCACTGCGATTCTCCATCGAGTTCAACGCAGATCGAGTGCGTACGAACTCTATCCCCAACTCGGCGCCCGCGTCTTTTGGGCTTCATATGAAAACAGCATGCTATTTGAGCTGAGATCCCAGTTCGTAAGGCGCGAGCAGGCGTTTGAGAGCCGATCAACCCCAGGCCGAACAGTCTCAGAATAGCGCAACGCGCGAGCTGAGTCTTGTGATCGGCTGGCGTCTTTGGCGGAGCAGCGACGGGAAATCGCACAACTTGGAGATCGCCGGAGTTGATCGCCGAATTAGCAGAGAACCTCAGTTCGTCGCGCGCCAAGCAAGACTCAATTCTACTGCCAGACGCGAGAAACGTCGACGCCAGAGCGCTGCAGAACTCTCCGGCCAGCAGAGCAAGGAAGTCAGGGGTGGAGACGTCCATTTTGACTCGACGTTGAAAGAGATGCGTGCCGCGCACAGCGTTGGAGGACCTACATCACCATGTATTTATTAGAGCTGCCCCACGCTCACATTGTGCGTTTTTTTGTGTAGATCGCAGTATTGCTGCGTTCTGTAGCAACAGCTTGTTCAAAACCGGTGAGACATCCAGCGGATATGATCGTCACACGCTAGGCCACCACAGCGATCTTAGCGGCAACCAGCTGGTGATCGGACGGTTGGCCAGCGCAACATTATCGAGCATCGCTTGCACCGCCGATTTTCGAGCTTCAACGATGCGTCTTGGCTTGACATGTAGTGAGTACGTCTGAGATTGTTCTCGTGTCTGACGATGGTGTGCGGGAGAGTGCGATGACCCGACAGGCACATGGCCGCCGACGGAGCACCCCCCCAAGGAAACTCTCAGGCCCAGGACCGCACACCGAGGACAATCTGGAGAGAGGTGCCAGTCGGCACCCACCGAAGGGGACCGTTATCCACTAGGATTGCGGAGAAAGCTCTCAGGCGCACGGACAGATTTGGGGACGGAGTGATGGCGAAAGCCATTTCGCCGTTCGTTCATCCCTGTCTTGGAGCATACGATGAGCACGATCATCATTATCGGATCCGGTATCACCGGAGTTACAACAGCCTATGCCTTGGCCTGCCGCGGCTATTCGGTCACTATCTTTGACCGCCAGCGTTATCCCGCGATGGACACTTCGTTTGCCAATGGCGGTCAATTATCGGCAAGCAATGCCGAAGTCTGGAATAACGCCGCAACGATCGTAAAAGGCTTGAGGTGGATGCTGCGCAAGGACGCACCATTGCTGCTGAACCCAAGCCCCAGTTTTCACAAATATACTTGGCTGGCGGAGTTCGTAGGCCAGATCCGCCATTACCGTCGCAATACGATCGAAACGACAAAGCTGGCGATAGCGGCGCGGCAACATCTGTTTGACCTTGCCGATCGGGAGAGCATCGCTTTCGACTTGGAGCGGCGAGGAATATTACACGTTTATTCGAGTAAGGCCGACTTCGATGCGGCTTCTCGCGTGAACCAGTTGCTGCTGCAGGGTGGATTGGATCGTCGCTCCGTGACGCCCTCCGAAATGCTCGCGATAGAGCCAGCGCTGCGTGACCAGTATTACGGTGGTTTCTTTACCCCATCTGACTCAACGGGCGACATTCACAAGTTCACCCGCGGTCTCGCTGCGGCTTGCGAGCGAAGGGGCGTGCGCTTCGTCTTTGGTGCGGAGATCTGCGGCATGCAAGCCGATCGAGACGGTGTGGTCGTGCGCTGGGAAGAAGGCCCGCTGAGGGAGGAACTTAAAGCTGAAAGAGCGGTGGTCTGCGCTGGGGTCGGCAGCCGACGCATTGCTTCAATGCTGGGGGACAAGATAAACATTTATCCCGTCAAGGGATACTCCATCACGGTCGAGCTCGGGGACGAAGCGAGCCAAAAGGCTGCGCCCCGTGTCAGCCTGCTCGACGAGGCCACCAAGATAGTGACCAGCCGGTTAGGAGAAGATCGCTTCCGCGTCGCGGGGACCGCCGAGTTCAACGGCGAGAACCGCGACATCCGCTGGGACCGAATCAAGCCTCTGGTGCGCTGGGTAGAGCGATCTTTTCCGGATGCGTCCACCGCGCAGGTGGTGCCATGGGCAGGCTTGCGTCCTATGACACCCAGCATGATGCCGAGGGTCGGCCGAGGTAAAAGGCCGAATATCTTCTACAACACGGGTCATGGTCATCTCGGCTGGACATTAGCCGCGGTCACAGCTGAGATGGTCGCGGACGTCATTGCGACAGATGATAGTAAAGTTCGGCTGAGCCGATCCGCGGCCTGATAGGCGTTTAGCCTTATTCAGTTCGACAAAACCATGCTCCCGGCGCCATCAAAGCCGGGGGCATATCGCTTGACTGCGCCACAGCAGGATCTTGCAGTCCTATCATACGAACACGTTACCCTCACCGGCTTAGGACCCGAGAACTTAATTGCTCAGACGAGGATCTCGATGAGCCACTTGGCGCCGTCGACTTCAACAGCCTCCATGTGACGCAACCATCATCCGTATAACCGCTTACGGATTGATGCCAGGCAAGAGAGTTGCGGATCTCTGCATGACCGAGCAGAAAGATATTCCCGGGCAACGAACTTGTCGTCATCGACAAAGAGGCCCATCGCACTCGAGGGCCGACGTCATACCGGCACCGAACGCCAGTGGATCCACGGCAACTCTTATTCTATTTCGCCGCTGTGATCTTCGCGGTGCGTCTGAGTAGCAGGAGCGAGGCCTTTCAAAGATCATTTTGCAAGTCACGCGGCGCATATTTGTTGAAATTGCCGACGGATGGACGATACTGGTGTCGTAATGATGCTTTTCGATGAGATTTCCCCACTTAGAGATGTTTTTCTGCGTCAAGCTACAACTCGTTGCAGAATTTCCTCTCAGGCCCGGAGCCGGTTATGCAATACGACCGAATCGACGCTCACATCCTCGAGATTGTGCAAAAGAATAACCGTTTGACATCCGAGGCGATTGGCGAACTGGCCGGGCTTTCGGCTACCGCGTGTCAACGCAGACTAAAGCGGCTTCGCTCGGACGGCATCATCGAGGCCGACGTTTCCATCGTCTCGGCGAAGGCGGTAGGACGACCTATTCAGATGCTTGTGCTGGTGACCTTGGAGCGCGAGCGCTCGGACATAATTGATCGATTCAAAAAGGCTATCAAATCGTCGGTTGAAGTCGTCAATGGGTTTTACGTTACAGGCGATGCTGATTTTGTCTTGTACATTACCGCACGCACCATGGACGACTATGAGCAGTTCACCCGGCGATTCTTCCGTGAGAACCCTGATATCAAAGGCTTCAAGACGATGGTGGTGATGGACCGGGTAAAAGCCGGCTTTGCTATTCCAATCGAGGCTCCATCCGAGGATTGAAGCGTATCTCGCCAAGCGAATCTGCTTGTCCTCGTTTGTCCATCGCCAGATCAGGTAAGCGCACTGCCGCCGGTACGCTACGAAGCGAGCGCAGACATTTGCGCAAGAGGTGCAATTCCCAACTCGAGCAGCTTCTCACCCAGATTCGCGGCGCTGGTTGTCTATCGCTTGAGCCTTGTGGCGCGAGCGAGCTGACTAACTCGATCGCGGAGGACCTGGCAAACGTTTACCGAATAGAGGTTGGCGCCTTGCCCAGCACACCTCGCGTAGCGCGCTTTTTCATCGCTCAATGCGGGGAAAACGCTGCAAACTGCCATATCGATCTTGTAGTATATCGGTAAGTGAACCTTTTGCAGACCGGTTTAGCGGGCAGGACGTCCGCCTGCATGCCTTCAATGGTTGCTGCCCTTCCACTCTGACGAGACGATGCGAATCTCAAGAAATCGGCGGCGGTTCATCCGCGGCCCGGCTAACGCAGCAGCTCGCTTCCCACAGCCGGCCACGATAAAATCCACTGTTCGGGATCAATACCTATCTCAGAGAATGCAGCCTCTGGCGCCATTAAGTGCGCGCCACAGCTGGCCGAAGCCGCTGGCATGTCGCACGGAGTGACTAGGGACAACACCACAGCGAAAGCTCGGAGCAAGCTTGGCTCTCTTAAGGCTTTTCGCACGCGCATGCGGCACAAATTAAACAGGGCCGCGCACCCGTTCAGCAACCGATTTCGGATCCTCTCTTCAATTCATCGGAGGCAAGGCAGCAAGCGAGATGACTTATTCTCCCAAGTCTCGGACGTTCAGCGCTGAAGGCATCACTGCGCCGTTCCGCCACCTCACTTTCCGGCGCATCTGGTTGGCAAGTCTGCTTGCGAACCTGGGCGCCCTGATTCGGAGCGTCGGCGCGGCGTGGGCGATGACTCAGATGACATCGTCGGCCGACAAAGTTGCGCTAGTCCAGACTGCGTTGTTGCTGCCCGTTATGCTGATCTCGATGCCGGCCGGCGCGATTGCTGACATGTATGACCGTCGCATCGTGATGCTCGTCTCCCTCGGCATCTCGCTCGCTGGTGCGACCGCGCTGACGACACTTGCCTGGCGCGGCCTGATCACGCCGGACCTCTTGCTGCTATTGTGTTTCGTAATCGGCAGCGGCGTGGCTCTGATGGATCCTGCTTGGCAGTCCTCCGTTAGCGAGCAGGTGCCAGCGGAAGCACTTCCAGCGGCGGTCGCGCTGAACAGTATCAGCTACAATATCGCGCGCAGCGTCGGACCGGCGATTGGCGGCATTGTGGTTGTGATAGCGGGCGCAGTAGCTTCCTTCGCGTTGAACGCGTTGCTATATCTGCCGCTGCTTGTTACGCTATTCTTGTGGAAGCGAATTTCCGAGCCCTCGTATCCCCCCCCCGAAAAGCTAAATCGTGCCATCGTTTCGGGGGTGCGCTACATCGCTAATTCGCCCCCGATCAAAATTGTTCTGATCCGCTCCATGATCACGGGCGTGATCGGCGGCGCAATTATCGCACTGATGCCGTTAGTCGCGCGCGATCTCCTCCGAGGCGATGCCCAGACGTACGGGATTACGCTCAGCGCGTTTGGCCTTGGCGCGGTGATCGGAGCACTAAATGTACCCGAAGTGCGGAAGCGCATGAGCGGTGAGGCAGCAATCCGCGCCTGCGCACTGTCGATGGGGGGCGCGCTTGCCGCGGTGGCGTTGAGCCGCGAGCTGGTTTTGACATCGGTCGCTCTTGTCCTTGCAGGGGCTGTGTGGATGATGGCGTGGGCCCTTTTCAACATTGGCGTGCAACTGTCGGCACCGCGCTGGGTCGCAGGACGCTCGCTCGCGGCCTACCAGGCCGCGAGCTCGGGCGGGATTGCCGTCGGTAGCTGGGGCTGGGGTCGCCTGACCGATGCCGCCGGCGTCGAAACGGAACTTTTGTTATCCGCCGTCCTGATGTTGATTTCTCCGCTATTGGGGTTCTGGCTTCGCATGCCTCGCATAAACCCACGAAGCGAGGACGCCGAGGCGCTCGCGCATCCCGAGGTTAGGCTTGCGCTAACCGATCGTAGTGGACCGCTTGTGATAGAAATCGAATATCGCGTGGCACAAGAGAATGCGCGGGCTTTTCACAATGTGATGCAAGACGTGCAGCTGTTCCGGAAACGGAATGGCGCGTATGGCTGGTCGATCGCACGTGATATTGCCGATCCCGAACTGTGGACCGAGCGCTACCATTGCCCGACGTGGCTTGATTATCTACGTCAACGCAACCGATCGACCCACTCCGAACGCGCGCTAGACCGTCAAGCGGCGGCCTTCCACACCGGTCCCGAGCCCGTGCGTATTCGTCGCATGCTAGAACGCCCGTTCGGATCCGTGCGGTGGAAGGACGATGTACCGGATCATTCCGCTAACGAAGTTTTGCTTGGCGACTACAGGCGGAGTCGTACGTAGGAATATCATTTCTGAGGCCGCGCAGCCATGATGATCAGTATGCTCCTGGTGGCGAGCTCACCTCAGGGGATCTGGGAGTGGTCTGCGGGCGCACCGGTCGACGCCATGAGCGCTGCGTCAGGTCTGGAAGTATGCAGATTGGACGGATATACTGGAACAGTGCTCTTTTTTGCAGACTACTAGAGCCGCAAGGTCCTCCTTACTGAACTCATATCGCAAGTTAGTTTCTTGCTTCCGCCGCAGCTCAAGTTTCTCTGAACAATTCATAGACGGTCTAAAAAAAGGGGCCACTCCCGAAGGAGTGGCCCGCCAAGTCAGGGAGGAAAACGCCTCCTAGGGAGGCCTCTGGGATCAGGCCGCGGCCTGATCGATCGGTGAAAACGGCAAGCCGAGACTTTCAGCCACAGCCTTATAAGTCAGCCGGCCTCGGTAGACATTGAGACCTGCGCGCAGATGCGGATCTTCGAGCACGGCTGCAAATCCCTTGTTGGCGAGAGCCAACCCAAATGGAAGAGTCGCGTTATTCAGTGCCTGGCTCGAGGTGAGCGGAACAGCTCCCGGCATATTGGCGACGCAATAATGGATGACGCCATCAACTTCGTAGGTTGGATCAGCGTGCGTAGTCGGACGCGATGTCTCGAAACATCCGCCCTGATCGATTACGACATCCACGATCACCGAGCCTCTGCGCATCGAGCTCAACATGCCCCGGCTGACAAGTTTCGGCGCGCTCGCGCCGGGGACAAGCACGGCGCCAATGACAGCATCCGCCGCAAATACCTCCTGCTCGAGGGCGTCTATTGTCGAAAACCTGGTACGAACGCGGCCTTCGAACAGTTCATCCAGTTCACGAAGTCGGGAAATCGAACGGTCAAGAATCGTGACCTCCGCACCCAAACCCACCGCCATCCGTGCCGCATGCGTACCGACCACGCCACCGCCTATCACCACGATGCGGGCCGGGGGGACACCTGGTACGCCACCAATCAACAATCCCCGTCCGCCGACGTGGCGCCTGAGGGCGCTACCTGCCGCTTCGATGGCAAGCCTACCTGCAACCTCGCTCATCGGTGCAAGCAGAGGAAGTCCGCCGCGCGCATCAGTCACGGTTTCGTAGGCGATTGCCGTGCACCCCGACTTGAGGAGACCCTTCGCCTGCTCGGGATCCGGTGCCAAATGCAGGTATGTGAATAGAATTTGGTTCTCTCGTAGCTGGGTCCATTCGGAAGGCTGAGGTTCCTTGACCTTCACGATCATCTCGCTAGATGAGAACACCTCCCGAGCGGAGCCCACGATCGTTGCGCCCGCCTTGCGATAGTTCTCATCCGTTGCGCCAATGCCAGCGCCAGCGTTCGTTTCGATGAGCACGCTGTGACCGGCGGCCACGTATTCGCGGGCGGCTCCCGGCGTAAGGCCCACGCGGTATTCGTGGGTCTTGATTTCCTTGGGAACACCGATCTTCATTTGCGATCTCCTTGAGACTGCTTTTAATCGAAAGAGCAGTACAAGCTGCGACGTAAATGGCCAAACCTTGCGGAAATTCACCATCGTTTTCCGTAATCATGCAGGATTCCAAACGGATCAAAGTTTGAGATCTAGAGGAAGCCTCTAGCCCCACAATTCGCAAAGACCGTAGAATGGAATCCGCCCAGCCCCGGCTTGTCGAGGTTGCAGCTGACCTGGGACCAGCATACTTGGACGCAAGTTTCCCGAGCAGCCCGCTCAGAACACTTTCGATTCGCCTTATCAATCACCGAGGACACCGTGTGGTCACCCGCGCTGCATCGAGCCTTTCAAAAACTCGCCGACCGGCTCGCCGAAAGCACAGATCGTGACTCTGCCCAGCAGGGGATGGCAGATATCGCCGAGGCGCTGAATCTATCTTGCTTCGCCTATCTTGCGCTCTCCCGCAAACCGGGTGGGCGCCCGAACCTAATCTCGACATACCCACAATCGTGGACAGCACACTACCTTCGACACAAGTACGAATCTGTTGATCCCGTGGTGCGTCGGGCGATTCGAGATAGTCAGCCTTTTCAATGGGGGCTGGAATTTGGCCCGCCCATCCGATCGGAACGGGAGCGCGACTTATTTGAAGAGGCTGCTAAATTCGGCATCCGTTATGGATTCACACTTCCAATCCACGATGACAACGGTCCGCTCGCCGCGCTGAGCTTTGCGACCGACGACCGTCGCACCAATTTTGAGCGCTCGGTACTCAAACATGCCCAGAACCTGCGACTAATCGCGACGTTCTTCCATGCACATGCAAGGCGTTTCTGGACCGCCGATCGCATGGTCGGCGGTGTGGTGCTGTCTCCCCGAGAGCTCGAATGCCTTGAATGGTCTTCGCGCGGCAAATCTGCTGGCGACATCGGGATTATTCTCGGCATGTCCGAGCGTACCGCGTGCTTTCACCTGGATAACGCCCGAGCGAAGCTCGGCGTTGGCTCGCTTCGTCAAGCCGTCGTCCTATTGACCGAGGCAAAGTTTCGAAGATAGAGCGCCGCCTCGCCATAGACACCTGTGTGACTGCACAGGATGCGCTAGCTTCGACTTCTCTGCTTTGTTTGACGAGCAAAGCAGGGAGGCAAGAATGATGCAGCTCATCACCCCAGATTATTACGGCGAGTTCCTCGATGATCTCGCCGAGATGCATCGACTGAGGTATCGTGTTTTCAAACAGCGCCTGGATTGGGACGTCGGGGTCAGCGGCGACATGGAGGTCGACGAGTTTGATGTCCTTCGGCCGGTGCACCTACTGAACCGCTCAAGCAATGCATGTCTTCAGGGTTGCGTCCGGCTTCTGCCTTCAACCGGCCCAACCATGTTGAGAGACACCTTCCCAATCCTTCTGGACGGGCAGCCGGCGCCACGAGGCGATCGGATCTGGGAGAGCAGCCGATTTGCGCTCGATGTTCCGTCGGATGCACCGAAGGCTAAGGGCGGACTTGCTGCTGCCACTTACGAGCTGTTTGCGGGCATGATTGAGTTCAGCCTTTCCATCGAGTTGACCGAAATCGTCACTGTCACCGACGCCCGGATGGAGCGCATTCTTCGGCGCGCAGGCTGGCCCCTCCGCCCGATCGGAAAAGCTCGTCCTCTCGGAAACACCACGGCCATTGCTGGATACCTCGAGGTCTCGCCCGATGCGTTGCATCGCATCCGCAAAGCGGGACACATCTCAGGTCCGGTGCTCTGGGCGCCAGTCATCCGAGCGGCCGCCTAGGATCTGGAAGCAAGTACAATCGGGGCATCGCTGCACATTGGAGCGGAAAACCCATCTGCTTAAGACTTACGATGCACAGACCACGTCGATCAAGACCCTCCCTTCAAGCCAGCAAGGCAATCGAGCTGAAACACCTGAGATCGGCTGTTGCTGCGGCCGATTGCGGCAGCTTCCGCGGAGCCGCGGAGTTGTTGAAGTCGCAACAATCGAGTCTCAGCCGAAGAATCGATGAAATCGAGCACCACTTGGGCATCGCAATCTTCGAGCGCTATAGCGGAGGCGTGCGACCGACGCAGGCCGGCCGCGACGTGCTTCGCCTGGCAAGGAGCATTCTGGAAGAATTCGACGCGCTGCTCGCCACCGCGATATCTGTCCATAACAGCGAAACCGGCCGTCTGACCGTCGGCTTCTGCACCTCACTTTCGGCAGGCAATCTGCAAACGTCGCTACTCGCGTTCAAAGAGCGATTCCCGCAGATCGAACTTGTGACGGTCGAACGATCACGGACGCGTTTGGCCGCGGCGCTTCGAAACGGCGCGCTGGATGTGCTGATCGTGACAGGGAGGCTCCCATTGTTGAACACCGAAGAAATGCCGCTTTGGAGCGAGCGTGTTCTGGTGGCCTTGCCCCATGATCATCCGCTCGCCATGCGAGAGACTGTGTGCTGGGCTGACCTGCGGGACGAGACAGTGCTACTCAGCCATTATGACCCGGGAAAGGAGCTCGAAGATCTTCTGATTTCCAAGCTCCTCTCGCCTGAGGAGCGCCCTAAGATCAAGCGTCACGACGTCAGTCCTGGCATCATCAAGAGCCTAATCAGCATGAACACGGGAATAAGCCTGGTGCTCGAGTCGGATATGGGGGCAAATATTGCGGGCCTTGTGTACCGAGAGCTACGCGATGGCGCGGGGCCCAGCCGCTTCGACTTTTCGGCCTCTTGGCGCCCCGACAATGAAAACCCGGCCCTGCGGGAATTCCTGAAGCTGCTCACAGCGCGCTACCGTTCGCCTCCGATTGGAGGCTGACGAGCTCGGCGAGCTTTCCGAAAGCTCCTGTCGGCAGCCATGAACCGCGCCAGCATCGGTGCAATGAGTTTCGATGGATCCTGGATTGGCTGGCCAGTCTCCTGGGCGAGGATTTCAGCGTATGACACGAGATCGCGGTGCACGCTCGCAGGTAGTTCGTGTGTCACCTTGATGGGCTTATCGTCTTCTAAGGCTCCGAGTTTGAGTTTTGACATCGTCCTCATCCTCTGTACGGTTCGAGCACCAGGTCACGGTTGACGATCACCCGCAGGGGAAATCCCGGACGAATCGTCAAGGTCGGCTGGATGTTGAGATTGCGGCGGACCACCTGCTGGCCCGTCTGGTTCATCGAGTCCCCCGCCCCGCGGCGGAGCGCAGCGATGAGGTCGCTGTTGGTACTACCCGTATCCGATCCGGAATTCACTTCGGTGCCGACGGCGAGCAGCGTCGACAGCGCAGCGGCCCCCAACAGCTCTTTCCAATGGTTGTCGACCTCATCCTCAAGCCCAGAGTAGCCCGCGACGTCCGCGCCCGGCTGCCGCTCCAGGACGATCGACCGTCCATTTGGCATGATGAGGCGCGTCCACACCAGGAGCACGCGCGATTGGCCAAATGCGACTTGGCTATCATACGTCCCGATCAGCCGGGCTCCTTGCGGAATAAGGCGAGCTCGCCCAGTAGGGGAATCGTATACCGCTTCTGTGACTTGGGCGGTAATCTGCCCAGGCAGGTCGGACCGAATGCCCGTGATAAGAGCGGCCGGAATGACCGTTCCCGCCTGGACCACAAAGGGAGAGACCGGTCTTGCCAGGCGATCGGGGCTGGTGGTTCGACGGTCAACGGAAGCACTGACGAACGCAAGTTTTCGATCCTGGCCATTCTGGGCAAATGCTTCGTCAGATGATGGCGCTGCATTTGATGGGGCTTCACTTGGCGATGTGACAGGGGCCTGTGCGCGGACGTTCGTGCTGGCAAACACCTTGCTGGTGCGTGCCGCCTCGCTCTCCTGATTGACGCGCTGCTGTTCAGCGTCAACACCGAGCGGGCTGGACGTCGAAGAGCCCTGTGCTGCGACGATCGGCCGGCCAAGATCGCCGGGTAAAGGTGGTCCAAGGCGCGGCACCTCCTTCGGGATCTCAGCATAATCCTTCGGCAAGGTTGCGAGCTGATCAGCGACATTGTGGTGGTCGGTCGCGTACAGCTCCTCGGCGGCCGGCGAGCGCGATCGCTTCTCCTGCAGAGCCCAGAAGACCGCACCAGAGATGAGCACCAGCAAAAGGGCGCTGCCGCCCGCAAGCACCTTGCGCGATAGGCGCGTAACTTGCGGCCGATCTGGCCGGAGCCGAAGGGTTTCGGCGATATCTTCCGGCGGCTTAACCCGAGGAGCGTCCTTGGGCGTGTCATTCGGCTGGCCAGTCTCTGTCACAGCGACCTCCCGTCGGTTCGGAGGATCCTGACCTTCTGCTGGTGCTCCTCGCCTAGCCTCAGTTCCGCGGCCGCGAACAGCCGGTCGACGATCAGCACATTGCCGTAAGCGCGATAGTTGACGAGCTCGGTCTTGCCGTCAGGCCCGATCACGAGCAGCGGCGGCATCTCGCCCTGACCGACGCCGGGCGAAAACTCGATGTAGACCTTACGCCCATCGTCATAGGCATTGACAGGACGCCAGGGCGGGCTGTCTCCCTCGATGGCGTAGCGGTAACGGCGCAGCGCCTGATCCGGGATGACGGGTGTGGGCGGCAGAGCTCGACCACGCGCGGTCCGATCCTCCGGATAGAACCACGCGACCTGTGGCATGTAGGGCTTTTCCCGGGAGCGCAGTTCCATCAGGTAAGTGCGGCGATCCGTGTTAACGACGAGATTGGTCTCTATCGCGGGACGTGTCGGCTTCACCATGATGTGCACACGTCGCGTTTCGCCGCTGCCGCTCTCGGTGTCGCCGACCACCCAGCGAGCGGTGTCACCGGCGGCGACCGGCCCCGAGCCGATCAGCTGCTCGCCGGGCTCCAGCGCAATGTCCGTGATCTGCCCCGGCGCGGCATAAATTTGGTAAAGAGCGCCCGGACTATACGAAAACACCTGCACCGCATTGAAGTAGCCAGCCTTTCGCGGCTGTACACGTGCGGCGTCATTCGCGGTCTCAATCCGTTCAATTGGCTCCTTGGCTTCCGCGTTCTTGCCGCCGCGCGCCGCCTTCCAGGTCGGTGGGACATGCAGCGGGCGCGGCCGATCGTCGGCAAGCGCCGGCAGATCTGGAGCGGGCGGGACATCGCTATCGTAACTGATTTGCGGCGGCTTGAACGTGGTGCAACCGCCAAGGGGGGACACACCAATAACAAGAGCCAGGGCCAGGCTCGGGCGGACCCTCTGTGACGCAATAACGAAACGTGACGGCATGACTAGCCCAGCTCCTTCGACCAGTTGATGGCGTTGACGTAGATGCCAAGTGGATTCTTCCGCAGCCGATCCAGATCGCGAGGCATCTCCACGATGATGCTGACGATCGCGCTCCACCGCTCGGTTGCAGCAAGCTGGCCGTTGTCGTAGCGGCGCTCGATCCAGGCGAGGCGAAAGCTCTCAGGGGATGCCCGGATGACGCTCGAGACCTCGATCGCCACTTGCGTCTTGCTGAGCTTGGCGAACGGATCGTTATTGCGGGCGTAGTCATTCAGTGCGGCCGCACCGCGATCGGTTGTAAAGTCGTAGGCGCGCAGCCAGTTTTCGCGAAGGACGATGGCGTCCATCGGCAGGCCACGCACATGCTCGATGAAGCGCGCCAGGTGAAAGGCTACTTGCGGATCGGTCGGTTGATAGCTGGCGTTTGCCGGAGCAACGGCTTTGGCTTCCCCCAACTGATCGACCTCGACCACCCAGGGCGTGATCGTTCCGTGGGCGGATTGCCAGACCAGGGCGCCGGCGAAACCAGCGGATAAGAAGAGGCAGCCAAAGGCCATCAGGCGCCAATTCCTGGCCTGCACGCGCGCAGATCCAATGCGATCATCCCAGACCTGGGCTGCGCGTTGATAGGGAGTGACGGGCTCCGGCGTGCGGCCATAGTGAACAGCCGATCGTTTGAACATTGCTTGACCTCGGGAGATGGCAGGGAACCGAATTCGAAAGAAAGGAGGCGTCAGTGATCCTCTTGCGAAAGGTCGACAGATCCGCCGCCGCCTCCGTGATCACCTGAGCGGATCCCGTGCGTTGCCGCCGATGCGCCATGACTGATCGTCTGCGCCCGCTTCATCCGCCGCACCCATGCGGGCGCACTGTCGGAAGCTCTCGAGGAATCGCCTTCCCCCTTACCGGCATCGCTGGCCGCTCCACCAAGACCAGCTGCGACCGAGCGCAAGGGACTTGCAGCACCGGACGCGCTCGCCTCGGAGCCGGACTGACTCCCCGCCCGAAACACGCTCATGGTTCCACTTGCAATCGCGCTTCCACCACGTGCGGCACCTGCAATTGCGCCGCCGGCGAGACCGGCAGCGCCGGCCGCAACGCCAGCGCCAGCCGCAACGACACCACCGGCGGCAAGTCCTGTCCCGACGGCGCTGCCTGCGCCGAGCTGCGGACCCCCGGAGACGATGCCGTTGGCAATGCCGGGTCCGAAAATGCCGAGGCCCAACAAGGCGAGAGCGCCGAGCACCAGCGCCGTTGCGTTCTCGATAGTCGGCTGGTTGCCGCCGAAGCCTGCCGTGAACTGCGAGAACAAGGTCGATCCAATGCCGACGATGACGGCGAGGACCAAAACCTTGACGCCGGAGGAGATGACGTTGCCCAGCACCCGTTCGGCCGCAAAGGCGGTCTTGCCGAACAGACCGAAGGGGATCAGGACGAAACCTGCAAGCGTCGTCAGCTTGAACTCGATCAGCGTGACGAAGAGCTGGATGGCGAGAATAAAGAAGGCGAGCAGCACCACGATCCAGGCGAACAGCAGGACCGCGATCTGGACGAAATTTTCGAAGAAGCTGACATACCCCATCAGGCCCGAGATGGAGTCCAGGATCGGACGGCCGGCATCGAGCCCCACTTGCGCGATCCGACCTGGCCGCAAGAAATCTGCCGATGACAGGCTCGTGCCCGAGGCTTTGAGGCCAAGACCTGCAAAGCTCTCGAAGACGATGCGGGCAAGGCTGTTCCAGTTGCCGATCAGGTAGGCAAAGACACCGACAAACAAGGTTTTCTTGACCAGCCGGGCAAGAATCTCCTCATCACTTCCGAGGGACCAGAACAGGCCCGCAAGCGTGAGGTCGATTGCAGCTAACGTCGTGGCGAGATATCCGACTTCGTCCCCGACCAGGCCAAATCCGGAATCGATGTAGCGGGTGAAGGTTTCCAGAAACTGGTCGATGACGGAGGTGCCACCCATTGCTCACTCGCTTTGGCTTGGAATGGAGGGTGAGAGCGACGGCAGGCGGCTTTCGTCCTTACGCGGCCGCGGAGAGGAAAATGGCGCCGTACCCGCATTGCTATCCCAACCGTTTACCGATCCGGTTTTCCCCAAGAACTGCCTGCGCCGTTCCGCCCAGATCCTCTCGCATTCGAGCAGAGCCTCTCTCTGCTCGGAGGTGACGGTGCGGCATTGGTCGAGCTTTGCCGCCGCCGGATCGGGCTTCGCCGCGAGCGAGGCGGAAGGTTGAGTCGCGCCGTCGTCGCCGCGCAGGCGAATGGCGCAGGCGGCGACGACCAGGACTGTGAGGCTAACGGCCACCGCCATCGGCAGCCGTTCAAATCTGTTCTTCATCATCAGTGGAACATCTGCACTGTTGTGGGTTGATAGCCCTGACCTTGGGTCAGAAACCGACGCAGCTGCTCCCTGCCCTGATCCTGAGCGACGGCCCGCTGCGCGGATTCGAGCGATTGCGCACGCCCTTGCGCGGCAACGGTGGCCGTGAGGTCCGCAAGCTGCTGAGCTTGTAGTGCAAGGAGCTGGTTGCCGGCCTGACTTGCCTGCAGAGCACCTGACGCGCCCTGGCTCGCCGAGACCAGGGCCGACATCTGGGTGCGGTTGGTATCGAGATTGCCGACGACGGTTGCCTGCACCCGCATGGCGTCCTGCAGGCCGGCAACCGCATTCTGCCAGCGTGTCTGGGCGTTAGCGACGAGCAGCCCATTGGACATACTCGCCGATGCCGGCGCATAAGTTGTCGAGAACGCGTGATCGATCTGCTGGACATCGTAGGCAATGCGCTGCGCTTGGCTGAGCAGCTGCTGCGTGCGCTGAATCGATTGCTCGAGCTGCTGCAAGGACGAGTACGGCAGGCTCGCCAGGTTCTTCGCCTGATTGATCAACATCTGCGCTTCGTTCTGCAGCGAGGTGATCTGGTTGTTGATCTGCTGCAGCTCGCGCGCGGCCGTCAGCACATTCTGCACGTAGTTGTTGGGATCGAACACGATCCACTGTGCCTTCCCTTCCCGGGCCATTTGCGCCACGGCAATGGCGATGACACTCGCTACGAGCAGCGGACGGAGACGTTTCATGACAAGCCTCCTTCCCTCGCAAGCTGCGGAATGAGATTGCAGGCCCAGCCGAGGTCGCGCGCCTTGAGCCAGCCGGCGACGAAATCGTCTCGTCCGTGCTCCTCAAGAACCCTCTCGATGAGAGTCTGGTCGGCCTTGGAAGACGCGGCCGCAAAAGCCAGCGCGATCTCACCAAGGCCGAGCTCGAACAGCCGGTTGCCCCGGCGCGACTGGCAGTAGTAGTCGCGCTTTGGTGTCGCGCGGGCGAGGATCTCGATCTGCCGGTCATTCAGTCCAAAGCGCCGGTAGATGCCTAAGATCTGCGGCTCGATGGCGCGGTCATTGGGAAGAAGGATCCGGGTCGGACAGCTCTCGATGATGGCGGACGCAATTGAGGAACCGTCGATATCGGCCAGCGACTGGGTCGCAAACACGACGGAGGCGTTCTTCTTGCGCAGCGTCTTCAGCCATTCGCGGAGCTTGCCGGCAAAATCGGCATCGTCCAGCGCAAGCCACCCCTCATCGATGATGAGCAGGGTCGGACGGCCGTCAAGCCGATCCTCAATCCGGTGGAACAAATAGGAAAGAACCGCCGGCGCGACACCGGTCCCGATCAACCCGTCGGTCTCAAACACCTGGACGGAGCCTTCTCCCAGCCGCTCACCTTCCGCATCCAGCAGCCGCTCAAACGGACCGCCGAGGCAATAGGGTTGCAGCGCCCGCTTCAAGGCATTGGATTGCAGAAGAACGGACAAGCCCGTCAGCGTCCGCTCCCCATCTGGCGCCGAGGCGAGCGAGGTCAAGGCCGACCAGACATGATCCTTGGTCTCGGGAGTGACCTCGATGCGCTCGCGCGCAAGAATCGAAGCAATCCAATCGGCTGCCCAACCGCGCTCCACGACATCATCGATGCGCGCAAGCGGCTGGAGCGCCACGAATTCCGCCGAGTCTCCACCAACGGCGCCGCCGAGATCATGCCAGTCGCCACCCATGGCGATCGCCGCCGCACGGATCGACCCACCGAAATCGAAGGCAAAGATCTGAGCGATCGGATATCGCCGGAACTGCAGCGCCATCAACGCGAGCAGCACCGATTTCCCGGCGCCGGTCGGCCCAACGATCAGAGTGTGTCCGACATCGCCGACATGCAGCGAGAACCGGAAAGGGGTCGATCCTTCCGTCTTGCCGAAGAACAGCGGAGGCGCCTTGAAGTGGTGATCCCTCGCCTCTCCCGCCCAGACCGCGGAGAGCGGGATCATGTGGGCGAGGTTCAACGTCGAGACCGGAGGCTGGCGAACATTGGCGTAGGTTTGTCCCGGCAGGCTGCCGAGCCAGGCTTCGACGGCATTCACCGTCTCGGCCATGCAGGTGAAGTCCCGGCCCTGGATTACCTTTTCGACGAGGCGGAGCTTTTCGTCGGCCGCGTGCGGATCCCTGTCCCAGACCGTGACGGTTGCCGTCACAAAGGCTTCACCGATCTGATCCGAGCCGAGCTCCTGGAGCGCGTGATCTGCATCCATCGCCTTGTTGTGGGCGTCGGTATCCAGAAGCGTGGACGCCTCGTTGGTCATCACCTCCTTCAGGATCGCGGCAATCGACTTGCGCTTGGCAAACCATTGCCGCCTGATCCTGATCAGGAGCTTTAGAGCATCCGTCTTGTCGAGCATGATCGCGCGGGTCGACCAGCGGTACGGGAATGCGAGGCGGTTGAGATCATCGAGGATCCCGGGCGTCGTCGCGCTCGGAAACCCCACAACCGTCAGGACACGCACATGCGCGTCACCCAGCATCGGCTCAAGCCCGCCTGTCAGCGGCTGATCGGCAAGCAGCGCATCGAGATACATCGGGATTTCCGGCACCCGAACACGATGCCGCTTGGTCGACACCGTCGAGTGCAGGTAGGTGAGCGTTGCCTCGTCATCGAGCCAGCCGCATTCCGGCATAAAGCCCTCAACGAGCTGGAGCACGCGGTTGCTCCGGTCGAGGAAGCCACTCAGCACCTCGCGCGCATCCGCTCCCGCGCGGCGATGGCTGCCCTCGTACAGGAGACGCTCGGCCACAGCTGCACTTTCTACCGGCGGCAGGTAGAGGAAGGTCAGGTAGTAGCTCGATTCATAATGGCTGCCAGCCTCCTCGAATTGCGCTTTTCGCTCGGCATCCACCAAGGCGGAGGCGACATCCGGGAACGTGTCGGGCGGATAGCGCCCTGCCGAATGCCGTTGCGCCTCGACGAAAACCGCCCACCCCGATCCGAGACGCCGGAGCGCGTTGTTCAGCCGGCTTGCGATCGCAACAAGCTCAGCCGGCACGGAACTGTCGAGGTCCGGTCCCCTGAATCGCGCCGTCCGCTGAAACGAGCCATCCTTGTTCAATACAATTCCCTCGTCGACGAGCGCGGCCCAGGGCAGGAAGTCGGCAAGGCGCGTATTCGAACGGCGGTATTCGGCAAGATTCATCATGGGACTATTCTCAAGCGCTGAGGTGACCGGGAACGCGAACGTGCCGGCGTACGACTTCGACGAATTCCGGATCGCGTTTTGCGGCCCAGACCGCGGCCATGTGGCCGATGAACGCCAGCAGAAGGCCGGCCAGCCACAAGCGCAGACCGAGGCCGAGTGCTGCGGCCAATGTACCGTTGAGAATGGCAACCGATCGCGGTGCCCCGCCCATCAGGATCGGCTCGGTCAGCGCACGGTGGACAGGGGCGACAAAGCCCGAGACTGGCTCATCCATCAGATCATGACCCCGCCGCCGAACGAGAAGAACGACAGGAAGAAGCTCGAGGCGGCAAATGCGATTGACAGACCAAACACGATCTGGATCAGCCGCCGGAAGCCCCCCGACGTGTCGCCGAATGCGAGCGAGAGACCGGTCACGATGATGATGATGACCGCGATGATCTTGGCCACGGGTCCTTCAACCGATTGCAGGATCTGGTTGAGGGGCTGCTCCCAGGGCATGTTCGAGCCGGCCGCCCAGACCAGGCTACTCGCCAGGTACAGACACGCGAATGCTGCAACTGACGTGAAACCTCGCCCGAGAGATGATCGTAGGTTCATGACTGATCTCCAATTTTCGAAAGGCTGTAGTCGCCTGATGACCCAAGCCCGGTGACAGAAGCGAGTTCGCTCAAACGCCGTTCGGCACCACGGCCAGAGAGCACGGCGATGACGTTGATGGTCTCGGCGATCAGCGCGCGCGGAACCGTGACAACGGCCTCCTGGATGAGTTGCTCGAGCCGGCGGAGCGCGCCAAGCGCGGTGCCAGCGTGGATCGTGCCGACACCGCCGGGATGTCCCGTCCCCCAGGCTTTGAGCAGGTCGAGCGCCTCGGCCCCACGTACCTCGCCAATCGGGATACGATCAGGGCGCAGGCGAAGCGACGAGCGCACAAGATCAGACAGCGAGACCACGCCGTCCTTGGTGCGCAATGCCACGAGGTTCGGCGCCGTGCACTGAAGCTCCCGCGTATCTTCGATGAGAACGATGCGATCCGAACCTTTGGCCACTTCCGCTAGAAGGGCGTTCGTCAGCGTCGTCTTGCCCGTCGATGTGCCGCCGGCGACCAGGATGTTCTTTCGCGCGGCAACCGCATCACGAAGCGCGTTCGCCTGCTCCAAGTTCAGGATGCCGGCAGCGACATAGTCGTCCAGGCCGAAGACAGCGACCGCGGGTTTGCGGATCGCGAAAGCCGGCGCGGCGACGACCGGCGGTAACAAACCTTCGAAACGTTCTCCCGTTTCCGGCAGCTCAGCCGAGATTCGGGGCGAGCCGGCGTGAACCTCCGCGCCCACATAGTGGGCGACCAGCCGGACAATTCGCTCGCCGTCGGCAGCGGACAGACTCTCGCCGGTATCGGTAAGGCCGCCCGACAACCGGTCGATCCACAGCCGGCCATCCGGGTTCAGCATCACCTCAACGATCGACGGATCTTCCAGAAAGCCCGCGATTGCCGAGCCCAGCGCTGTGCGGAGCATGCGCGCTCCGCGCAACTCGGCTTCCGAATGAAAAGAATGGATCGCCACGACTGCCCCCCAGTTGAGTGAGGCAGCTAGCGTCTAGCTACCTCACATGAGGACAACTAGAAAAAGCAGAACCTGCGCGACAGCAACAATGGGACTATGTCAATCGTAGTCTGGCGTAGAAGAAGAAAGATTCGGGACGATCGCTTTTGACACGCCGAAAATCATGAGCCGCGACATCAGCCCGGCCACATGCTGACTTCACCAATCCGCATGATTGTCCGCCTCCAGGATGGCGAGTTCGGCTGGTGCAATAACGACCTCAACCGAGTTCCAGCCTCCCGCCGGTTGACGAGTGACCGAAGCGCCAGCCTTCCGTTCCCGGCGCTCGAGCCACGGGATGGCGAACCAGACGAGCGCTGCCAGCTGCAGCAAAACGTTCACACCGAAGGCGGTCTGATAGGCGGTTAAAGGATAATGCGCCGCCTCTAGAGGCCATTGCTCCAAAATCAGTCCCGTCCCGTACTGCACGACGAAAGCCCAGCCAAACTGCAGGACATTCAGACCACCATTGGCGCGCGCAACCAGCTCGGCCGGGAAATAATCCGCTATGATGGCGTAGGTCAGCGCAGTGGCTGATCCGGCCACCGACACAACGCACCACGGCAGGAGTGATGGCCAGGGCGGATGCAGGATCAGCACAACCTCCGCCACAATCAACATCGCCGCGACCAAACCAAACAGAGCCTCGGTCTTCTTAGCCCGGCGGCGCACCGAGTTGGCAAGGACGCCCAAGACCAGAGCGCCGAGACTCAGAGCGACCGCCATGACGAACAGTTCGTTGACGAGTCTCGTTCGATCCAGCCGCTCCACATCCGAAAGCCAGGGCGCCGCCCATAAGGATTGCAGTGCCCAAGCGGACCCCACGCAGGTCGCCGATAAGGGCGCCATTCTCCAGAACCGAACATCAGAATAAACTGTTTTCAGAGTGGCGGGCGTCCTCTTGCTATCCTGTGGCCCAGTGGTTCGTTCGGGAACCACGAGATAGACCAAAATGGCCGCAAGCGCGCTTGCGGCGCCCAGCACGCCGAATAGGCCTCGCCATCCGATCCAGTCCAGCAGCACCTCGGCAGGAGCCGTTGCGGTCACGGCCCCCAATGAGCCCAGCATGATCATATAGCCATTGATGAGCGCCATTCGTTCTCTTGGAAACCAGAGGACGATGATTTTCAGCCCGGACATCAGGGCTGCTGCGCTCCCAAGTCCGACTATCGCGCGAGCAACAAGAAGGGAAAGGAATCCCGTCGATAGTCCAAAGAGCGCGGCACCCGCTGCAGCAACAGCCAAGAGCACGCTCTGGACCCGGCGCGGCCCGAAGCGATCAAGTAACATGCCGATCGGAATCTGGGCCGCCATAACGACCAGAAAATAGATTGACGTGAGCAGCCCGACATCGGCAGCGCCAAGCCCGAGATCAGAGGCGAGGCGCCCAGCAATGAGCGTATTGATGGTCCGGAACAGGTACGAAAGGTAGTACCCGGCCGCGAAGGGAAGAAACACGCACGCGATGAGCCGCCACAAGGGACAAGGCTCAACGCGTTTTGCGGGCGATGTTTGCGCCTTCATTTGCTTCGGCGCGCTTCTGTCCGCCCGCTCGGTCCCCTCAACAAAAGGAGTTCGGCAGGTTTCGAAAGTTCGGATTGCTGCCGCCCTCCTCGGCGGCAGCGCTCGGCTCGGAGTTTCCGTCCGCCGCGGCTGCGGACAGACCTGCCTTTCTCGGCTGTTCTTCTGCCGCGCGTTGTGGCGCGCCAGCGTGAGCTTCACTGGCAGGTCGACTGCGCCTGCCCAGCCGATCGATCGTCTCCTGGATCAATGGCTGACCGAGCCGTACCCGCCGTTCGACCTGCTCCGCCAACACCTCGAAACGCTGCTGCCCGAGCAGGCACGCCTCTCGCTGGCCGGATGGCAGCATGGGCGGCGTCACGGTGAGGTGATAGCGCGCGTGCAGGGCTACGGTCTCGGCGATGATCGCGTTCTCGCGCTCGAGCCTGGCCATCTGGCCACTGAGCCGGTCCAGAGCCTCATGAACGAGCCCATCGATGGGCGGTGCAGGACTCAGGAATCGTTCAAGCGCCGTCTCGACGACCATGCTCTTGCCGAGTCCCGGGCGTTCGGTCGCAACTTCAAGCCGCTGAAACATGCTCTCGGAGAGCTGAACGGTGACCTTCTTGGTTCGCCCTCCTTCGTTCGAGCTCGGCTGCGCATCGCTGTCGGCTTGATTCACAATCGAGCTGGGCTGGCCTCGAAGCTCTTCATCGACTTGCACTGCTCGTTCACTCCCAATTTGCGGCCGCGACCTGCCCGCGCACCGCGGCACGCGCGGCGTCGATTTCGGAATCGAAACGGCTGTATCGCCCCCAGCGATGATGGACTTGACACAAGGGCCAATCCGAACGTCACTTCAACCGGATCGATATCTGCGTCGTAGTCTGGCGTAGCCAAAGAAAGACAAGGCGGTCTCAAGAAGAGCTGGATTTGTAAGCCTGTGTCATTTCGCGGGCAGCCAATGGCCTGTTGCAGCGGGCCCGGGCGCCTTGAGTGACGCGCCGGTCCCTTGCGCGTGATTCGTGGCGTGCTGCCGACCTGCTGGTCGGCCTATCTGACCCAGCGCTCTATTGCCAAAAGCTACCGGCGCGCATTTGGAGCGCGCGTACTGATTACTCGGGCTTCTCAGAGGCATGCATGTCGATGCTCACCTCTTTCAGGACGGTGGATCCGCTTGCAAGCCGCCGTCCGAGCGCCTCAACAAACCGATCGTAACGTTCCGCGCCCTTGGCGCGCGCGGCGGGACTCGAATGTTCGGGGAGCGCCGGCGTTGAGGTCAGCCAGAAACGGATGAAGAGCGCGATGGTCTCAAGCGTGATGCCATCATTGCGCTCGAGACGCTCAAGCAGGCGCGCGATCCGGTCCAGACGCTTGGCGATCGCCGCCTCGCGCCGATCGGAATCATCAGGGGAAAGGAAGGAGCCGATCGCGGCCTCGGCGACCAGGGACTTGGGCTGACCCCGGCCTTGTGCGAAGGCCTCGAGCGTTTTGAAGGTTTCCGAATCGAGATAGATACTGAGCTGGATCTTTTTCACGCTGCCCCGCTCACGGATCCATCCCATCGTCCTGGTCGAGGCTGACGGTCCGCGCAACGCCCTGCATCGAGCGGCTCAGAGCTTGTGCCTGGACGGCATCGGCATCACCCTCATCGAGGTCGGTGTCGAACTCGTGTTCGCCGAGCGGCGCCTTGACCTCGATCTCCTCATGTTCCGGCAATTCCGGCTCGCGACGCAAACCACCGTTCGCCCCATCACTCCCGCGCTTGCGTCTGGCCAGTAGCTCGACTGATGGCGGAATTGGGGCGCCGACCGACCAGTCATCTGCTCCCGCGGACAAGGTACGCGGCTCCAAGCGGGCTGGCTTCAGCACACGTCGCTGGAACTGCGGATCCTCATAGTAGCGGGCTTTGGAGGCGCGCACCGGGTGGACTCCGGAAATCATCACGATTGCCTCTTTAGGCGAGAGTTGCATGACCTCGCCTGGCGTCAGCAGCGGCCGCGAGGTCTCCTGACGGCTCACCATGAGGTGTCCAAGCCAGGGGCTCAATCGGTGTCCAGCATAGTTCTTCATGGCGCGCAACTCGGTCGCAGTTCCGAGTGCGTCGGATACGCGCTTGGCAGTACGCTCATCATTGGTCGAGAAGGCGATCCGGACGTGGCAATTGTCGAGGATGGCATGGTTCGGCCCATAGGCGCGTTCGAGCTGATTGAGGCTCTGGGTGATCAGAAAGCTGCGGATGCCGTAGCCTGCCATGAAGGCGAGCTGACTCTCGAAAAAGTCGAGCCGGCCGAGCGCTGCAAACTCATCGAGCATCAGAAGGAGTTTTTGCCGGCGCCGGTCTGGATCCAGGCTTTCGGTCAACCGCCGCCCAATCTGGTTGAGGATGAGTCGCATCAAGGGTTTGGTGCGGACGATGTCGGATGGAGGCACCACGAGATAGAGTGAGACGGGCTCCGCGCCGTCCACGAGATCGCGGATGCGCCAATCGCTTCGTGCGGTGATCTTGGCAACCACCGGATCGCGATAGAGCCCCAGGAAGCTCATCGCGGTTGAGAGCACGCCGGAGCGCTCGTTCTCGCTCTTGTTGAGAAGCTCGCGCGCGGCCGAAGCGACAACGGGGTGAACGCTACCTCCAAGATGCGGGGTTGCGAGCATTGCGGTGAGCGTAGCGCCGATCGGGCGGGAGGGATCGGACAGGAAATTGGCGACGCCTGCGAGCGTCTTGTCGGCTTCGGCATAGAGGACATGCAGGATTGCACCGACAAGGAGAGAGTGGCTGGTCTTTTCCCAGTGGTTGCGGCGTTCGAGTGCCCCTTCCGGGTCGACAAGGATATCGGCGATGTTTTGGGCATCTCGCACCTCGCAATCACCACGACGGATCTCGAGAAGCGGGTTGTAGGCGGCGCTGGCCGGATTGGTCGGGTCAAACAAGAGCACTGGCCCAAATCGCGCGCGCCAGCCGGAAGTCAACTGGAAGTTCTCGCCCTTGATGTCATGAACAATCGTGGAAGCCGGCCAGGTCAAAAGAGTCGGTATGACGAGGCCCACGCCCTTGCCAGAGCGCGTGGGAGCAAAGCAGAGCACGTGCTCAGGCCCGTCATGCCGCAGATAATGGCCCTCAAGCCGGCCGAGCACGACGCCGTCAGATCCCAAGAGACCCGCCCGCCTGACCTCGCGCGCATCCGCCCAGCGTGCCGAGCCATAGGTGGTGACGTCCCTCGCCTCTTGCGCCCGCAAGACGGAGAGCATCATCGCTAGCGCAATTGCTGCGATGCCACCGCCCGCGGCAATGGCGCCGCCCTCCAGAAAGATCAACGGTGCGTAAGCGTCGAATTTGAACCACCAAGCGAAGAAGGCTGCCGGCTGGTAAATCGGCCAATGCCCAATCCTGAACCAGGCCGGTCCAAGCTGCGGTTGGAAGGCAAGCCGCCATGCCGTCCATTCGGTAGCCGCCCAAAGGAAGGCGAGTACGACGAGACAAACCAGGATGACCTGATGCCATATGATCTTTGTTGCGGACATGGATTGGAGATGTGGAGGCATTCATGAGGTGCGCACAAGCGGTGCCGCCCGTGCATCGTACCCGCGCGCGTCAAGGCGCAGCAATCGGCGGGTCTGGCGAACGGTCGCATTCGTGAATGAAGATCCCTAACGGCCCTGTACGTACCGGTGATGCTAGCCACAACGACTGGGAAGATCCGGCGATTATCCTGTCGTTGCGTGACCGTCGCGGCTACGGCGGCAGACGTTTGCTCGATATGGCGGATTCGCCCTTGATCTGATCAACCGGCGTTGGTGGCGTTCTCATTCGCAAGTTGTTGTGCTTGACACGAGCGACTTGGCGACCTGCCGACTATGCTCAAGGTCGGGCCAGGATGCTTCCCAGAGAGGGCACAGAAATAAGCTCAATCATTAAGAACGCCGCGTTCATCGCATCAGCCCGGGCCTAACGACGCTTTTTGGCCCGATATGCCATTGATGCGCAGAAATCCCTCTAGTGACATCGAATATCGTATGGCGCGCACGGGTTTGCGCAGCAAGCAAGGTCGCGCCGGGGGCGATGGCAAACAGGCGTTTGAACAGATTGGCATCATGGCTTGCCGGCGCTGCGGCCTTGGTGCTTGCCTGCAATGGCATCGCTAGCGCGACCGACTGCCCGCGGCAGGACGCATTGGGAACGTCGCGCGTACTCGCTGTCGATCCGAAGGCCTATCCGCGCGTCGGATCGAATGAGTTTCCGAAGACCCTTCCTCTGGCAGATCACGAGGTCGTCCTCACCTTCGATGACGGTCCGAGGCCGCCAAACACACAAAAAGTGCTGGAAGCGCTCGCGCAGGAATGCGTGCGGGCCACCTTCTTCCTTGTCGGCAGATCCTCGGCAGAATTTTCCGAGCTCGTCCGCCGCATCGCGTCACAGGGCCACAGCATTGCGCACCATAGCTGGTCGCACCAGATGATGTCCAAGATGCCGTTCGAGCAGGCAATGGACGACATCGATCGCGGCATTGCAGCTGATGAACTGGCGCTCAAGGGCGTCTCGACCAATGTCCCTTCGACGCCATTCTTCCGCTTTCCCCATTTCGACTCGTCGCCTGCAATGCTGGACGCGTTGCAGTCGCGCGGGATCGTCGTGTTCGGAACCGACCTTTGGGCGAGCGATTGGGAAGACATTAGCCCGGACCAAGAGCTCATGAATGTCATCGTGCAGCTAGAGAGCGCGAGAAAGGGCATCATCCTCCTGCACGATGCCCAGGCCCGCACTGCTGTAATGATGCCTGCGTTGCTGCGATATCTGCACAAGAACGGCTATCGAGTCGTGCATTTGGTACCGGCTGCCCAGGCCGAGAGGGAGGCTGAGACGCGCCACTAGCATGCGCCTTTTCGACATCACGTATGGCAGCTTCCTGATGATGTCCCTTTTGGGTTTGCTGCAGGCTGGTGATGACCGAGAGTGGCAGCTGCTCGATTTCCTATCCTAAGGAGAATTCAACTCAATTGGTGCGATCAACGGTGAGTTGACGGCTAAATCCTGCGCCATGCAATTATGTCTGGGTCCGCCAGGGGCCGGGCGCTGCCAATGCCGTACTCCATCGGCTAACACTTCCTGAACCTCCTCCGAATGAGTGGACACCTGTAGTAGGCTCATCGAGCCCGGAGGTGTCGAATGGAACGTCAACGTCGGTCATTTACCGAAGAGTACAAGCGCGAGGCGGTCGAACCGCCGCTCGATCGGGTCGGTGGCCGAGGAACTCGGTGTGCGTGACTGGGTGCTACGGCGCTGGGTCGATAAGCTCCGACGCGAGCCGGCATCGGCGGCGTGGCGCCCCACCACGCAAGCGACGCCGATGTCGGCGGACCAGGCCTCGGAGATTGCTCGGCTGCGCCAGGAGAACGAACGGCTGCGTATGGAACGCGACATTTTAAAAAGTCGATCGCGATCTTTGCCGGAACACGGACATGAGCTTCCGCTTCATCGAGGACCATCGCGAGACTTAACCGGTACGGCTGATGTGCGCCGTGCTCGAGGTTTCGCCGGCCGGTTATTACGCATGGCGCGAGCGCCCGGTGAGCGCACGTGCGGGATCCAATTCCACGCTCCTGGCCGAGATCCGTCGGGTCCATCACAACAGCGGTCAGCGCTATGGCAGCCCGCGGGTCGATGCCGCTCTGCGGACGCAGGGCCGTGGCGCCAGTCGCGGCCGGATCGAACGGCTGATGCGTCGATATGGCATTCGAGCCATCATGGCGAGACCCCGTCGGGTTCGCACCACCGACAGTCGTCACGATCTGCCGATTGCGCCGAACCTGATCGCGCGTGACTTCACGGCTCCCGCCCCGAACCGGGTCTGGCTCGCCGATATCACCTACATCCCGACCGCGGAGGGCTGGTTGTACCTGGCGGCCGTCATGGACCTGTTCAGCCGAAAGATCGTCGGGTGGGCGATGCGGGATCATGTGCAGATCGAACTCGCATCCGCCGCGCTGACGATGGCCATCCAGCAGCAGTGGCCGCAGGCTGGATTGATCCATCATTCCGATCGCGGCGTGCAAGGCGGATTCAAACGATCGTCGCAACAGCGATCTTGTTCACTCATGATAGCCAATCGTCAAGCGCCTCCGCCGGCGTT
>NZ_JBVVPN010000065.1:0-5885 GCF_055811035.1 Bradyrhizobium sp. MI1.10
AGCACAACACGCTCCAATCAGAGGCCGGATACATTGATGCAAGACCGCATCTGCCAGGTTGACGAAACCTCTTGCAACGCGCGGCCGGACCATACATTCGGGTCAAAATCGGTCCTGCCATCGTTTGAATTGAATGCAAGTACGTCTTCAATCGTCTAGAAGCGGACGTCGGATTGGAAGGTCTCCGAATCGAAAATGACCAGCCTCACTAGCTGAGGAGGTCAACATGACCGATATCCCAAGCACCATCCCTGCTGTCTCGAAACACGTTCCTTGGAACAAGGGCAAGGTCGTCGGCGCAAAGCCGCCGCTCCGTCCGAAGCACGTCTGGTCAATCCGAACCAAGCTCCAGGTCGAAGGCCGAATGCGCGATCTGGCGCTGTTCAACGTCGCCATTGATAGCAAGCTGCGCGGCTGCGACGTCGTAGCCTTGAAGGTCGATGACCTTGCGCCCGGCGGATATGCCGCCGACCGCGCGACCGTCCGACAAAAGAAGACCGGCCGGCCGGTCAAATTCGAACTCACGGAATCGACCCGGCAGGCAATCGACGACTACCTGCGGCTTACTGGCAAGAAGTCAGGAGAATACTTGTTCACTGGCCGGCGGCGGAGTGGACATATGACGACCCGCCAGTACGCCAGGCTCCTGTCTCACTGGATCGCTGATATCGGACTGGACCCGCACTTGTTCGGGACGCATTCCCTTCGCCGGACCAAGGCGACCTTGATCTATTGCCGAACCGGCAACCTGCGAGCCGTACAGCCCTACTGGGGCATACCAAGATAGAGAGCACCGTCCGATATCTAGGCATCGAGGTCGACGACGCCCTCGCGATAGCGGAACAAGTTGACGTCTGAACTTCGGGGGCGGAGCAGACGTACTCTGCGCTGCCCTCATAGACGGCTACGGGCCACAAGCGGGCATAGCTGCGGGATGTCCTGTCAGTGATTGGTCTCGTTCTGTCTTCGGATCAGAGACATGTCCGAGACGCGGGTAGCGATGGGCAATCCATGCTGTCTAAGACCACTCCATCCGACCCATAACCCGACGAGGCCGAACAAACTGGCCGCAGGAAGAACCCAGGTCATCCTTCTGGCGCCGAACGCAGCGGCCATCGTAGCGCAAAATACCGCGACCAACACGATGGGAAGGACATATGGCCAGTTTCCGACAACTCCGTCCAACCCCCTTCGGCCAATAAGCAGTAGCGCAATCACTCCGAAGCAACTCATGCCTAAAAGGAGGACATTCCCGCCGATGTCCAACACAAGACCTACCCCGTGCTGTGGGATGGATCGGCCGCCGAGCATGAGTTCGTAAAGACGAACGCCCGAAGCATAGGTCATAAGAAGACAGAACAACCCGAATACTAAGCCGACCGTCTTGAAGAGAGGCCTTGCTGTGTGTACATCCATGCCGGGCACCCATCGCGCCTGTGAGGCGTTATCGAAAACAGCCTTAGTTCTCGGCGAAAGAATCGAGGAGCGCACGAAACCGCTTCCTAATCTCGTCCGCTTGGGAAACGTATTTGCGACTAAATTCTAAATGCAGAACGCCGTATTCTGCGCCGGTGTGCTCGGCGAGAGTGCAGTAAGGATTCTTGTCGGAGATCTTGTTGCAGGCAAAAATCAGAGGTCCCTCGGTCGTACCTCTCATAAATAAATCGGAATCCGCCTGGCATAGCTTGTAATCGGATTCGACCTCTCGAAACTGACCTTGGCCTTTCTGTTCACACCGACTCTCCCACTGTCGCTTTCGCTCGGAAAAATCCAACTCTTCCTGTCCTCCTCGGATCGTTGCGCTCAGCTGATCATGGAAGCCGTCGCGATATGGATGCTCAATAAATCCATCAGCATTGTTCGCGTTCCTAGGCGTCAAGCCGGGGAGCAGGACGTGAATTTCGAACGTCGTCGTTAGAGGATTGGGGGCGACAGCTGACCGATCTAGATCCACGAGGTAATTGCGCGGCACCTTGTATACTTTTTTGCCAAAAGGGATCAAAACCACCGTGGTGCTACTGGACGGATGCTCAAGCAGTTGATCTGCGCTAAACGCATTCCGTTGTACCATCTCTGCAAATGACCCCCGCTTATTCAAAAGTGGATCTGGATTGCCGGGATGAATAAACAATCGGTAACTGAGGAATAGGCCCGCTATCAGCACCGCGACCGCGGAGGAAATGACCCACTTCATCACGTCGGATGTTTCGGCGTGAGTCTCGCGGTATTGCCTACGTCCAAATTCAGGCATGTTCCCTGCTCGGCTCGCCTCCACTGAGGCACACCTTCTTGGTTGCAGTTGGTTAGTCCGTCAACCAAGAACCGGGCAATTACTCAATTTTCCATGAACAGCGAGGTCCGCTGTGGGTCAGAAGGCGAAATGCTGATCTCGCCTACCTTGGTCTGCTTTACCCCGAGAAGCGGCGCTTATTGAGCGCGCGCCCAAGACCCGCTCCTGACGACCAGGAGCGCGCGCATCGCACGGACGAATGTCCCACTCCGCCCGATCGGTCGTCCGGGGAAGCGGCATGGCGCGGCGGCATGGCGGGACCCCGCCTGAATTCCCGGCGCGCTTGAGCGAACGTCGCGAGCATGGCGCCACGACGGCGGTCTGGCTGGAGGATCTTTCCGGCATCGTCAACCCGGCCCCAACCCTGTCGCCTCCCTCGGGTTTGCTGCGGTCTGCGCCCCCGGCGGTCCGCTTCAAGGCCAAGTCGCAAGCGACCGGAGACCGCCGATCTCGGCAAGGCCCGGCCGCGTCCGGCGCAGGGCCCAGTAGCGTGGCCCCGCTTGTCCGCAACCGAACCTCGCTCGCCTGGCGGTCCCCGGACCTTGAAGCGGCCCTCATCCCGGCGGCGCTGGGCGACCGCACCCGAGGGGAGAGCCGGCAGGGGCCAGACCAAACCCGACGGCGAAACCAGAAAAGGACTTCACCATGACCAAGACCGCTCGCGCACCCCGCACCAACGTCCGCGTCGTCCCGCTTCGCCGCGGCACCACCATCGAAATGGTCCGGCTCGTTTGCCCGGACGCAGCCCAGGCCACCCGCATCGCCGAGAGCTTCGGCCTCCCCGTCCTCGACAGCGACGGCATCCGCGACCTGCATCAGCGGCTCATCAGCGAGACCGCCGACGCGCTCGGCGAAGGCGTCAACGAACGCGCCATGCAGATCCACCTGCAGCGAATCGTCGGCTCCTATGTCGGCTCGGCCCACGGCGCCGGGCAGTTCTACAGCCGCGCCGTCACCGAAGCGCGCGAGGCGACGGCAAAGCTCGCCAACGACACGCGCGACGAGGACCTCGACGGACCTGTCGGGTTCGAATCCGCGGCCCAGCGCAAGCGCGAATTCGCCGCCGAGGTCGCCGTTCAGGCACACGCACTGCGCATGGCGGCCGAAGGCGCCATCGCCGCCTACGAGCACGTTGTCGGCGAGAGCTGGAAGCCGTTCGAGCGCCAGCCCGACCAGCCGGGCGAAACCGTCAGCCGCAAGGCGGCCGAGGTTCAGATGGCGGCGTTCGGGTGACGCCGCCGGCGGGGCTTCGGCCCCGCCATTCTCTTTCACGATCGGATATCGGCCGGTCCCTGCGGGCCGGCCGTTTTCATGTCGCACGGCGCGGCGGCGCAAACGAGCAAAGAGAAATGAATCGGGATGGAGCGCACGTCGCGGCCCGTACCGGCTTTCGGTCGATGCTCCGGCCGGCGCGGCAGCGCAACGGCTTTGCCGTCCTCCACTGCGTTCCGGTCCGGCGTCTCTCCCCTCACCCCGACCACCAGCGTCACCGGATGCGCGGCCCCGCAGGCCTTCGCAGCGGACCGCCGTGACGGGCCGCGACGGGCGCGGCCTCCAACGGAGGTTAGGATCATGACTGGTAAGGAAACCAAACCCCGCGCCGACATCTATGCGCGGATCACCGATCGCATCGTCGCAGACCTTGAGCGCGGTGTGCGTCCGTGGGTCAAGCCATGGAATGCGGCCAACGCGGCTGAGCGCATCACGCGCCCGCTGCGTCACAACGGCATGCCCTACCAGGGCATTAACGTGGTGCTGCTGTGGTCGGAAGCCGTCGCGCGCGGCTTCACGTCACCGATCTGGATGACGTTCAAGCAATCACTCGAGCTCGGCGGCCACGTCCGCAAGGGCGAGACCGGAACGATGGTGGTCTACGCCAACAAGATCACCAAGACCGAGACCGATGACCATGGCGACGACATCGAACGGACCGTTCCGTTCCTGCGCGCCTATACCGTGTTTTGCGTCGACCAGATCGACGACCTGCCGGATCACTATTACGGGTCGCCCGGCGCCGACCATCACGCCGGCGCAGCGCATCGCGCATGTGGACGCCTTCTTCGCCAACACCGGCGCGACCATCCGGCATGGCGGTGACAAGGCGTTCTTCGCACCATCGCTCGACATCATCCAGATGCCGCCATTCGAAAGTTTCCGTGACGCCGAGAGCTATGCCGCCACGCTCGCGCATGAATGCGTGCATTGGACTGCGCCGGCGCATCGCGTCAATCGCGATCTCAGCCGCTACGCGAAGGATCGCAATGAGCGGGCGCGCGAAGAGTTGGTCGCGGAGCTCGGAGCGTGTTTCCTCAGTGCGGATCTTGGTATCGTACCCGAACTCGAGCCGCGCGCCGATCACGCAAGTTATGTTGCGTCGTGGTTGGAGGTGCTGTCCAACGAGAAGCGCTTCATCTTTTCCGCGACCGCCCACGCTCAGCGGGCAGTCACCTATCTGCACGATCTTCAACCCAAGCCGGCCGAGATCGACCAAGCGGCATGAGGCGCAACGATCCGTGTCTCGGCCGCTTGCGCTCATCGTTCACCTTTCTAGATAATGACGAAGGCCTCATCTCACGGCGGGAGGCCTTTCCTTTGTGCGTCGTCATGCCTGTGCCGGCGGCTGGAGAGGCGGTGCTTCCCATCCCGACGGCGTAGGCGAGATGCGCCGGGCCGGTTCTTCTGGTTTCCGAGATGCCCGTCTGTTTCTGGGCGAGCGTCTTTCCGAAGCCGCAGAAGGCTGGTGTGATCACGATACGACAGTCCGGGGTTGTTATTGCGTCCGCTGGACTGGCGGAAAGCTTACGCGGCGCGCGCGAGTGCCTTTCACCAACGCGCCCGTCGTCGTGCGGTGTGGCTTGCCTGTGGCTCAGCCGTATCCTCACCGTTCGGCCTGTCGCGCCCAATGCGTCCTCGATTTGGCATGTCTAACCGAAGGCCGTCGTCGCTGCGCTCCGCCTCGATCAAAAGACCGCAACGGCCGTTCTCGGCTTTCTTCCCCTGGCCGCTGCGCGCCCATTCCTCGCGAGACAAGAAAGCCTCACCCTGGCCGTCCTCTACTGCGTGGCGGCCCTTCGGGTGCAGCCCGATCGCCTCCGATCAACGACAGCCATCGAGGTCGCGATGGTCGCGGCCCGAGAACGAAAGAGGACACGAACATGGCTACAATCGGCAACTTCACCGTCAACGGCAACGGCTTCGTCGGCACCGTCAAGACCCTCGCTCTAGGCACCGTCAAGACCAAGATCGTTCCGGCCGAACGCACCTCAGACAAGGCCCCGGACTACCGCATCTTCGCGGGCGCGAACATCGAGTTCGGCGCCATGTGGAAGAAGAAGTCCCAGGACACTGGCCGCGAGTACCACTCGGTCAAGCTGGACGACCCGAGCTTCCCGGCTCCGATCTACGCGACGCTGGTCGAGGTCGAAGGCGAGGAAGGCCACTCGCTCATCTGGTCTCGCCCGAGTCGCGACTGAGACGCCGCGCAGGTGGCCCCCCCGCGCGGCGGGGGCGTCACCCCCGAGGGGTTAGGTGGGCCAGGGGGGCCTCAACGTGGCACGGATGCCGTGACCGGCCGCTTGGGGGGGGACCGGCACGG
>NZ_JBVVPN010000065.1:5895-31599 GCF_055811035.1 Bradyrhizobium sp. MI1.10
GGGGCGCGGGGCAGGGCGGGGACGCCCCCCCGCGCTGCGGGGGTCGCCCGCGCCGCGCGTCCCCCGCCGCGCGGGGGGCCCCGCCGCGCGGGGGGGCCTTCACCCCGTAGGCGTAAGGTCGGCATGCGCTGCCTCATCGTGCAGCTTATCCCTTCACGGACAGCTGATGGGGAGACCGGCAGGGCCTCGTCGGCAGTCACACCGCATCACCTGCGGGCCGTGGCGACGGCCCACCTACGCTCATCCAAATAGCCGGGCCAGCGCATTCGATTGCTCGGCGAATTTTCGGGCGTTGGTCTTCCGAAGCCTTTCCAGGTTTTGCAGCTTCCATCGCACGCCGGGAAGCTGCTCCAAGTGCGGCACGCCCAGTAGCGCCCATTCAGGCTCTGCGGCGACCAGCGACAGCAGGAAGCGGCGCTCATCGGCGCTCAGACCTTGCTGCAGTTCGCGCATCATTCGCTCGCGCGCTGCCAAGAGCGCGTCAAGTTCAACGGGCTCGGTGGTCATGCCCGCGAAATTGTGTTCGAACTCCTGGCGGAGATCCCGCAGCGATGGAAACAGGACCTCGTGCACCGGCCGGTTATGGCTCGCAAGATAGACGACGAAAGCGCGGCGAATGCCCGCCGTGATTCCCTCGTGCACAAAAAGCTGCGTGACATCGAACAGATCGCGGGGATGCTGCCGGTCCATCGCCGCAACCAGTTTGCCGCCATATACGTCTTCGAACGACACCACCGGGATTTCGAGATCCGCCTGCATCGTGTCGCGCGCGGCCTCTGTCAGCGACGCCATGTGCACCGGATGGACGGTGCCGCGCATGACGAAGTTGACCTCGATCTTGACCTCAATGCCCCCTCGCCGCACCATCAGCTTGGTCTCGCCGGATTCCGTCGCGGCCGGCGCATGGGTCAGAAAGCCCTGCTTCTGCAGGCGCGCTGCCGACTGACGGATGGCCTCGTTGATGCGCCGCAGAGCCTGCTCGCGCGGCAATGTGTGGTCGGGAAACACCAGATCGAGATCGACCGAGAGCCGCGGCATGTCGCGTACGAACAGGTTGATCGCCGTGCCGCCCTTGAGTGCGAACGTATCGTCGACGAGCACCAGCGGCGCCACGCGCGTCAGCAACCGCGCGCTGTCGAGGTAGACCTGGTTCATGGCTTCAGCACCAGGAGCCCGTCACTGGAGCGGGACACCCAGGCCCTGTCGCTGCCCTTGGGCAGTTGAGACGGATCGAGCTTGCTGGCCCAGGGCTGAGAGAGTTCGCGGCCAAGCTGCAGGCACAGACGCACGGTCTTGACGCTGGTGCAGCGCTTGAGCAGGTCTCGCAGCAGATCGGCACGCAGGCTGTAAGTGCTTTCGACCAGCTCGCGCGCTTCTTGCAGCGGCTGCCGGACGCCGACTTCGCTCAGCACCTCCAGCAATGCGCGTTCCGGCGCCGAGACGAGCGGGTCGTCCTTGCGGCTCTCGAAGGGCCGGACATGAAGCAGCGCGCCGGGTTCTTCCTTGAAGAGTCGCTTGCGGTGGTACTCGGCCGGGAAGCGCTGGGTGAACCATTCCGGAAGGCGTCCGGCTTTCCAGCCGTATAGATGGAGGACGGGCCGCTGGGGGACGTACTGGCGGATGCCGTGCCAGTCGAAGGCCGACTTGCCGCCGACATGCAATCCTTCGAAGCTCCGCTGCAGCAGGACGAGGCTCGGGTGCAAAGTGGGCGGATCGTTTGGCCGGCAATAGACGCCGCGTGCCAACCGTTGCAACCAGCCGGCACGGACATAGTGGACGGCAAGGTCGGCCGATATCCCGAGGGCGGCGAGGTCATCGGAGGTCAGCGGCGTTCCCGGCGCCAAGCGGGTATAGAGCCTGTTTAGCTTGTTTCTGTGGGTCGTAGCCATGCTACGATAATAGGAATAATATCAAACTTCTGCAAGCTTGAATTGGAGGTCGAAGTCGTAGTCAGGCTACGATAACCTGGATTAAGCTAAGAGAACCACGGCCAGGAACTGGTCAGCTGCGGTTGCGCTGCGCTCCGCGATACCCGCCAGGCACCATGTGGTGCGCAATTCGGGTCTACGCACCGGTGCACGAACGCGCCTACTCTCCGCTGACAAGAAACCGGCCGGCGAATACACCCCATGCAGAAGTCAGTGCTGGATCTTAATGTCGCCGATGCCGCGCCGACCGCGCCGATTCTGACCGGCTATGACGAGCAGCACCTGGTCACCTATCTCCGTCTGCTCGATGCCGCAGCCGATGGCGCCGACTGGAAATACGTCGCGCGGACCGTGCTGCATATTGAGGTCGCGCGCGAGCCGGATCGGGCGCGCCGGGCGTGGGAAACCCATCTCGCCCGTGCTCGCTGGATCACCGAGCATGGCTACCGGAATCTGCTGCGGGGCGGAGCACCGCACTGAGGGCGCCTACAGAATCCCCCAGGCCCGGTATCGTCCCCTGCCGGTCACCTCCCGCAGGTCAAGCTCGCCGACCAGGTCCTGAGCGGCGCGCGGCGTGATCTTAAGCTCCTTCGCGATCATACCGGCCGAGGCGATCGGCCGGGTCAGCATATAGTCGAGCAGCGCCGGCAGTTTTGACGTGGCGCGACGGCCGGCGAGTTTTCGGGCGAGCAGGGTTCGCTGGTTAAGCCAGCGGTCGTGGTCCTTGAGACCGGCCGCCGCAGCAGCGGTGATGGCCTCGAGTTGCGCGGCGAGTCGCGCCGCCGCGTCGCGCGGCCGCCGGCGTTCGGGGGGGATGGTCTTCAACCCGTCATGCAGGCAGGGCAGATGCCAGCGGGTCTTGGCCCGCGCGCGCAACACGCTGGCTGCCAGCAGCCGGCCGAGCCAGGGCGTGTGCTGCAGCGGGGCGATGGCGTCCCAAGCCTCAGTCGCAAGCGCGGCCGCGAGCGTCGGCGGCAATATGCGGGTCTGCTCGACCACGGCGCGCCAGTCGTCGAGACGCGCGTCCTCGTCCCAGTCGGGGTCGTAGACCAGCGGGTCCCGCTCGGACTGGGTGCGACTCCCGCCGGCGAGTGTCCGCTCCGCCTTGGCATTCGCGGCGTCGACCGCGGCGAAGGCGGCGGCTAGGTGCGGGTCGGACTCGATGCCGCCAAGCGGCGTGTCGAGATCAGCGTCTCCGCAATCGTAGCCGCCGACGAAGCTTCGCTCCCCTTCCTTTCGGATGCCCCTGCCCTCCTCCCACTCGCCCTGCCCGGTGCGGCCGCGCAGGCTGTCGAGCCCCACCGGCGATGGCGCCCAATCCGGCTTCGCGTCGGCGATGCGGCGCCGGGTCCGTAGCACGGCGTGGGCGCGGGTGAGTTCGTGGGTCGGGGCGCGGATGTCCATGCCGGCGTCGTGGAGAACCAGATCTTCGAGGTGGACCAATTCGCCTTCCAGCCACAGACTGGCGCAGGCGTCAGTATAATGTGTGCGCGCAATCCAGCCGTCGCGGATCGGGCTCCTGGCCAGGCGTTCGTCGAGCCGGGCAAGCGCGTCCTCGGCGGTGGCGAGTGGACCGGCTAGCTGAGCCCAAGGCAGTGGATCGGGAATTGAGTAACCGTTTTGCAAGGTATTGATAACCTTAACAGGAATCGTTCAAACGGAAGCTATCACGGAAATAACTTCGGTCATAGCGACAGACTGGTTCCCCGTGGCGCTCGGCCGCTGCCCGGTAAACTCCCTGCCCTGGTCCGGACAAGCCCCCTTCTTTCCGCGCGCCGCGGCCGCCCCAGCCGGGTCGCTTAGGCGGCTTCGATATCGGTTTGCGGAAAGTCACCGCCCTTGAACATCAAGGGCTGCCCCAGATGCCGGGCGCAAGCGTAGGCAAAACAGTCCCCGAAATTGAGGCTCGCCGGATGCCGGCCCTTGCCGAATCGGTCGAAGGCGTCGAGAGCGAGCCTTGCCGTTTCAGCCGGCACCGCGACAACGGCGATCTCCATCAGCGCCAAATACTCTTCGACCGCTTCGGCGGCGGCGCTGACCGAAAGATCCAGCACGCGCGCGACCGCGACCGCCGCCTCCCATACCGCCAACGGCGACGTCAGACGCGTTCGGGTCTGCTGCAGGCGAGCCAAAAGCTCTCGTGCCTCCTCCTCGTCGGTTAGGAGCGCGGTCAAAGCCGAAGCGTCGATGAACATCAGGTGTCCTCATACAAACTGTCGCGGAACGCCTTATCGGCGGGCTGTCCCTTGGCGGCGTCGCCCCTCGCGCGTAGATCCCGGCAGAACTGGACGCCAAGGTCGACCAAAGACGGCTTGCCCTGCTCGCGCTCGAGCTCATGGGCGAGCGCCACGTGCACTGCTTCGGTGAGGCCGAGTTTTTTTAGCGAGGCCACCTTGCGAGCGAGCGCGTCGGTCTCAGGGTTCTTGATGTGGAAGGCCATGGCGCGCTCCTCTAGTCCGCATCGTGTATACCTGTATATCATCACGGATACACCAATGGGAAGGGCCGGCCTCGTCGTTTGCGCCCCCAAGACGTGCGGCCTTCGTGACGTGTGAGGGCAACTTTTATGGTTAGTTGTCTATGAACACCTGCCCTCTCCCTCTCCCGGATGCTGCTTCCCTCAGGGCCACCGGCGCGGATTGACGTCGACTACCGATGGGATACCGATCGTGACTCGACTGGTGCGACGCGCCTTGGCGAATTGAAGCGACTGACGACCGCAGGTCCCAAATTGTTGTCAGCTGACAACATCCATCCTTGGTAGGGCACTGTTGTCAGCTGACAACAGTCGCCTAAGCGTGTCGCTGCTGGCTGCCATGATCCAGCGGCGTCCATGGGGGCAGATCGGCTTCGTTCGAGAGCCACGCAGCTCGATATCCGCGCCAGCACCCACCATCGAGAGATCGTATTCATTCGGCGGCCTTGCCGCCTCGCCAAAGGAGCACCCCCACGCCGGACGCCTTCGGACAACCTCCCGTTAAACAGGGCCTTCAACCGCGAGCTCGGCCTGGACCTCGCCTAAAGGTCTGAATGCGGTCGCCTGCTTGGGCCCACACGCCGGTCCATTGTTGCGCCGGTCGAAACGAGTCAACAGAGGTTCCTGCGTGGCGATACGATGCGGACTTTCGAGGAAAACCGTCCCAATCTGGAACCCGGGCGACCTCGGCGAGCATTCCCGCGAATGGATCTGAAGGCCCGGCGTCGAGCTCCCCGCTCATGATTGGATCCGCGCCACGGCATCCCGGACGAGCTGGCGGCCCGTTGCCGTTCCTTCGTCGGATCGCACGCGCCCGGGATGAAGCGATGATCGACGCGCTGCGGCACTCCTGCGTCGTTGAAAAGGGCAGGAGGGTCTCCGTTGCAGCGCCGAGCCCTGAGGTCGATGTCGTGCCTGGCGATCCGTCGGTGTGGCCACACGGAAGTGCAAGAGAAGGGCCAGCGCGGATGACCTGGGATGTGTCTGCTCGGTTGCTTGCTACCTGTTCGTCCCCGGTGGACCCCCTGCGACAGTGCGGTTCTTCTGCTTGCCCTTTTTGGGGCGAGCGGCGGCGCAGCGAAGTGACGCGCCAGCCCCCCGATCAACACCCGGGAAGGTCCGGCGCGCCGCCGATCCAAGCGAGACGACATCATCGCTTTACGGTGTCTTGCCATTCAGCGCGGGCGTCTGAGGCAGTTGTCGTGAACGAGGCGGGGGAGGGTGCTTCTCGCGGGACCGCGCGCCAGACGTTGAGCAATGGCGGGCAGGAGCCGACGCACCATGGCGGCGCGACTCTCTAGAACTTGCCCTACATGACCTGAGATCAGAGCACTGAGCGGAGGCTGCAAGCCGGGGCGTGTCCCGTCGCCCGGACTCCAGCCGTGGCAGCACCGTTCAGCGCAGCGGTTGGCGAGCTACAAAATGACGCTCTGGGGACTCGTGAAGGCGAGCCGACTCACGCCATAGCCGAGGCTCATCCTATCCGCGCTGAGCTGTTGTTGTCAGCTGACAACAACAGGGCGGTGCACCAAAAAAAGGACCCGCGCGCCGTTTGGCACGTCATCGAGCGTTAATAACTCGTTAACCCTTTAATTCTTGCTCAAATCACAGAATCGTGGCCATCTCTCAAGACGGAGACTAGGCGTCTGACGAGCAGAAACCGTCTTGAGAAGGCAAATGGCGATCTTAGCGGAAGATTCGGCTACCATGAGCGAGACTGCGTCTGCGCGGATCACTCGGCACGCGGGCATTCTTTCCGGCCAGCTTCGCTCGCTCGCGACAACTCTTTTCCCGCCTTCGGCAAGCAAGTCGCTCCGGTCGTTCACCTCTGGAGAGGTTGCGCGAATTGCGGGCGTGTCCGATGGGTACCTTCGGCAGCTCTCTCTTGACGGACTTGGACCGACCCCAGCGACAGGAACCGGGGGGCGACGGTCTTACACCCTGGGTCAGGTTCATGAGTTGCGCGAGTATCTAGCCACTGCGCGGCCGCGCGAAGCAATGGAATTCCTTCCGCGCCGGCGCCCAGGCGACAAGCTCCAAATCATCACCGTCGCAAACTTCAAAGGCGGCTCCGCCAAGACGACGACGGCATTGTATCTGTCGCAATACCTCGCCCTTGCCGGCTTTCGGGTCCTCGCGATTGACCTCGATCCGCAAGCTTCGCTTTCAGCAATGTTCGGGTACCAACCCGAGTTTGACATTGGGGCGAACGAAACCTTGTACGGGGCCATCCGATATGACGAACATCGCCGGCCATTGCGCGAGATTGTCCGGCCGACCTATTTTGACGGGATAGGGCTCGTTCCGGGCAATCTCGAGCTTATGGAGTTTGAGCACACTACGCCTCGAGCAATGGTCGAGCGGCGAGAACGCGGACACGACCTGTTCTTTCGCCGCGTCGCCAGTGCCATCGACCAGGTTGCAGACGAATACGACGCCGTTGTTATCGACTGCCCACCCCAACTTGGTTACCTGACCATGGGCGCGCTAAACGCGGCGACCGCTATGCTCGTGACCATCCATCCGCAGATGGTCGATGTCGCATCCATGAGCCAATTTCTTCTCATGACGTCGGATCTCATGTCCGTCATCGAAGAAGCTGGCGGGCGCCTCGATCACGATTTCATCCGGTACGTCATCACGCGTCACGATCCCAATGACGTGCCTGAAGCTCAAATCGTGGCTCTCCTCCGCACCCTCTTTGGTTCAGATGTGCTCCAGGCGACTGTGTGGAAATCGACCGCGATCGCCAATGCTGGTCTCACCAAGCAATCACTTTATGAGCTGGAGCGCGGCGCCGTAGGGCGGGGCGCCTACGACCGGGCATTAGAATCGGTCGACGCGGTCAACGCCGAAATCGCGCAACTTCTTAAGAAGGTGTGGGGTCGATGAGCAAACGTACTGACACGATCAAGAGCCTTTTCACGACCCCGCAATCAAGTGCGTTGTCAGCTGACAACATGCCCGCTGCCTTGCCGCGGGTCTCGTCGGGCTCGGTTCGCTCGTTGAAAGACTCTTTCTCCGAAGTGGAGAAAGAGAACGAGGAACTTCGCGAACGAATTGCATCTGGGGCTGTGATACTTGAAATCGACCCCTCGCTCGTCGATCCGTCACCGCTGGCCGACCGTTTTCGCGATCAGGATGATAGCTCGTTCGAAGCGCTCAAACAGTCGATCGCACAGCGTGGCCAAGAGGTGCCCATTCTCGTTCGGGAGCATCCTGAAGCGAAAGGGCGCTATCAGAGCGCCTATGGTCATCGCCGCGTCCGCGCCACGCGCGAACTAGGTATTTCCGTCAAAGCGATTCTGCGCTCGTTGTCAGATGAAGCGCTTGTCGTGGCGCAAGGACTCGAGAACGCACCGCGCGAAGATTTGAGTTTCATTGAGCGCGCCAGCTTCGCGATGCATATCGAGGATGCCGGGCATAGCCGCTCAGTCGTGCAGGATGCGTTGTCGGTCGATCGGGCGGAGGCCTCGAAACTTCTTGCCGTGGCTCGATCGGTTCCTGCCGAGATCATTCAAGCAATCGGGAAGGCTCCGAAAGTTGGCCGCGGCCGGTGGCAGTCATTCGCTGAATTGATCAAGGATTCCGCGGCGCTCAAACGGGTCAGAGCGGCGATCGCCGAACCTAAATTTGCAGAGCGCGAAACCGATGCACGATTTCTTGCAGCATTCTCCGCGGCAACCCGTCCATCTCGCGGGGAGCCCTCGAAAGGGTCGGACGAGAAGCCGGTCTTTTCCGTGTCCGGGGAAAAGATTGCGCACGTGCGTCAGGCCGAGCGCGAATTGAAGCTTACCATCGACAAGAATGTCTCGACGACATTCGCGGCATTTCTTGTGGACCAACTCCCGGCCCTGTTCGACGCCTTTTCCAAGAAGAGCAGTGGTCAGGAAAGTACCGAGGCCTGACGGTCTCGTCCCGTAAACACGAACCAGGAGCAGACAAGGCAAAAGAAAAAGGCCCCCGAAACGGAGTTCCGGAAGCCCTTCTCTTCAAGTTTGGCGACTGACAGAGAATCACTTTCGCGAATCGCAGTCAAGAGTTTCTACGCGATTTTATCGTCGTTTCGGCGAGCGGATTTTCTTTGCCCAACTGAGGCAAGGACATGCAGTCACACTCTCCAACGACGCCCTTTGGGCGGCGATCGCTGACGCTTGCCCATGTGGCAAGCCAGATGGTCGCAACGGAACGTCCTCCCGAAAAGATCGTACACAAATGGAAGATCTTCCACGCTATCTGCACGGCACGGCCGCGCCTTGGGGTGTCGGAGCGCGCGCTCTCGGTGCTAAACGCGCTCCTGACCTTCCATCCGGAGACCGCGCTGACAGGAGAGGATGACCTGATCGTCTTCCCCTCGAACCATCAGCTCGCTCGGCGAGCGCACGGCATGCCGGCATCCACGCTGCGGCGCCACCTTGCTGTGCTGGTCGACGCGGGGCTCATCGTTCGGCGCGACAGTCCAAATGGCAAGCGATATGCGCGGAAGGACGATGCTGGCGAAATCGAGCTCGCGTTCGGCTTCGATCTGTCACCACTCGTCGTGCGCTCGGAAGAGTTCGAGAGCCTGGCGGCCGATATCGAAGCCGAGGCCCGCGCACTCAAGCTCGTACGAGAGCGCATCACGCTGTGCCGGCGCGACATCGCGAAGATGATTGCAACTGGCATCGAGGAAGCCGTCCCGACGCGAAGGGGAGGGCAGGGGCCTGCCGATTGGCAGGTCGTGCACGCTGCCTTCCGCGCGATCGTCGATCAGATTCCGCGCACGGCGACGCGCCAGGAGCTCGAGCCGATCGCCGACGAGTTGTCTCAGCTCGCTGACGACGTGCTCAATCTTCTGGAAACACATATCAAATCTAAGAATCCGAGCGCCAATGAGTCCCATTCTGAGCGCCACATACAGAATTCAAATCCAGATACCCTCATTGATCTTGAACCTAGCCTTCGAGAAGGCGGGGCGGCGGGAGCTGAGCCAAAGCCTCAACCATCGCGAGTCGGGGAGGGGGCGTATCCATTGGGAATGGTCCTGAGTGCATGCCCGGACATCGTCGATTATGCGAAGGGCGGGATTTCGAACTGGCGCGATTTCCTGGCCACAGCGGCCGTCGTGCGATCGATGCTGGGGATCAGTCCGAGCGCCTGGGAGGAGGCGCAAAAGGTTATGGGCGAGGTGCCCGCAGCCATCGTCGTCGCGTGTATCCTGCAGCGGGGGACGGCGATCAATTCCGCCGGGGGTTATCTGCGCGGTCTGACGCGAAAAGCCGAGGTCGGCGAATTTTCGCTTGGCCCGATCCTGATGGCGCAGATCAACTCTCGTCGGCGAGACAAGCAGCGAGCGTGAGGCGATGAGGCGCCGTTCCCAGACCTTGCCGTTTTCGTGTGGTCGAAGCTACCGCACTGACCCGGCTTCTGCGCTGTGTCGACGCAAAGGCCGTTCGGAGAGATCGTCATGGCAAAACACGCTCCAATCGTCCTCACGCCGTTTTTCCAGCCTCGTGATGAAGGCGCCGCGGAGCAACGGATGTACGTGGCGGGGTTCGCGGGCGAGGCCTGGGGGACGCTGATTCCGTTGGATGCGGAGATGGTCGAGCACGTCGTTCTGGGACAACAGACTTTCACCGTTTGGTGCAATTCCGACGGACGCATCCAACCGCAGCCGACCAGCGATAGCCTTTTTTGAGGATCTTCTGGAGAAAGGTCAATTGAAGGAGACGCCCCTCGATGAGCTCGTCACTGAAGCCATCGAGCAGGGCAAGAATGAACCCAAGGATGACATCCTCGATATGTTCGAGACCTGCATGAGCGGCTGGTGCGGGGGGGCATGGTCGCTGACGAGATCGCGCGGCGCAGGCGATGACTCCTCGCGCCGCAGTCAGCGCGGTCCAGGGCTGTATGGCCAGCTTGTACTAACTCAAGCACCGCGACCGCGCGCGGCCGATACCCGGACCGGTCGATGAAAACATAGAAGACCAACGACCGGGCCGCGCTAGGACTACTCTTAAGCTTCGCCGGGGCCGGAAAACAGCACCGTCGGTGGCGTTGCGCGCGGCGGCGGGAGAGTCCGACTGCCGGGGGCTCCCGGTCTGCTCTTGAGATCGTATCGCTGGGCCAGGTCGAGTAGCCGCCGCTTGGTGAATGGGTCGGCGTTCTCCGCCAGATCGCGCGCCCGCTGTGCGAAGCCACTATAAAATTCTTCCACGACGCCACCCCCGCAACATCACTGAAAATCGGATTTCAACGTGAGACGCGCTCCGCGTCAAGCAGCCTGGTGCACGCGGACAGTTTTCGGCGATTTACTTGTGTTCGCGGCGCACGGGGAACTAAGCTGGTCCCGGCAGGCAAAAATCATGACTCCGCTCTACCTCAGCCGGAAGCTGTGCCCGAAGTGCGATAAGCCGGTGACGGCCGTGCCCGACGACGTCGCGCCCGGCCGGCCGCGCTACGTCTGCGTGGTCTGCGAGGACGATCCCCTGCGCGATCCCGCCGCCCGGAAGTGGGCGGAAAGCCCGCTGCGACCGCCGGCCAAATGACGTTCGAGTTGAAATCGAGCCCGGCAGCCGGATTGCTGCAGAGGCCTATTGTGCTCACACCCCTCTCCGATGAAGTGGCGTGGCAACCCGAACCCCCAGCTTCGTTCCACTGCGTCTCCCGGTGGAATTGTCCCGGACTCGGAGGCCGGCATGCCCAGCTACGCTAGCTCTGTTTTACACCTCGCGGGGCGCTCGGTCGCATGGACGCGGAGGGCGGTGTTGCATCCACATGGCGAGTACATAGCCAGCGTCGTTATCGATCTTCCGATCGCGAGTTCGACAGGTGCGCCGGCGTTGGTGACAGCGACGATCTCCATTCCGGGTGATGACGTGCCGTCCAGGTGGCATACTTGAGGTGAGCCGCATTTTGCTGCCACGCCGTTGCCGAATGGCCGAATGGCCGAACGGACTCGGGCCGCCGGTCCTCATTCCATGTGTTTTTCGCGAAGCGCGCACCCATCAGCGTCCTCGATAGAGGCTGGTCTGACTGAAGGCCGACCCCGCTTCGCGGGCTCTCGACCTTGTCCCTGCAACGCCGTCCTCGACTTTCTTCCCCTGGCGCTGCGCACCATTCCTCGCGGTCCAAGAAAGTCGCTGCCGGCCGCCCTACATTTCATTTCGGCCCTTTGGGTGCAGGTCGATCGCCTCCGGTCTCACGACCGCCATCGAGGACGCGATAGGCGCGGCCCGAGAAAACCAAGGTAGAGTAGGGGCACAGCGCCTGTCCGTCTTGCGACGGATGGTTTCTGCGCCCCTCTCGCCGAACCGGGCGTGCAAGTTTCCAAGCAACCGGCTCTCCATGCGCGGCTTACGCCGCGTGTGGTCCTCACGCGTCCATGAGGGTGTTGAACGACGCCCAGAAGCGATCGGCTCCTTTGCGGAACTTCTCGCCAGGATCGTTCCATCCGTTCGGTATGCGTATGCCCCGGTGCGGGAAGTGGAGTGATCCGCCTTCCCGGAAGAACCGCAGCGATTTCGGTCCGTCGACCCATCGCCAGCGGCTGTCGGGCGCTGTTGCCTGGAAGCGGCGACGCAGTTCTTGCCACGTCGTCTTAGGATGCTTCCGGTGCAGCCATCGTCCGATGCGCTCCCACAGCCACCAATCCAGACTGGCGAAGTCCCGCGTGGCCCACGTGGCGTAGCGGTAGTAGTTTCGGCATCCGGTGATGACCGGGTTGAGATCGTCGATGAGATCGGCAAGGGCTTGGCCTGTCGGCGTCGCCCTCACCCTGACCTTGATCTTGATCTTGTGGCGCAGGTCTTTCAGCTTGCTCTTCGGAATGAAGAGATTACCGACCATACGACCGGTGCGGCGTGCCTTGGTCTGCACCACTCGATAGCCGAAGAAGTCGAAGCCTTCCCCGACGCCGGTGATCCTGGTCTTTTCATCGACAGTTCCATGCGCAATTCCGTTTTGAGGAACTGCGCCAACGCAAACTTTTCAGCTTCTGCTTCCTCGCGGGTCCCGTCCGTCAGCACGACGAAGTCGTCGGCGTAACGTACGGCGTAGAATGTAGGCCTGTTTCTCCGGCGATCGTAAAGCCGCCGGTCGGCTGCATTCTGCGGTCGTTCGCGAGGGCGCATCGACCACCGTCCGTATCTCTCGTCGATGGCCGCCAGATAGACGTTGGCCAGCAATGGCGAGATGATGCCGCCCTGCGGGGTGCCCGTAACAGGGTGGCGGACGGTGCCCTCGATCATGACACCGGCTTTTAGGAAGGCGAGCACGAGCCTGAGGACCTTGCGATCCCCGACGCGTCGGCGCACACGCTCCATCAGCACATGATGATCGACGGCATCGAAGCAGCCCTTGATGTCACCCTCGATCACGAAGCGGTACTCGGAAGTGCCGCTGGGTGTGGGGTGCAGTCGTCGCTGGATTTTCGCCAGCGCATCATGGGTGCTCCGGCCGGGCCGCAAGCCATAGGAGGTCGGATAGAAGTCCGCCTCGAAGATCGGCTCCAGCACGAGCTTCAAAGCCATTTGCACCAGTCGGTCTTTGAGCGTCGGAATGCCGAGCGGACGCACCTTGCCGGGCTTACCCGGTTTGGGGATCAGCCTTTGCCGGACAGGCTCGGGCCGATAGGTGCCGCTGCGTAGTTCACCGCGGATATCCTCGATGAACCGTACTGCGCCGCCCAGCTGGTCTTCGACCGTTTTCCGCGTGACGCCATCGGTACCCGGTGTGCGGCTGCCTTTGTTACGGGTCAACCGACGCCAGCTTTCCAAAAGCGTCCTGCGGTCGCATATGATGTTGAACAGATCCGCGAACACCTTTTCGGCATTCGCGACACTCCACCTGTGAAGCTTGCGCTGCATGTCGAGGACGAACGCGGTATTCACCGCGCCGGGCCTCATCGGCCCGCCTCCTGCCGGCTTGCTTCACCCACTGTCTCCCTTCGCCATGTGGACGGCTTTCCCGCCCTCCGACTACTACGAAGACTCCGCCCCCTACCGCGCCGATCATCGGTCGCCTCGATCATCTCGCGCCATCCGGCGCGAGAGAGCACGGCAAGGTTCCCAAGTTCACTTGTCGTCCCTTCACCTGCCTTAGGGACCGACTCTACCCCGTGAGGATTCCGGCCAACGGTCACCGCAAGCTGGGCCGCTGGCTGACGTGCGCGATTACGCACGTCCCTGATCTCCGTCCACTCAGCGGAGATCGGCACTCCTCCGGTCTTTCGACCGATCCGCCCACTTCCGGTTCGGCGGATTCCATGTTGCAACGAGGCTTCAAACATCGGTTCGATAACTCTTTCCGTAGCAGGTACGCTCGCCGGACCAGCCTCGGACGGAAGTCCCGGGTCGTCCGACTTTGACGGGTTCTGCTCATTTATGGCTCGCCGGAGGCACCCAGCTTACCTCACCCATCTGCTTCAACCCCCGTGCTTGCGGCACGTGGGCTGCGGGGTCTCCCACCCCGCAGGGGCAACAAGTGCGCGTGACGGACTCCACCCGTCACTCTTGGCGCACGAATGAGACAATGGCTACCATCGGCACCTTCGCCTCCACGGGCAATGGCTTCTCCAGAGCGATCAAGACCCTCAACCTCAATGTCAAGGCCAAGCTGATCCGCGTCGACAACCCTTCCGACAAGGGACCGCACTTCCGCATCTACTCCGGCAATGTCGAGTTGGGCGCGGCCTGGCAGAAGACCGCCAAGGACACTGAACGCGACTACCTCTCCGTCAAGCTGGACGATCCGAGCTTCCCGGCTCCGATCTACGCCACCCTGATCGAGGTCGAGGGTGCGGAAGGCCTCCAATTGATCTGGTCCCGGCCGAACCGGGACTGAAGCTCGGGTTAGGGCTCCGCCATAAAGCGGAGCCCGCTGCCCTTCTACCGAAGATGCGATCATGACCGTCGACACGATCGAAGAATTGCGCGCCGAGCTGCGCGACTGCCTGTTCACACCCGCAGAGCCCGTCGCACTCGAACTCGAACTGGCCGAACTCATCCGTCAGCGCAACGAAGCGCTCGCAGCCGAGGAGGGGGCATAAGCGCCCTCCTCTTGCTTGTTACGATGCACCGTCGTTACGGTCCGCCCTCCGTCGAGACTGTCTTTCATGGCTTTGGCAGCGTAAAAGTCAGCTTTCTGGAAGCCGCGATCACAATGTTGCGCTGGTCGATGGATTGCGGCCCTCACGAGCGGGGTTATCTTGAACCTGCCGAGCCCGGGAAGGCTCGTCTCGGCTCCGCTCAAAGCAGCAAGCAATAGCTGCCTGCAAAACGCTATCGACTACGGTTTTCGCCTGAGCCTTTTTTAGACCGTTGTCGGCCGCGATATTCTCGGCGATCTCATGGAATTGTCATGGGACGAGCTCCGTCCTGTTTCGATTTTGGTCGGTCGGAGATGGAGATCAAGCCTCCCGAACAGATGAAGCCGGCATCACAGACACACAGCCGTAATCCTCGAAAACTTATTGGACTGTGACCGTTCTTCGTCCGGGACAGCGTAGCCGCGGCTGCGCTTGGCACGTTCCAGGCGTAGGAATGCTTCGATCGCCTCGGTACTACCGTTGAAGGTCTGCACCATGGTCTTGCCACTCGTGCCGATCCGGCCCCAATTGCGGATCAGCGACATTTCTCCGAACAAGGTGGGCTGCGTCGATAGCGCATAAAATCGCCGCATATTACGCCCGGCATCGATGCGGCGCAGATGAAGCGGTTCTGGTTCTGGTTTCGACACAGGCAGAGTCTCGCTTCCGAGGGAAGCTGCGTCCAACAAGTTTTATGAATCAATCGGGCAGATCGATTCATTTTATCAATAGGTCCATTGGGACGGAAATATCGCGCACCGTCCTATTGCCGGATTGATCTTTCCTCGATGGAGACTTCGCCATCACGGCGCGCGTCGCAGCGCCCGGCTTGCAATTGCGCCAGTCTTTAGAAGAACAGGCGAGCCCGCAAGTGATCGGCTCCCACCTCAGAGATTGGTACGGCTCTTACAGAGTTGCCTGCTTGGGCGAGCCCCTTCGGGGACGACTCTACTCGCACCGCCGCGGCGGCGCTCCCGGAGCCCGGAAGCGGTCTCCGCGCCTTTCGCGTGACGATCCTCTCGCGTCCTCGCGGAGCGACCAACAACGAGCATAATCCCAGTCTCGTATCCCAGAGTTTCCCTCCATGGCTGTGACTGACCTGACTCTTGTGGCAGGGGATTCGCTGGACGAATTTGGGGATCGTTCCGGTGATCGGATTCGCAATCGCTGTTGGTTCAAACCAACACCACACGACATGATTGGACCAGGTGATGCCGCTCGCGTTGGGCCCATTTCGGACCTTAAGATGAAGACCATTGTCATCAACAATCAGAAGGGTGGGGTCGGCAAGACGACGCTTGCTGTGCATTTGGCTTGGTTCATCGCGGAAGCGGATCTCCGCGTTCTCGTGATCGACGTTGATGCGCAAAGCAATGCGTCGGATACGTTGAGGCACTACGCCGGTTCAACGTTAGCCGCGGATCTTTTCAAGCCGGGGATGCGGGTCGTACCTCGGAAAGACGAAGGCCTAACGCTCGCGCCGGCCGATAGCTCGCTGACTGATCTTGATCGCAGCAATGCGGCCGCCATAACGGCTCTGCAAGAGAATCTCGCTATCGCCTCGGATCAGTTCGATGCCTGCGTCATCGACACGCCGCCATCACTTGGACTGCGCAGTGTCGGCTGCTTGGTTGCGGCCTCGCATGTGCTCGCCCCCATTTATCTGGAGGACTATTCGATCAAGGGCGTCAAAGGTCTGATGCAGACCGTGATCGGCGTGCAGAGACGCTATGGCCGGCAGGATACGAAATTCCTCGGGTTGCTGCCTTCGAACTTCAACACGAAATCGCCCCGTCAAAGGATGCATCTTGAGCAACTCTTACGTGAGGCTGGGAAATATGTATTCCCGGGCCAGATCGTTGCGAGGGACGGCTACGCGGAGGCTGTTGCGGAGCGCCTGCCGGTGTGGAAGCTGAAGCGCCGCTCAGCGCAGGAGGCTGGTCGGGAAATCCGCGATGTTCTCGCAAAGATCGTTGCGCAGATGAACGAGCCGGCACATGGCGCTTGATCTCAGCTTTAAGCAACTCATCGACGCCGCCGAGGATGGTGCCGCCCCAATCGGACAACCGACTTGCATTGCCATCGACCGTATTGATGAAGATCCGGATCAGCCCCGTCGTAGCTTCGAGGAACACAAGCTCGAGGAGCTTGCGGAATCGATCCGTCAGCATGGCGTGCTGCAACCGATCGTGCTGCGGCAAGCGACCGCCGAAGGCCGATACGTAATCGTCATGGGTGCGAGGCGGTATCGTGCTGCCAAGCGCGCCGGAGTCCGTGATATCCCGGCCTTCATTCAAGCCGTTGGCTCTGCGGATCGTTATGTTCAGATGATCGAGAATATCCAACGCGACGACCTCAATGCCCCCGAAATCGCGGCGTTCGTCGCGGACCGCTTGGAGCAGGGTGACAACCAAGCCGACATTTCGCGCAAGCTCGGCAAGCCAAGGGACTGGGTATCTCGCTACGCATCGGTCCAGAGCATGCCGGAGTTCCTCAAGTCAAAGCTTGCCGGCTCGTCGATCCGTGCCGTGTATGAACTCTATCAGGCATGGCGTGAGCAGCCCAACGCCATTGAGACTTTATGCGCAGCACAGGAGAGCTTCACCGACGCCCGCGCCCGTCAACTGGCTCGCAAAGTTCGGGCGGAAGTCCGCGGCTCCCTTGCCGACGGTGAAGCAGCGCCTAAAGCTCAACCCGCACAAAGCGCGATCGCAGCGCAAGTAGAATTGCGCCCCATAGACAGAGACCGCTTTGCGGCGATCGCGGGAAAGCCCCCGAGCTCTTCGGTCGATCGGAACGAGCGAATGAGCACGTCCCCGACAATCAGAGTGCGTCACCAAGATCGCACTGGTCGTCTTCTCGTCGATCGAATCGCGTCTCAGGGCTCACGGCACGCAGTCCTGTTGGTTGATGGCGCAGAGGAGGCGGAAGAGGTCCCAGCATCGTCCATCAGAATCGAGGAGATTCTTTTCGGATGAAGCTGGTCTTAGACAGCCTCCTCGGGAACGCCGCAGTGGGCACCCCGGCGGAGCGGATTTCCCATCCGAAGGATGGCGCGTTAGCGCAGCAGCCGGAGGCCGAACGCGCCCCCCACAGCGCTGTAGAGAGGCCGGAGGCTGCTGGAAAGCCGCGGTCCACATATTCGGTGCCAATCTTGCCGATCTGGACGCGCGGGGTTCGTGGAGCGCAACGATTAGGGGCGGCGCCTGCACGATTCCCGGGGAAATTCTCCGCATTGATCGTCGGCTCGTTTGGATCTCACCTGCAGCAATCCCCCAGCTTTCACTGCCGAGCCGGTTGGTTTGAACCAACGTGGAGCGGGTGGAAGGATTCGCGTTTTCTAGTGCAGGATAGGCTTCGCGCCAGCGATGTATTACATCGCGATTGGGATTGGAGTGCATGGCTCTGATCTCGCTTCGTGTCCCCGACGAAGTCGCGGCGCAGTTCTCAATTCTTGCCGCTACCCAGGGCGGCAAGTCCGCGCTGCTGCGGCGTCTCATTGCTGATGCCCTGGCTGCGCCGGCGCCGCGCATCTTGGCGTTGCCGGTCGGACGGCCGGAGAAGGTGACGGTGTCATTTCGCGAGAGTGAGATGCGGCAGCTCGCTGAAGTGTCATATCAGCGCGGGATGACCCGAACCGGCTGGATCGTTGCGCTGGTACGCTCGCGGCTGGGGTCGCCAGTGCAGCATTCCCCGGGCGAGCAAGACGCGCTTCGTGCGATCGTTCGCGAGCTGAACCGGATCGGCGGCAACATCAACCAGATCGCGCGTGCCGCAAATATCAGTGTGCTGCAGGGCAGGGTGTAAATCGGCGCGTCCTTTGACCCCCAATCGGCGCCCAAGGCTGACCCCACGCCATGCATCATAAGTGTCGCGACGCATTCTCGATTCCGCCGCCGCACTGGGGTCAATGTTGAAAGCCGAAAGGGGTCATATTCGGAGCCGAAACACAGCTCTATTCGAGGCAGTCGATGGCGTGCGCAGATTGACGGCGCGGGGGCAGCTGATTGCGTCTCACATCCACGCCATGGGGCAGCACGTCAAGGACATCGGTTCTATGGGAAAGCCCGAGGCTGGTCCCGTGGGTCGCTTCCGCATTGCCATGATGCCGTCAATAGCGGAGCAGGTCCTTGCGCCTGGCCTAGCAAATCTTCTTCTCGCGAACCCCGGCCTTACATTGCACCCTTTGACTGGAGAGGAGGATGTCAATTTCTCCCGCTTGCAAGCCGACATGGCAATCTGTTTGCTTCTCGAGGGTTGCACAGCGTAGCTCGATGCATCACGGACAATCCCAGAGTGATCCGAAACTTGATCCGATCGCATCATGGCGTCGGAATATTGCCCGATTACCTCTGCCACGAGCTGCTGGTGGATCCAGAATTGCGTTCGACTCCGCTGCCACGGCGCCGCCATACGTGGCTTCTCGTCCAGCCGCACCTGAAGGGAAATGCCGCGGCCCGCATTGTTATCGATTGGATAACAAGCCGGTTCGCCAAGGCCTTGTAGTGGTTGGGAGAACGGATCTCCGATGGCGGCTACCTTGTTGGGAGCCGCTTTTTTCCACACCGTATAATGCAGGTTGCTCGGAAGTCGCCCATGTTATGCAGGGATAGGACGGTAGGCTGCCTCCTTGGTGAGCAGGCCACAGCTGCCTCGTCCGTTTGCGAGCCATCTCCGCCAAGTTCGGGATTGCGAGATCAAGCGCCGATCGCTTGCCGCCTTTTGCGTTTGCAGTTCCCATCGCCCCGCTTGCTTGTCCCAATCCGACTTGACCTCCAGACGAGATTGTCGTCGAGCACCGAAGTTCTGCACCTCGATGTAACCCTTGGGGCAAATGGTCGGAGTATTGAACGGGCCGTGCCAGTTTTTAGGTCGCGCCGGGAAGATTACGCTTCGCTTGCGCGGCGCTCGCGCCGCTCTCGATTCGTAAAGCGTCAAGCCCGCCAAAGCCGTTTCCTCGCCGACGTCGTGCGGGCCTCGGCCATCTGCGGCACTCCGGGCATGGCCGATGCGCTCATGGTCAATTCGCCAATCTTCCCGCCCCAGCGCGCGGTCACGTTGTCGGTCGTTGTTCGAACCCGAGCAAGCGGCGATCAGTCCCAATCGACCAAATGGGCTTGCCCATGGCGTCGTATCCGCGAGTTTCGGGCTATCACCGAAGCGCGTCGTCGACAGTTGACGAAGCGCGATAGTGGCGGATTGGCTTCTGCCGATGTCATAGAGATTTGCGCCGACCTACTTGGCGTAGATCATTCGTTGCTTACGGCACGTACTCATAAATTAACCGCGTGAACCAATGTCCGCTTGTCCCCAATAGCGGCGCGAAAGTTGTCGGCCTTTCAAGAGGGGCCAAGCCCGGAAGTCGCTAGACCATTCGACTGGCTCACGAGGCCAAGTCGTCGAGCAACGCCTTGGCCTCTTTCAAATCGAGCGTGTCGAACCCTTCAGTGAACCAGCCGTAAACCGGAGCCAGCAGATCACGTGCCGCGGTGCGTTTGCCCTCATCGCGCCATAAGCGGGCAAGGCTCGTCGCTGCCCGGAGCTCAAGTGATTTCGCCCGTTGTTGCCGAGCGGTCTGTAAGGACTTCAGCAACCATTTGCTCCCTCCGAGCTGGCCGCGAGATAATGCCACCAACCCTCGCAGCCGGGAGATTTCCGCATCCCACCAGTGCTCGCCGCTTTGTTCCGCAATGGCAGCAGCAGCCGTCAGGGCTTCGGCTCCGCCGGGGTGGCCTGAGCGACAAAGCACTTCGCAAAAGAGCGCAAAGCTATAGGGAGCGTACTGGATCGTGCCTCGCTTCGCCGGATCAGCAAGCGCGGCGCGGTAGGAGGCAATCGCCGCCTCAATCCTATCCGGTGCTAACAACGCCCAGCCGCGGAGAACTCGTGGATCGAGCGGCAAGGCAAGGCGCTTCTCAGCCGCTAGGGTCTCTGCGCTCTCAATGCACTGCAGCACCGAAGCTGAGTCACGTCGGAACTGGTGCAATATCGACGCATGCAGACGCGCCATAGCAAGGCTGAAGGGATGGTTCACCCGTTCCGCAAGCGCCAACGCGTCATTCACGCGAGCGAGCGCCGTGTCAGGGTAGCCGAGCAGCCAGGCGCTCCAGGCACCTAGCGTTCCTGCACAGACTCCCGGGTCGTGGCCGTAGATGTGTGCGTGCGTCCGGTGCTGCTCGAAGTCATAAAGGGTTCGGCCCTTCTCGCAATGCTCCTGCGCCGGAGCGAGTTCGCCGCAGAAGAAATGTGTTGTCCAACCCGTATGATGAGCTTCGAGCCGAAGGCCGACATTATTACTCTTTTCGACCAGGCTCAGGAGCCTATCTGAAAGCTGGCGCGCCGCATTCCAATCCGACGTACGTCGGAAAGTCCACAACCCCCATATCGCGGTGAACTGAGAATCGATGTCCCCTATCTTATCGGAAAGCTCGTGCGCACGAGCGTGCGCTTTTGCTGCTTCGGCCGAGGAGAAGCCGTTGGCGTTACTAAGAGACACGCCTTTAGCGAGTTGAAGCTTGATCTCCTGCCGATCGCGCTGCGCATCCAAGAGAGATGGCAGAAGGGACAAACCACGATCGAAATGACCGACCGCCTCGGCATACGCGGAGCGGGACGCCGCAAACTGGCCCGCTTTTAGCCATTGATCAGAGGCTCGTTCCGCCTGTCCGGCACCCGTCAAATGATGGGCCAGTATCTCTGGCTGCCGATCGACCAGATCTGCGAAATGCTGCTCCAAGGTGGTGGCAACTCGTGCATGCAGCTCTTGCCGTCTTGGGCGCAGCAGCGTGCCATAGGCAGCGTCCTGCACCAGCGCGTGCTTGAATAGATAGCTGGAATACGGAGGCACACCTTGTCGGAACAACAAGCCAGCGGAGATCAGACGGTCTAAGGCGGATGCCAACTCTGGCTCCGGCTTGCTCGCAACGGAAAAAAGCAGGGTGTGAGAGAACTCTCGCCCGATCGCGGAACCGATCTGGGCCACCTCCTTGGCGGGCCCGAGCTGGTCGAGCCTCGCCATAAGCGAGGCGTGCAGGCTTGCGGGGACCGCCGCCGCAGGTGACGGAATATTGCCTGTAGTTCGCGCTTCGCCCTCGCTCTTGGTCTCCAGGACGGCCTTCGTCATCTCCTCCACAAAAAGGGGAATCCCGTCCGTGCGCTCAATGATGTCCTGCCGCACGCTCGCCGAAATAAGCTGGTTGCCCACGATGTGATCAATCACCGTCTCGATTTGGCGCTGCGCCAGCCGATTGAGGGTGAGAGCAGTGACGTAGGGCCGCCCGATCCAGTGCGGTTCGAACTCTGGACGAAACGTCACAATCAACAGCACACGGTAGCTCCGAAGCCGGTCAACGACCCTGCTGAAAGCTTCCTGACTCGTGGGATCGCTCCAATGTGCATCCTCGACGATCATTAGCACAGGTGTGGAGCGCGACAATGCCTCCACCTGTGACCCGAGCGCTTCAAATGTCCGCTGGCGGTGCTGTTCGAAGGGTATGTCGAGCACCGCGTATCGTCCGTCTTTTGGCAGCGACAGCATGTCGACGAATAGCGCCATATCCTCCAAAGAGGTTGAAGTCTGCGCCAATACTGTATCGAGCTTGTCCAGCTTCGTTTCCAGCGGGTCGTCATGCGCAAATCGTGCGGCCCGTTCCATCTGGCCGATGATCGGATAAAAAGCGCTGTCGGTATGCTGCGGCGAGCAGAAATAGCGCAATCGGGTATGCGGCTCGTTAGCGATGCTTTCCAGCAGCGCCGCCGTAAGCCGCGATTTGCCAATACCAGCCTCGCCGGAGAGCAGCACTACTTGGCCTTCACCACTCTTTGCCTTGGACCAGCGTCGCAACAGGAGTGCGAGTTCTTCGTCGCGCCCAACAAGCTCGGTCAATCCGTTCGCGTGCAAGGCCTCGAAGCGGCTTTCGACTGAAATCGGCCGCAACGCAGCCCATGCCCCTACGGCGCCTGAGATACCTTTGAGTTCTTTCGGCCCAAATTCTTCAAGCTCGAACAGATTGCCCAACAGCTTCCGAGTACTCTCCGCAATGACGACGCTGTTCGGCTCAGCAACGCCTTGCAAACGTGCCGCAAGGTTGGGCGTTTCACCGATTATGGCGTGCTCCTGAGAAGCGCCGGACCCGATGAGGTCGCCGACAACCACCAGTCCCGTTGCGATGCCGATACGCGTCTGCAGGGGCGCTCGGATCTTCAGAGCACCTACGCCATCCACCAACTCCAGCCCCGCCCGGACGGCCCGTTCCGCATCGTCTTCGTGCGCCTGCGGATACCCGAAATACACCAGTACTCCATCGCCCATATACTTCGCAACAAAGCCGCCGAACCGCCGCACGATGTCGGTGACGCACTTCTGATACGCGGAAATGATCTCGCGTAGGTCTTCAGGGTCCATGCGTGCTGAAAGTGCTGTTGAACCCACAAGGTCCGAGAACATCACAGTGACTTGGCGACGTTCGGCGGCGTCTAAGGGCGTCAACTCGGCCGTAACGCGTTGAGCTACGGCAGGGCTCCCAAGCTCCTGGATAGCCGCAAGCATTATGCGCCGATGCCCCAGCAGCACACCGATGTCCTTAAGGTCCTGATCAGTCAGATGGCGAAGTGCTGCGAAACCAATCCCGTTTTCAGCAAAACGCTGCGCGTACTCGGACATTCCGAGCTTTTGGAGCCAGTCGGCAATTTGCTGCATCGCGGCCCCTCCGGGTTTTGTGTAACCCACTCTGGACCGATAGGACCGAAAGTCTACCACGCGCGCCGACTTATTCCAGCACCCGCCGCGAGGTTGCAGGTCCGGTCAGGGTCATGAACGACAAAACTCAAGGCGAGCATAATAGGTCCGCTTTCGAGTGCCTAGCGGCCAGTTGAGCCCGACGGCCGCGCCGTGATTCAAGCCATCAGACGCAAGGGGCCGAATCATGCGCTACGAACTCACAGACAATGAGTGGTTTGCCATTAAGCCGATGCTGCCAAATAAGCCGCGTGGTGTGCCACGAGTGATGACCGTCGCGTCCTCGATGGCATCTTCTGGATCTTGCGCTCTGGAGCACCATGGCGCGACCTGCCAGAAAACTTCGGTCCGTACACGACCTGCTACAATAGGTTCGTTCGCTGGCGACGGGCGGGCGTGTGGGTCAAGCTCATGAGTGCACTGGCTGGCGCTCATGATGCTGCCGTGCAAATGATCGGACACGTCTATTGTTCGCGTGCATCAACATGGGGCCTGCATCACAAGGAACCAGCGCCAATCGATGGGAAGGTCACGCGGCGGCTTGACGAGCAAAATCCACGCGGTGGTCGATGGCAATGGCCTACCCGTACGGCTGGCGTTGAGCTGGCGGCGAGGCGCACGACGTTCGACTGGCCGGAAAACTGCTGTCTCGTCTTAAATCCGGATCAATGCTGCTTGCCGACTGAGGCTATGACGCCGACTGGACAGGGAGTTTGCCATGAAGAAGGGCGAGTGGGCCAACATCCCGCCGAAAAGCAATCAGCGATCCGATCTACTTTAGCCCGCACCTCTACCGCGCTCGCAATCAGGTCGAACGGTTCTTCAACAGGGTCAAGCAATGCCGTTGGGTAGCGACACGCTACGACAGGCTCGCCGCCAACTACCTTGCATTTGTTCAACTTGCGTCAATCCGGTTGTGGCTGCGCCTTAATGAGTCCGCGTCCTAGTGGTCCGCAGGCTGCGGATGTAATAGCCTTGTGCCTGAACGGCTGACTTGATTTCGTTGCTAACCTTGAGAACTCGTTTTCTGCTCTTGCGCCAGGTATGTGCAGAGTAAAGCGCAGGTACGGCAGAGCCTGTACTTAGAACGAGCAAGCCGCGCTTGTCATTGCGATAGATATCAAACATCGTTCGTCCCCGCTGACCATATTGAACTAAGAATGAAATATGTTTCGGTTGTCTCAATGGCCGAGCTTAGTATTTCGGTCGGCTGTGCGGGTTGTAAATCTGCAACGCCAGCGACTTTCCTTCAGTTCGTTCCGGATACGGAACGAACTGAAGCAGGCCCCGGCCGCCGTCAAATTGCTGCGTATGCAACTACTTCAGTCACATGTTGGGGCGGAATCGAGCAGGAAGCGGCAGCCGCCGTCTTCACGGATTCGCCCGTGTGGTTGCTCGTGCACGGCAGCGCCGACACGTTACCGTGGGCGGCGATGCACCTGGCCCGGAGGCGATATAGCTACATCTTTCGCTGACTGCCTGTTCAGTAAGAATCACCTCACAAGCGCGATGAAGATCGTCGGCAAACCGGGCCTGATTGCAGCCATCCGCGCCACTTAAAAGCGGGAAAGTGCGTCCAAAGGCGACGCCGCGCGTCGCTATAACCACCTTGGCCGGCTACTTAGACGTTCCAACGCGAAAAACACTGGCGGCCTGGCGATCGTCGACCACGGCCGCCTACGAGCTATCCGTTTCCACACACCCAAGACCAACAGCGCACCTCGCAACGGCTCAGCTGCACGTTCACTTGAGATCGACGCAACTGGGCGTCAGCCGATTTCGCCGAGGACCCCAACGCGTGCCCGTGTTGACCCTCATGTCTTACGAATTTTTGGGTGTCCTAGTTTCTACTTTCCATCGTTTTATAGTCGGTCGCAATAACGGGAAGCGACTCTCTTTCTTCTTCTTCGGAGAATGGGCATGAACCAGCATCCAAGTCGCATCGATCGAGAAATTTCGGGGCGGTCTGAACTGGTCAGGCAGGAGCGGGGACCTATGATGGTCCACCTGTTCGATTTCGCCGAGACTGCGACCGCGAGGCTATGCCAAGTCCCCGCTAACTCATCGGCGGTGGTGCTCGCCCTCGTAAGGGAAGGCCGCCTCAGTCGGCCCTCTTTCCTTTGGTAATCCGCGCGCATGCGGAAGGGCGTCAGGTTCGAAGCTTGGCACAACAACCTGCGGCCATCGCTCAGCGCGTGCAAACAGAGCGGCCCCAGCGGGATGGGGGGCCAAGGGCTGGGGCCGCCATTCCGCACCGGACGGTAATCGGCGGCAAGCGTCCGGTGGATCAAACCAAGTCAGTTCGGAACCGATGGTTCCAAAGGCTATTCCGCGATCGCACATGAACCTTGCCACGCTGTGTGAATGGGATATCGGCGACTTTGCAATGACCCTCCCGGACTGGAAGTCGCCGGCCCTTGTGTACTCATCTGTGGACGCCCCGCGAGATGCAAGCGATTTTTGAGGAAGATCGGCACGTAGTCGGATGCTGCCATCT
>NZ_JBVVPN010000066.1:0-30187 GCF_055811035.1 Bradyrhizobium sp. MI1.10
CCGCTCTGAAGATATTCCGTGACGTCCTCGACGCTCCACGATTTCAGCCCGGTGCGGGCGGCGCCATCGAGCCGTGGGGGGGGCCCCCCCCCCCCCCCCGGGGCCCCCCCCCCCGGGGGGGGGCCCCCCGCCGCCGGCGACCGCCGCGCTGCCGACGCTGGTGTCGCCGGATCCCGTGCCGGAGCCGTCGCTGCAGGATGTGCCGATGCCCGGCCGCGATCCGCGCCGCGCGCCGCCGCCGAAGCCCAAGGCGGATATCAGGGTTGCGCCGACACCGAAGCCGCCGCACGCCGCTCCCGCGGCGCCAAGCCCGCCACTGACAAGCCCTCCACTCACAAGCCAGCCGCTTGCAAGCCAACAGATCGCACCGCTGCCCCCGCCGATCGACGTGAGGCCGGCCCCGGGCCCGCCGCCCGCAAAGCCCAGGCCCAAGCCGCCGCTGGTGCTGACGCCGTCGAATCCGTGATTGGTTTGGAGGTCGGGCCGCTCGCCTTCTTAACCTCTCCCGCTTGCGGGAGAGGTCGGCGCGTCCGGGCGATGCGAAGCATCGTCCCGCGTGCCGGGTGAGGGCTCTCTCCTCTGGGGGAATCCCTCCGTTGAGACACCCTCTCCCAACCCTCTCCCGCAGGCGGGAGAGGGAGCGCACCTTCGCCGGTGGCCCACCGGTAAACTCATTCCCTCGCTTTTTAACGAATTTTGCCCGGCAAAACTGATCTGCCGACTTTACCGGATTCTCGCGTTTGTTCCCTAGTCTCTGTTCCCAGAGGAACTCGGCGTCCTGCGGCACAAGCAGGATGGCTAGCCAAGAACTGGGGTCATCGGGATGAACGGCGCGACAACACTTCTGCAGGATCTGGACGACGCGATCGCACGCGGCACCGACGAAAGCCGGAACAAGGCGTTGTGGCATGCGACCGACATTCTGATCACCGGCCGCTACAGCGACGACGAGATCAGCACGTTCGGCGAGGTCATCGGCCGGCTCGCCGACGAGATCGAGGTTGCTGCGCGGGTGCAGCTCTCTGAGGTCATGGCAGCCTGCGATCACGCTCCGCTCAATGTCATTGCGCAACTCGCGACCGCCGACGAGATCGAGGTCGCAGGCCCCGTGCTGCGCGACTCCAATCGTATCGACGAGAAGCTGCTGATCGAGAGCGCCATGACCAAGAGCCAGTCGCATCTGCTCGCGATCGCCCAGCGCAAGTCGATCGGCGAGGCCGTCACCGACGTGCTGGTCAAGCGCGGCGACCAGGAGGTCGTGACGTCGGTTGCCCGGAACGAGGGCGCGCGCTTCTCCGGCTCGGGCCTGCTCCACATGGTTCGCCGTGCCGAGGGTGACTCGATTCTTGCCGAGCAGCTTGGCCTGCGCAAGGACGTGCCGCGTCACATCTTCCAGCAGCTGATCTCGAAGGCGTCGGAGGACGTCCGCCGCCGGCTCGAGCACGAGCGCCCAGAAATGATGGCGCAGATCCAGAGTTCGGTGAGCGACGTCACCGGCGACCTGCAATCCAAGTTCGGCCCATCCTCGCGCAGCTATTTCGTCGCCAAGCGCGTGGTGACGACGCAGTACCGGCAGGGCAACCTCAACCAGGATTCGATCTCGAACTATGCGCGCCAGCACCGCTTCGACGAGGTGCAGATCGGGCTGTCGCTGCTGTCATCGCTGCCTGTCGACGTGATCGAGCGTGCGATGATGGACCGCAATCGCGAGATGATCCTGGTGCTGTGCAAGGCGCTCGATTTCTCATGGGACACCACGATGTCGCTGCTGTTCCTCGGCGCCAAGGATCATCTGATCACGGCGCGCGAGCTCCACGACAACGAGCGCGATTTCGGCAAGCTCAAGATCGAGACCTCGCGCAGCGTCTTGAAGTTCTACCAGTCGCGCAAGACCGGCACCGATCCCGTCACGGGTCGTCAGCCCGAGCTGCAGGTGCACTGAGCGGTCCACCGAACAGGTACACCGAGCATCATCCGGGAATTGGCAGGGAGTATTTGCAATGTTGCCTCAATTCGGCACCGCCGTTCGCAAGAATCCAAACAAGGACCTCAACAAGGCCGCAGCCGGCGAGATCGGCGGGGGAGCAGCGGACCAGGCCTCGGTCGATGCCGCCTGGCTCGTGCTGGAAGCCGCCAACGACCTCGGTGACCACGCCGCGATCGAAGCTTGCCGCCGCGTCATCGACGCCGAGCTGAACGGCACGGTGGCCGGCAGCGCGGATGTCGATCTCGTGCTGGGGTATTTCAGGTAGGGCACCTGAGGCGTCCGCTCCATCCGCGTTACGCGGCTGTTTCCACACCGTCATTGCGAGCGCAGCGAAGCAATCCAGAATCTTCCCGCGGAGGCGGTCTGGATTGCTTCGCGGAGCCTGTCATCGGGCCGCGCTTCGCGCGGACCCGGTGGCTCGCAATGACGGAGAGCAGGGTACCACCGCCGCTCCTTCAATGGCACGCCAATGCGCCGACAGCGGCGCAGCTGTAGGATGGGTAGAGCCCTTGCGAAACCCATCTTGCCTCCGGGCGTGTTGATGCGTGATGGGTTCGCTTCGCTCTACCCATCCTACGAACTTGCGTCTCTCACCGCCGGATACGGTAGATCACGACGTCTTCGCCGTGACGGAATGTGCTTCGCTCGAAGAGATAGTTGGCCTTCTCCAGAACGCGGCGCGATGCGCCGTTGCCGACGTAGACCAGGCCGATGAGGGACGGCAGCTGGTGGTGTAACAGTCCGATATCCGTCAGTGCGGACGCGGTCTCGCTTGCAAGTCCACGGCCCCAGAATTCGCGCTTGAACGCATAGGCAATCTCGATCTCGTCGATATCGTCCACCAGGATGTGCCGGATGCCCGCTCGCCCGGCGAATGCCCCGTCTTTCGTTCGCAACACCCACAGCCCGAAGCCATGCTGGTCCCAATGCGCCATATTGGCGTCGAGATAGGTCTTGGTCCTTTCCGCCGGGCGCACGCCGCCGAGATATCGGGACACCTCGGCATCGAGATGCAATGCGACGAGGTCCGCGAGGTGATCCTCACGAAGCCTCTCGGCAGTCAGGTTCTCGGTGCTGAAATGATCCATGGACCCGGATAGCCGCTTTCGGAGCAGGGCAGGATGACGCGCCTTCGCCACCCATCATGATTTCTAACACATCCTAACGGGCAATTTCGGCGGCATTCGGTCAATGTTCCCATGGAAAAGCGGTGGAATTTCCAAATCAGCACGAAGGTCGACGGAGATTGCATGACGTCCAAAACGCAAATCGAATCACCGTCACGGCCCGCGAGCGTCTCGCGTCGTGGTTTTGTGGGAGGCCTGTCGGCGGGCGTTCTGGGCGCGGTTGCGACCGAAGCGGCGGTGGCGCAAACGCTGGCCGAAATCCCTGATCGCGGGCCCGGCGCCGATCTCGGTGCGCACAGCGAACGATCGCGCTTCGTCAAGATCGATCGCATTCCCGAGGCGGGACCTGGCAAGCGCAACGTCGACCCCAGTGATGCCATCAATTCCAAGACGCCGCATCAGAAGCTGGTGGGCAACATCACGCCAACCGATCTGCATTACGAGCGCAGCCATTCCGGGGTGCCGGACATCGATCCCGCGCAGCACCGTCTGCTCATCCATGGCCTGGTTCGGAAGCCGCTGGTGTTCAGCGTCGACGATCTCAAGCGGATGCCGTCGGTTACGCGCGTGGTCTTCATCGAATGCACTGGAAACGGATGGGAAAACTGGAAGAAGGCGGACCCTGATCTGACGGTGCAGAACACGCACGGCCTCGTCAGCACCAATGAGTGGACCGGCGTTCCGCTGAAGTTCCTGATTGGTCTCTCGGGCAAGGAGAAGAACTCGAACTGGATGCTCGCCGAGGGAGGCGATGGCGCGGGCGTCGACCGCAGCATTCCGCTGACCGACGAAATCGTGAACGAGGCCTTTATCGCCTACGGTCAGAACGGCGAACCACTGCGCCCCGCGCATGGATTTCCAATGCGGCTGGTGATGCCGGGCTTCGAGGGCAATCTCAACATCAAATGGCTGCGCCGTCTCAAGTTCGGCACTGAGCCCTGGATGACCCGCTGGGAAACGGCGCGCTACACGCAGCTGCTGGCCAACGGCACGGCCCGCCAGTTTCAGCTGAGGATGGAAACCAACTCCGTCATCACGCAGCCCTCGGGCACGATGCAGATCCAGCCCGGCTACAACATAATCTCCGGTCTCGCCTGGAGCGGCCATGGCAAGATCGCCAAGGTCGAGATATCGACCGACGGCGCGAAAATCTGGAAACAGGCGCAGCTGAATCAGCCGGTGCTGTCGAAGGCGCAGGTTCGATTCCAGATGGACTGGGTCTGGGACGGCAAGCCGACAAGGATCGTGAGTCGCTCGACCGATGAGCAAGGCAACGTTCAGCCGGACCGGCAATCCTTCATCGCCGCGACGGGGAGCAATGCGCTGTTCCACTACAATGCGCAGCAGACCTGGAGCATCGACGAGGCCGGGAGGGTCCGCAATGTCCTCGCATAACAATCGGCTTGTCGCAGCGGCTCTCACGCTCGGCCTGCTCGCGGCGCCCGCATTTGCATTCGATTTCGGCCGTCCCGCGACTCCGGAGGAGATCAAGCTATGGGACATCGACGTCGCACCCGATGGCAAGGGTCTGCCTGTGGGCAGCGGCACGGTTGCGCAAGGTAAGCAGGTCTTCGCCGACAATTGCGCGGCCTGTCATGGCGACAATGGCCAGGGCGGGATCAAGGATCGTCTGGCCGGTGGGCAGGGCACACTCGCCTCCAGCGCGCCTGTCAAGACCGTCGGCAGCTTCTGGCCTTATGCGACGACCTTGTACGACTACATTCACCGCGCGATGCCATATCCCACACCGGGTTCGCTCAGCACCGACGACACCTATGCCGTCACCGCCTACATCCTGAGTCTGAACGGCATCGTTCCTCCCGACGGCAAGGTCGACAAGGACAGCTTGCCGAAGATCAAGATGCCCAACCGCGACGGCTTCATTCCGGATCCGCAATTCGATCCGGCAAAACTATTCCGCAAGAAATGAGCGTGTGATCATGAGGGTTTCGGCGCTGCTCAAGATCCTCGTCCTGGTTGCTGCGACATGTTTATGGGAGACCCAAGCAATGGCCGTCGACGGACTCATCACGATCAGGAGCAGTTTCGGGCCTGAAGAGACGATGAAGCGGCTGGAAGCGGAAGTGACGGCCAAGGGCCTCACAATATTCGCCCATGTCGATCACGCCGCGGGCGCCGCCGCTGCCGGCCTGCCGTTGCGCCCGACCAATCTCATCATCTTCGGGAACGCCAGGGGTGGTACGCCATTGATGCAGCAGTCGCAGACCAGCGGCATCGATCTGCCGCTGAAGGCGCTGGTCTGGCAGGACGAGCAAGGCGCGACCTGGTTGTCCTACAACGATCCGGCGTATATCGCCGGGCGTCACGGCATCGGCGAGCCGGCCAAGGCTGCAATTGTCGCCATGACGGCGGCCCTGCACGCGATCGCGACCAAGGTCACCGCACCCTAGCGTGACGGGATGGCCGCGCGACGCATCGCCATGAGGAGAGATCCATGAACAGCACAGACGGGCAACCGGAATCACCCGCTCCCGGAGACGGCAAGATCGCCAGATGGCTGGTCATAGCGGTGTTATGCGCCTTCCTCGTCGGTGCCGGCGCGCTCGGCTATCTTGGCTGGTTCAGCACGACGACGGAGGTGCCAGCGTCGGGTTATGTCGCACTGGTGCTCGGTGTCGTGTTTTCGCTGGTCGTCGGCATCGGCTTGATGGCGCTGGTGTTCTACAGCAGCCGCAAGGGTTACGACGAACCGGCCGTGCTGATCCAGGAGCCGGAGAGCGATTCGAACGAAGAAGACGTCAGTTCGGGCCCCAGTACACCGAGCGAACGCACTGAGCGAGTACGCTGAGCCGGATAGCTCGGCATCGAGATGCAATGCGACGAGGAGGCCGGCCAGGTGATCTTCACGAAGCCCCTCGGCGCTTAGCCTCGCAAGACCGGGCTCAGCTTCCTGAATCTTTCAACCAGGAGGCAATCGTCTGATTAAGGTAGTCCGGCACTTCATGCTGAATGAAGTGGCCAACGCCAGGTACGATTTTGACCGTGAGATTGTCGGGATTTTCAATCCATGACTTTTCCAAATCAATAGTGCTTAGCAAAGCGTGGCTCTCCTCGATTCCGTGCACATGCAAGACCGGGCATTTGATCGCGGCACCGGTGAGCTTCTTCATGGTTGGATCGAAAAGATTGAGCGCAAGCTGAGAAAACGCGTAGTTGGCTTTGTAATAATTCATCATGGACGTGATGGAGGATTTCGCGAAAGCCTCGATGTATCGACTCCTAACTTGGGGATCGACGACCCAGTATGCCAAATCCTGCGCAGTCAGATTGTCGCCTTTGCCTCGAGCGAAGAACCGTGTGGCGTAGGCGCTGGCCTTGGCCTGCGCGATAGGGTGGTTCCAAGGGAGCAACTCCCTCGTGATGGCGCCTGGATGAGGCACGCTGAGGACGACAAGTCTTTCGATCAGATCCGGATTTTGCCCGGTGAATAGCCACGATAAAGCGGCGCCCCAGTCGTGCCCAATCAGGATGGCCTTGCGCCCGTTTGCCTCTGCATCGATCACGGCGCGGATGTCATCAAGGAGAACCGGAAACTTATAGTTCTCGACACCTTCTGGCCGATCGCTCAAATCGTAACCGCGCAGATCAAGGGCGACCACCTGATAATTTGCTGAAAATTCCTGGAGCTGATTTCGCCAGGAATACCAAAAGTCGGGAAATCCGTGCACAAACACCATCAGCGGTTTTTGATTGGATCCCATGGTGACGTAGTGGATTTTCGTTCCCGCATTCTCCGCATATCTGTGCTGAAGGTTCGGATCCTTATCGATATCAGCGGCAGGCTCACTCAAAGCGGCAGGGATTTTATTGTGCCAGATGGCATCGCCTGACGTCTCTCCGGAAACGACGCGAGTGGACATCGCAGTGAACATGGCAGCTCCTAAAAGCATCATCACGCAGGATCTAGAGGCCATCTCAGTGATCCCGTTCGCTGGAGCAGTTGCCGAAACTGAAGTGGCTCGAACTCATGAGTATTTCCTGCGCAGCAATCCGGGAGAGTGTCGTGCCCTCGCATGCAACTTCTGGAGGTCGATTTGAGAGCGGTGGTACAACGGGCACATTTACTATGGTGATCGCCATAGTATGGCGATCACCATAGCGGTGTCAAGCCAGGCATGTTACGTTGAAGGATGCCCCGTAAGACTGACGCCCGCGCTCGCGCGATTGCCACTGCCGAGCGACTGTTTCGCATCCAAGGCTACACTGCGACGGGATTGAACCAGATCATCGAAGAAAGCGGCTCGCCCAAAGGATCGTTCTATTTTCATTTTCCGCGCGGTAAGGCACAGCTCGCAGAAGAAGCAATCGATCGCTACGTTGCGAGTAGAATTGCTGTGTTGCGGGCTATCTCGGCGAATACGACCGGTGATGCCCTGAGTTTCGTTCGTCAGATTTTCGGCGCGTTCGCGGCCGAAATGGTCGCCTCTGATTTCCAGTATGGATGTCTCATGCAAAATCTGGCGAACGAGCTTCCTGCACTCGACGCTGATCTGACCAAGCGAGTCGCGCGCGGATTTGCTGATTCAACCGAGATCGTTGTGGAGCATTTCAGGGGGTGCGGTTTCACTTCCGCGCGCGCTTCTTCGACCGCTTCCGCGTTGGTCGCTGCCGTCGAAGGCGCACGTACGATCGCCCGCCTGGAACGGACAGCGGCTATATTCGACGCGCTGGCGGATGTGAGTGTTCAGGGGTGGGCGGCCCCCGAGGGGCGACCCGCGGTCAGCTCTCGGCGGAGCGGACGGTAGCTGCAACGGCGGACTTCCTTGCCGCTGCGCACTATGCCGGCCTATCTTGCCGCCACGGAACGTCGCGCCAATTCTCCGACGATACCATCATGCGCCTGTTTTGCCCGACGGTGCAACCGCCGAACAGCCGGTCGCGCGGATTGTGCGGGCTCTATCCGGCTGCGGCCTGACGATTTTCACACACGCGTAACCCATTGATCTCACAGCGTCGGTCTACTGTGCATGGGGTTGTTTTCGCGCTTTTTATTTTCGGGAGGGGCTATCCCGCCCCGAACGCGACCGCGACATTGTAGGTCAGAAGGCTCGCGGCATAGGCCAGCACCAGCATGTAGAAGAAGGTCACGGCCATCCAGGTCCAGCTTCCGGTCTCGCGCCGGATCACGGCCAGCGTGGATGCGCATTGCGGGGCGAAGATGTACCAGGCCAGCATCGATAGCGCGGTCGCGAGCGACCATTTCGTCGCCAGCACCTGGCCGATCTGCTCGGCCGCTTCCTTGCCGCCTTCGATCGCATAGACGGTGCCGAGTGCTGCGACCGCGACCTCGCGCGCCGCCATGCCCGGGATCAGCGCGACCGCGATCTGCCAGTTGAAGCCGACCGGCGCGAGCAGCGGCTCGAGCGCTTTGCCGATGATCGCGGCCAGGCTGAAGTCGATCGCCGGTTCGGTTGCGCCCGCGGGCGGCTGCGGGAACGAGGCCAGGAACCAGATCAGCACCATCATCGAGAAGATCGTGGTGCCGGCACGGTGCAGGAACATCTTGGCCCGCGTGTAGACGCCGATCGCGATCGATTTCAGCCGCGGCATTTTGTAGTCCGGCAGCTCCAGCATGAACGGCGCCGGCGCATAGTCGCGCAGCATGAAGAACTTGATCAGGAACGAGACGGCAAGCGCGCTGATGATGCCGGCAGCGTAGAGGCCGAACATCACGAGGCCCTGGAGGTTGATGAAGCCCCAGACGTCTCTGGCCGGAATGAAGGCGGAGATGATCAGCGTGTAGACGGGAATGCGCGCCGAGCAGGTCATCAGCGGCGCGATCAGGATGGTGGTCAGCCGGTCGCGCTTGTTGTCGATCACGCGCGTCGCCATGATGCCGGGAATGGCGCAGGCAAAGCTCGACAGCAGCGGAATGAAGGCGCGGCCGTGCAGGCCGGCGCCGCCCATGATGCGGTCCATCAGGAACGCGGCGCGCGCCATGTAGCCGAAATCTTCCAGCAGCAGGATGAACAGGAAGATGATGATGATCTGCGGCAGGAACACGATGACGCTGCCGACGCCTGATATCACGCCGTTCTGAAGGAAGCTCTGCAGCAGGCCGGCGGGCAGGGTCGCATGCACGAACTCGCCGAGGGAGTCGAAGCCCGAATTGAGCAGCTCCATCAGCGGCTGCGCCCAGGCGAACACCGCCTGGAACATCACGAACAGGATAGCCGCGAGCACGATCAGCCCGCCGACGGGATGCAGCACGATCGCGTCGATCCGCGCGGTCCAGGTGTCGGGCCTGCTGGGCAGGCTGACGCAGTCTGCGATGATGCGGTCGGCTTCGCGCTGGGTGGCGCGCAAATCGGCCACGCTGAGCGCCCGCCAATTGTTCTCTCCCGGCTCGGCCGCGAGCTTTGCCGAAATCTCGTCGGTCAGCGACAGCAGGTCGGCGGTGCCGCCCTTGCGCACCGCGATCGAGGTGACCACGGGCACGCCGAGCTCCTTGGCGAGCCGCTCGACGTCGACAGTGATGCCGCGGCGGGTCGCGATGTCGAACATGTTGAGCACGAGGATCATCGGCCGGCCGGTGCGCTTGAGCTCCAGCAGCAGCCGAATGGTCAGGCGCAGATTGGTGGAATCGGCCACGCACAGCACCAGGTCGGGCACGATCTCGCCGGTGGCTTTGCCGAGCACGAAGTCGCGGGTGATCTCCTCGTCCGGGCTGCGGCCGCGCAGCGAATAGGTGCCGGGCAGGTCGACCACGGAGACCTGGCGTCCCATGGGCGTGACGAAGAAGCCTTCCTTGCGTTCGACGGTGACGCCGGGATAGTTCGCGACCTTCTGCCGGCTGCCGGTCAGCGCATTGAACAGCGAGGTCTTGCCGCTGTTTGGCGTGCCGACCAGGGCGAGATGAAGTAGGGGCAATTCCATGGAATTAGGGTCCGGTCGCTTCAGGCGACGATGATGGCCATGGCTTCGCGACGGCGGACCGCGATGGTGATGCTGTCGACCCGCACGGCGATCGGGTCGCGCCCGACCAGCCCCTCGTGCAGGACCTCGACCCGGGCGCCCTCGACGAAGCCGAGCTCGATCAGCCGGCTCTCGAGCTCGATGTCCGAGAGCGCCGAACCTGCGTCCTTCGGGGAAAGGTGCTGGATGACGCCGGTATAGCCGCGCTGGGCCAGGCCCAGCGGCATCTGCGGACGTGTATCATGGATGTCGGTCATGCCCTGTATTTTCAACGCAGGGCATCGAGGTCAAGCGCGCTCGGTCGCTGAAACTGCACCTTAGAGTGATTTTAAAGTATCAGCTTCGTGACGGAGGCGATTGGCGCCAAGATCGGGCACCAAGCTCGGCGCCAAGACGGCTACTGGGCCGGGACTTTTTCCGCCTGGATGGCGGCCATGGCGCGGCTCTTGAAGTAGTCGAGCACGAACAGGCGGATCGCCGAGGACAGATTGCCCTGCTGGCGGTTGCCGTCGATCTCGCCGACCAACTCGGACAGCGTCATGTTGCGCAGGCCCGAGATCTCCTTCATGCCGTTCCAGAACGCCTCTTCCAGGCTGACGCTGGTCTTGTGGCCGGCGACGACGATCGACCGTTTCACGACGGGCGACTTCATGGCTGCTCCTCGCGATCGATCCGGTGCTGGTCCAGGTGCGCCTTCGCCTGGTCCGCGCGCGTCTCCTCCGCCGACCGCTCCGCCTTCGTGCGGCCGAACTTCGTTCGGTTGGCGTCCGCCTGCTTCGCCGTGGCTTCCCGCTCGGCGCGCTTCCGGAAACGATTCAGGTTGATGACGTTCGCCATGTCGCGTCTCCATCATCCGATCCTCCGTGGGCAGGATGAAACATTCAGAAACTGTGCGCCGCACTGCGCCCAATGAGACTTGATCGCCATTCGCTTGTCCTCGTCAATCGACCCTTGGGCCATCAAACGATGAATTCCGCCCCGTTGGGGACGGAGGGGCTGCGTAACACGCAATCCCGCCGCGACATTGACGGTAATCAAATCCCGTCCTTTAAGCCCTACATTTAATGGAGCTTGGGGCTCCGTATCATTACGGATGGCTATCGGAATTCGGAATTTATCCCGGGCTGGTCATCTTCTCGGGGCGCACCAGGCGGTCGAACTCCTCCGCCGAGACGAAGCCGAGCCGCAGCGCCTCTTCCTTCAGCGTGGTGCCGTTGGCATGTGCCGTCTTGGCCACCTTGGCCGCGTTGTCGTAGCCGATCTTGGGGGCAAGCGCCGTCACCAGCATCAGCGAACGCTGCATCAGTTCCTTGATGCGCTTCTCGTCGGCGCGGATGCCGCTGACGCAATGCTCGGTGAAGGAGCGTGCGGCGTCCGCCATCAGCCGGATCGAGTGCAGCATGTTGTAGGCCAGCACGGGCTTGTAGACGTTGAGTTCGAAATGGCCCTGGCTGCCGGCCACCGTGATCGCGGTGTGATTGCCGAACACCTGGCAGCACACCATGGTCATCGCCTCGCACTGCGTCGGATTGACCTTGCCCGGCATGATCGAGGAGCCCGGCTCGTTCTCCGGCAGCATTAGTTCGCCGAGGCCCGAACGCGGACCCGATCCGAGCAGGCGGATGTCGTTGGCGATCTTGAACAGTCCTGTCGCGACCGAATTGATGGCGCCGTGCGCCAGCACATAGGCGTCGTTCGAGGCCAGCGCCTCGAATTTGTTGGCGGCGCTGGTGAAGGGCAGCTTGGTAATCCCGGCAACGTGCTTTGCGAAAAGTTTTGCAAAGCGCGGCTTCGAATTGAGGCCGGTGCCGACGGCGGTGCCGCCCTGCGCCAGCGGATAGAGCTCCTTCACGGCGACCTTGAGCCGGGCGATGCCGCTTTCGACCTGCGCGGCATAGCCGGAAAATTCCTGGCCGAGCGTCAGCGGCGTCGCGTCCTGGGTGTGGGTGCGGCCGATCTTGACGATCTTTGCGAACTCCTTCTCCTTCTTGCGCAGCGCGCGCAGCAATTCGCCGAGGGCAGGGACGAGATCGGCGGTGATGCGGCTTGCCGCCGCGATATGCATCGCGGTCGGGAACGAGTCGTTCGACGACTGGCTCATGTTGACGTGATCGTTGGGATGCACCGGCTTCTTGGTGCCGAGCTCGCCGCCGAGCATCTCATTGGCGCGGTTGGCGATGACCTCGTTGAGATTCATGTTGCTCTGGGTGCCCGAGCCGGTCTGCCACACCACCAGCGGAAAATGATCGTCCAGCTTGCCCTCGATCACCTCGCGCGCGGCGCGGATAACGGCGTTGGCGCGGCGCTGGTCGAGCAGGCCGAGCTCCTGGTTGGACTGCGCCGCGGCGAGCTTGACGATGCCGAGCGCATGCACGAGCGAGATCGGCATGCGATCGGTGCCGATCCGGAAATTCTGGCGCGAGCGTTCGGTCTGCGCCCCCCAATAGCGATCGGCGAGGACCTCGATGGGGCCGAAGCTGTCGGTCTCGGTTCGGGTCGCCGGGCGCGAGGCGCGATCGGTCTTCGAACGGGAAGTCTTCGAGAGGGAAGTCTTCGAGGAGGAAGTTTTGGCCATGAGCACATCCATTCCGCCGCGCGAAATGCCGCGCGGCCTCTTCATGCGCCTCTATATAGGGAGTTTGGCCGCCTGCGACGGGCGCCAGTCCGATCTAGATCATTTCTTGCGGAAACGATCCAATCGCACGACTTCGGCGCCGCCCTGGTTCGGGGCCGCCGGCTCTTCCGTGCCTTCCGCAGGTTCAGTGGCAGGGGGCGCCGCGACCGCGGACGGGGCGGGAGCGGCCGGCAATGTCTCGGCCGAGACGTCGGCGACATCGGAAGTCTCGAACTGGAGGCCGAATTTCACGGACGGATCAAGGAAGCTCTTGATGGCGCTGAACGGCACGATCAGCCGCTCCGGAATGCCGCCAAAGGACAGGCCGACCTCGAAGCGGTCCTCGAGCACGGTCAGATCCCAGAACTGGTGCTGCAGGATGATCGTCATCTCTTCCGGATATTGCGCCAGCAGCCGCGACGACAGCTTCACGCCCTCGGCCTTCGACACGAAGGTGATGAAGAAATGGTGCTCGCCGGGCAGTCCCTGGGACGCGGCGTCGGTCAGCACCTTGCGCAACACGCCGCGCAGCGCGTCGCGGGCCAGCACATCGTATCGGATATGATCGGTCGCCATGGTGGTCCTGTTGCATTCCAGGAGCTGGGCCCTGCCGGCCCGACTCGCCAAGCCGCAATAGTACCGCGCCTGACGGGTCAGCAGGAGTCCCCGCGGGGTAGGAAATAAGAGGTAAGTGGAGGCTTCTGTTGCCAGGTGCCTCCGAACCCCGCCTAACGGAGCTTAACCCGTTAGGACTTCAGAATGGTCTTTCAAACTGCGTTACGCAGCCTGAGCAACCGGAGCAAAGTTGTCGTTGGCAACTATTGCATAGCCCGATAACGGCGGAACAATACCGGGAAAAAGAACGCCCTTTACGCCCTCGTCGATCCTATTTCGCCCCCGCCAAAGCCCGCCTCAGGGCTAGCCCGCTGGTGGGCTTTGGTGGAGGCGCCGGGTACCGCCCCCGGGTCCGAATGGTTTATTGCGACGACCGTTTATTTCCATAGCCGGCGAACCGGCACTCCCAATATAGGGGGCAAACGTTTCAAATAACAGGTGTTTCGAGCGATCATTCCGGGGTTCCCTTTGGATAGGTTCCCGCCAGGCTTGGCCGCGCGCCGGCCGGCGTTCTAAGCTCCTGACATGTCCGAGGATTCCGCACCGGCCGCCCAACAACCAGTTCAAGAGCCGGACGGTCTGGCCACCAGCGCCGTTCCGCCGGGCTTGCTCGCGCTGTTCCTCGCCTTCGCCCGGATGTCGCTGGCAGGTTTCGGAGGGGTTTTGGTATTCGCCCGGCAGGCCATCGTCGAGCAGCACCGCTGGATGACGGCGGACGAGTTCAACGAGACGTTTGCGCTCTGCCATTTCCTGCCCGGGCCCAACATCGTCAATCTGTCGATGGTGTTCGGCGCGCGGCTGCGCGGAATCGCCGGCGGCATTGCCGCCTTTGCAGGGCTGTTGCTCCCGCCCACGCTGATCATGACGGTGCTCGCGATCATCTACGCCCGGTTCGGCGATGTGGACGTGCTGCGCCGCAGCCTCGCGGGCATCTCCTGTGCGGCCGTCGGCCTCTTGATCGCGGTGGTCTTCCGGATGATGACGCCGCTGCTCAAGCGGCTGGACGTCGTCGCGCTCATCCTGATGCTAGGCGTATTCCTCGCCATCGGCGTCCTTCGCCTGCCGCTCCAGGCTGTGCTTTTGGTTGCGATCCCCGTCAGCGTCGGCGCCATTTTCCTGATGCGGCGGAAGGTAGCAGCATGAACGCGGAGAACCCGATCTGGGCGCTGATCTCGACCTTCGGTCTGATGTCGCTGTTCGCGGTCGGCGGTGCCGCGGCGGCCGTGCCCGAGATGCACCGCATCGCGGTCGAGGTGCATCACTGGATGACCGACAAGCAGTTCGCCGACGCCTATGCGATCGCGCAGCTCTCACCAGGTCCGAACGTCCTTATCGTCACGTTAATCGGCTATGCCGTCGCCGGCATCCCCGGCGCCCTGGCGGCGACCTTGGCCATGTGCCTGCCCACCGCGCTGCTTGCCTATTATGTCAGCCGGCTCCTCAATCGGCCGAGCCAATCGCGCTGGCCCGGGCTGATCCAGGCTGCACTGGTTCCGCTCTCGATCGGCTTGATGGCGGCGAGCGCCCTGATCCTCGCCGAGTCGACCGATCGCACGCTTGCTGCGCTGCTTCTGACCGCGACGGTTGCAGTGGTCGCATCCGTCTCGCGCATCAATCCACTATGGATTTTGCTGGTCGGGGGCTTGTTGGGTTTTGCTGGCATTGTGTAATGAAAATGGCTAGGCAGGGATCCGGGCGGGGGCATCGATTTCCAGCCGATTAGAACAACAGTGCTCGTGGCTTACGGGTCGCGGAGGAGACATGCATGGCCGATACGATGGGCCACTCGGCGACAGCCAACCGAAACACCTCGGTGGTGATCAGCTTTTGTCTGCTGGCCATAGCGCCGCAGATTTTCGAATTCATCTGGTCGTTCGGGACGATCTTTGGCTGGGGCGCCGGACGCGGCCCGGCTGCCGTGGTGACCAGCCACGCTACGGCGCTGCTCGCGGGTGCGCCCGGCGCGTTGCTCGGGGCGGTCGGCGGTGACACCAAGAAGGCGTCCTCCGATGTGCTGCTGGCGCTGATCTATTCCTATCCGATCTTTGCGGTGGCGATTCTCACGTTCTTCATGACGATCAGGTCGGCGCAGGACTATGTCGGCGGGATCGTGTTGATGGCGCTCGCCTTGTTCGCACTGTGGGCCTCCAGCGATTTGCAGGGGATGCGCGGCTTCTCCTTCGGCGCCGGCACGGCGCCGCGGATGTTTGGCGGGCTGCTCGTCGCACTTGGCGCCGGCATCGCGTTGACGGGACTGCTGACCGACGGGCCGGGCATGGCGCACTATGCCTGGCGTGGGCCGCTCTTTGTGATGATCTCGATCGTCTTCTTCGCGCTGGCGATTCGTCCGCTTGGGGTGGTGGTTACGGCATTCGCAAGCTTCCTGATCGCGGCGATGGGCACGCATGAAACGCGCTGGCTCGAAGCGATCATCGTCGGCGCCTGCCTGACGCTCGGCTGCGCGCTGCTTTTCCCCTACGTGCTCGGGCTGCCGATGCCGATGTTCCCGCGCTTCCTGGTTCAGTGAGGGTGTGATGTTCGATCTCTTCCACAATCTGGGCCTCGGTTTCGGTGTGGTGTTTCAGATCTCCTGGTGGTCACCCTGGTGGCTCTACGGTCTGTCGCTGCCGATCTCGATCAACATTCTCATGTGCCTGATTGGCGCATTGGTCGGCACGCTGGTCGGCGTGCTGCCCGGTATCGGCACCGTCGCAACCGTGGCGATGCTCCTGCCGATCACGTTCGGATTGCCGCCGGTCGGCGCGCTGATCATGCTCGCCGGCATCTATTACGGCGCCCAGTACGGCGGCTCGACCACCTCGATCCTGGTCAATATTCCCGGTGAGGCGACGTCGGTCGTCACCGCCATCGATGGCCATCAGATGGCAAAGCAAGGCCGTGCCGGCCCGGCGCTGGCGATCGCGGCGATCGGCTCGTTCTTCGCCGGCTGCGTCGCGACCGTGCTCATTGCCGTTCTCGGTGCGCCGCTGACCAAGCTCGCGCTGGCGTTCGGCCCGGCCGAATATTTCTCGCTGATGGTGCTGGGGCTGATCTTCGCGGTGGTGCTGGCCAAGGGCTCGGTGCTGAAGGCGATCGCGATGATCGTGTTCGGCCTGATGCTGTCGATGGTCGGCTCTGACATCGAGACCGGCGCCTCGCGCATGGCGTTCAACATTCCGGAGCTTGCCGATGGTCTCGGCTTTGCGACGGTGGCGATGGGCGTGTTTGGCTTCGCCGAGATCATCCGCAACCTCGACGCCGGCGCCGAGATGAACCGCGACCTCGTGCAGCAGAAGATCACCGGCCTGATGCCGACCAGGAAGGACCTGATCGACTCGGCACCTGCGATCCTGCGCGGCACCGTGCTCGGCTCGATCCTCGGCATCCTGCCGGGCGGCGGCGCCGTCATCGCATCCTTTGCGTCCTACACGCTCGAGAAGAAGATCGCCAAGAACCCGTCGCGGTTCGGCCGCGGTGCGATCGAGGGCGTGGCGGCGCCGGAAAGCGCCAACAATGCCGCGGCGCAGACCTCTTTCATCCCGCTGCTGACACTCGGCATCCCGCCCAACGCCGTGATGGCGCTGATGGTGGGCGCGATGACCATCCACGGCATCGTACCGGGTCCGCAAGTGATGCAGAAGCAGCCGGAGCTGGTCTGGGGCATGATCGCCTCGATGTGGATCGGCAATCTGATGCTGATCATCATCAACCTGCCGCTGGTTGGAATCTGGGTGCGGCTGTTGCGCGTTCCCTACCGGCTGATGTTCCCCTCGATCGTGATCTTCTGCGCGATCGGCATCTACTCGGTGAATAACGCGCCGGTCGACGTCATCCTCGCAGGCGTGTTCGGTCTGGTCGGCTACTGGCTGATCAAGCACGATTTCGAGCCGGCGCCGCTGCTGCTCGGCATGGTGCTCGGACCGCTGATGGAAGAGAACCTGCGCCGCGCGCTGCTGATCTCGCGCGGCGACTGGAGCGTGTTCCTGACGCGTCCGCTGTCGGCCGTGCTGCTCGCGATCGCCGCTTTCCTCCTGGTGCTCACGGTGCTGCCCGCGTTGCGTGCCAAGCGCGACGAGGTATTCACGGAATCCGAAAACTAAGGGCGCCGCGCCTGCGTTGGCGCGTCGTGCCTCGAACCCAGCCGGCAAGTTGGCCAGCAGGATCAATCTGATAGACGAGGGGCGGAATGCTGAGTTCCGCCCCTTGTCGTTTGCACCGGGAACGCTCACTTTTCCGGGTATAATGCGTATCGATGGCGAATCGCCGCTGTCGCAGCGCGGGGGCGGCCGCTAAATTCGCCGCCTCCCCAAAGGCTCACGCACATGCACCAGTATCAGGACCTGCTCGAGCGGATTCTTTCAGACGGCGCCGAAAAGACCGACCGGACCGGCACCGGCACGCTGTCGGTGTTCGGCCATCAGATGCGCTTCAACCTGTCTGCCGGTTTTCCGATGCTGACCACCAAGCGCCTGCCGCTGAAGGCGATCGTGCATGAGCTATTGTGGTTCCTGAAGGGCGATACCAACATCAAATATCTGCGCGACAACGGTGTCACCATCTGGGACGAGTGGGCCGACGCCAATGGCGATCTCGGCCCCGTCTACGGCCATCAGTGGCGCTCCTGGCCCGCGCCGGACGGACGCAGCATCGATCAGATCGCGAACGTGATCGACATGATCAAGCGCAATCCGGACTCGCGCCGCCTGATCGTCTCGGCCTGGAATCCGGCCGAGGTCGACAAGATGGCGCTGCCGCCGTGCCACTGCCTGTTCCAGTTCTACGTCGCCAACGGCAAGCTGTCGTGCCAGCTCTATCAGCGCTCGGCCGACGTGTTCCTCGGCGTGCCCTTCAACATCGCCTCCTATGCGCTGCTCACCCTAATGGTGGCGCAGGTCACGGGCCTGAAGGCCGGCGACTTCGTGCACTCATTCGGTGACACTCATCTCTATTCCAACCATCTGGAGCAGGCGAAGCTCCAGCTCACGCGCGCGCCGCGCGCGCTGCCGGTGATGCGGATCAATCCCGAGGTGAAGGATATCTTCTCCTTCTGTTACGAGGACTTTGAGCTCGTCGGCTACGACCCGCATCCGCACATCAAGGCCGCGGTCGCGGTCTGACGCCGATGTCGCTCAATATCCGCCGCGCGCGCCCGGGCGAGGCCGGGCTTATTCTCGCTTTTATCCGCGAGCTCGCCGCGTACGAAAAGCTTTCGCACGAGGTCGAGGCGACCGAGGCTGACATCGCCGACGCACTGTTCGGCGAGCGACAGCAAGTCCATTGCGCCTTCGCCGAGTGGAACGGCGAGCCGGTCGGCTTCGCGGTGTGGTTTGCGAATTTCTCGACGTTCAGCGGCCGCCACGGCATCTATCTCGAAGATTTGTATGTGCGGCCGTCACACCGGGGCAGGGGCCTCGGCAAGGCTCTGCTCGTGCACCTTGCCAGGGAATGCGTCGAGAACGGCTGGTCGCGGCTGCAATGGGCGGTGCTCGACTGGAACGCGCCGTCGATCGCGTTCTACAAGTCGCTCGGTGCCATCATGCTGGAGGACTGGACGCTGTGCCGCGTCACCGGTCCGGCGCTGACACGGCTTGCCGGGAGCGCGAGCTGATGGAGATCGTCTTCGTCGTCGCGATCGCGGAGAACGGCGTCATCGGCGCCCGCAACGCGATGCCGTGGCGAATGAAATCCGACATGGCGCGCTTCAAGGCGCTCACGATCGGCAAGCCCGTGATCATGGGCCGCAGGACCTTCGAATCCCTGCCCCGGCCGCTTCCGGGCCGCACCAATATCGTGGTCACGCGCGATGCGAACTATCGCGCCACCGGCGCCATCGTCACGACATCGACTGCCGAGGCAGACGCCATCGCGCGCGGCGATGCCCTGCGGCGTTCGGTCACCGAGATCGCCGTGATTGGCGGTGCCGAAATCTATCGGCAATGGCTCGATCGCGCCGATCGCCTCGAAATCACCGAAGTGCATGCCCGCCCCGAGGGCGACACGCATTTCGACATCGACAGGGCCGAGTGGGATGAGGTTGAGCGCATCCGTCATCCTGCCGGACCCCACGACAGCGCCGACTACTCCTATGTGACATATCGTCGGCGGGCGGGCCATTAACCGCATTTGCCAATGTTAACATTGACTTTTCTGCCCCCAAGCTTAGCTCGGAGGGCGGCGAGGGCTGCGTTGTAAGGGACCTGCCTGTCCCCTATAAAGCCGGACCGGACAAAGCGGGCGGGGGCAATTTCACCCTGCCGAGGAGAGCGTCGAATGCCGTGGAAGAATCAGGGCGGTGGCCCATGGGGCTCGGGTCCGAAGGGACCATGGGGCAACGGCCCGCAACCGGTCGGGCCAAGGCCGCCGGATCTGGAAGATCTTCTGCGGCGCGGCCAGGATCGCCTCCAGCAGATCATGCCGGGCGGCTATTTCTCCGGCATCGGCATCACGCTGATCGTGCTGCTCATCGTCGCGTTCTGGCTGCTATCGGGCTTCTTCCGGGTGCAGTCCGAAGAGCTCGGCGTCGTGCTGCGCTTCGGCAAGCATGTCCGCACCGTGGAGCCCGGCCTGAACTATCACCTGCCGTATCCGATCGAGACCGTGCTGCTGCCAAAGGCATTGCGCGTTTCCACCATTTCCATCGGCATGACGCTGATCGACGATCCGGCGCGGCGCGGCCGCTCCATTCGTGACGTGCCGGAAGAGAGCCTGATGCTGACCGGCGACGAGAACATCGTCGACGTCGACTTCACCGTGCTCTGGCGCATCAAGCCCAACGGCGTCGGCGATTTCCTCTTCAACATCCAGAATCCCGAAGGCACCGTAAAGGCGGTCGCCGAGAGCGCGATGCGCGAGGTGATCGGCCGCTCGCAGATCCAGCCAATCCTGACCGGCGCGCGCAACGTCACCGAACAGGGCGTGCAGGAACTGATCCAGAAGACCCTGGACAGCTACGGCGCCGGCATTCAGATCAGCCAGGTGCAGATGCAGAAGGTCGACCCGCCGGCGCAGGTGATCGACGCCTTCCGCGACGTCCAGGCGGCGCGCGCCAACCTCGAGCAGCTGCAGAACGAGGCGCAGACCTACGCCAACCAGGTCGTGCCGCAGGCACGCGGACGTGCGGCGCAGATCATGCAGGCCGCCGAAGGCTACAGGGAGCAGACGGTCGCCGAGGCCAAGGGCCAGAGCTCGCGCTTCCTGAAGGTTTACGAGGAATACAAGAAGGCGCCCGACGTGACGCGTGAACGGATTTATCTGGAGACGATGGAGCGCGTGCTCGGCGGCTCGGAAAAGCTCATCTATGACGGCGGCCAGTCGGGCCAGGGCGTCGTGCCTTATCTGCCGCTCAGCGAATTGACGGCCAAGCGGCCGCCTGCAACCGGCCAGCAGACGACCGGAGGCAACCGATGAGATCTCCGGTCACAGGCATTGTCACGCTGCTCGGCCTCCTGCTCGTCGTGATCGTGGGCTACATGTCCCTGTTCACGGTGGCGCAGACCGAGCAGACCATCGTGCTGCAATTCGGCAAGCCCGTCGACGTCGTCACCGATCCCGGCCTGCACTTCAAGGCACCGTGGAATTCGGTGATCAACATCGACAAGCGCATCCTCGATCTGGAGAACCCGTCGCAGGAAGCGATCGCGTCCGACCAGAAGCGGCTCGTGGTCGACGCCTTTGCGCGTTACCGCATCAAGGACGCGCTCCGCTTCTATCAGAGCATCGGCTCGATCCAGGCCGCCAACATCCAGCTCACCACGCTCTTGAACGCGGCGCTGCGCCGCGTTCTCGGCGAGGTGACCTTCATCAACGTGGTCCGGGACGACCGCGAGAAGCTGATGCAGCGCATCCGCGATCAGCTCGATCATGAGGCCGACGGCTACGGCATCCAGGTCGTCGACGTCCGGATCCGCCGTGCCGATCTGCCCGAGCAGAACAGCCAGGCGGTCTATCAGCGCATGAAGACGGAACGCGAGCGCGAAGCCGCCGAGTTCCGCGCGCAGGGCGGCCAGAAGGCACAGGAGATCCGCTCCAAGGCCGACCGCGAGGCGACCGTGATCGAGGCGGATGCAAGGTCGCTGGCCGAGCAGACGCGCGGCGTCGGCGATGCCGAGCGCAACCGTCTGTTCGCCGAAGCCTACGGCAAGGATGCGGATTTCTTCTCCTTCTACCGCTCGATGACGGCCTATGAGAACGGGCTGCGCGCGAACGACACCCGCTTCCTGCTGCGCCCGGACTCGGATTTCTTCCGGTTCTTTGGTAACCCGTCCGGCAAGACGGCGACCACGACGCCAGCGAAGCCGTAAGTGAGACAAGGGCGGCAAGTCGGGCCTCAGGTCTGGCCGCCCCTCGTCCAGACAAGAACAGCACAACGGGAGGTTCCAATCCGATGAGGTCCATTGCGTTCACCGACTTCCTCATCGGTTTGGGCATCCTGTTCGTGCTGGAAGGCTTGATGTTCGCGGCAAGCCCGGCCTGGATGCGCAAGGCCATGAAAAGCGCGATGGCCACACCGGACAATGTCCTGCGAGCGGTCGGCATTGGTTCGGCCGTGGCCGGCTTGGTCCTGATCTGGGTTATGCGACGGCCAATTTAGCCGTCGCACCAACGCCAAAGTGAAGGCGAGGGACCGGTTTTCGCCTTATTGTCCGGGTCTTGAGGCCCGTTAAGGTCCGCGCTTGCGCCGTCCCCCCGTTCGAGCGCAGTCTTGACGCCGAATCCTTGCTTCCTGGAGATCACAATGACCGCTGCCACCATTGCCCCGACCCGTTTGCGCTTAGGGCTGGCCGCGCTCGCCGTTGGCGCTTTCAGCGCATTCGGCACACCGGCCTCTGCGCGCGGACCGGACGGCATCGCCGACGTCGCCGAGAAGGTGATCGACGCGGTCGTCAACATCTCGACCTCGCAAACCGTCGAAGCCAAGGGCGGCGGCGGCAATGCCATGCCGCAACTGCCGCCCGGCTCGCCCTTCGAGGAGTTCTTCGACGACTTCTTCAAGAATCGCAAGGGTCCCGGCGGCGGCAGCAAGGGCGGAGAGAATAGCCCGGCGCCGCGCAAGACCAACTCGCTCGGAAGCGGCTTCATTATCGACACGTCAGGGGTCGTTGTCACCAACAACCACGTCATCGCGGACGCCGACGAGATCAACGTCATCCTCAACGACGGGACCAAGATCAAGGCCGACCTGGTCGGCGTCGACAAGAAGACCGACCTCGCCGTGCTGAAGTTCAAGCCGCCGAAGCCGCTGGTGTCGGTGAAGTTCGGCGATTCCGACAAGCTGCGCCTCGGCGACTGGGTCGTCGCGATCGGCAATCCTTTCAGCCTCGGCGGCACCGTGACGGCCGGTATTGTTTCGGCGAAGAACCGTGACATCTCGTCAGGTCCGTACGACAGCTACATTCAGACCGACGCCTCCATCAACCGCGGCAATTCCGGCGGTCCGCTGTTCAACCTCGATGGCGACGTCATCGGCGTCAACACATTGATCATCTCGCCCTCCGGCGGCTCGATCGGCATCGGCTTCGCCGTACCGTCGAAGACGGTCGCGGGTGTCGTCGACCAGCTCCGCCAGTTCGGCGAGTTGCGCCGCGGCTGGCTGGGCGTGCGCATCCAGAGCGTTACCGACGAGATCGCCGAGAGCCTCAACATCAAGCCGCCGCGCGGCGCGCTGGTTGCCGGCGTCGACGACAAGGGCCCGGCCAAGCCGGCCGGCATCGAGCCCGGCGACGTCGTCGTCAAGTTTGACGGCAAGGACGTCAAGGACCCGAAGGATCTGTCTCGCGTGGTCGCCGACACGGCGGTCGGCAAGGAGGTCGACGTCGTCATCATCCGCAAGAGTCAGGAGGAGACCAAGAAGGTCACGCTCGGCAGGTTGCAGGATCCCGACAAGGTGCAGGCCGCAGTGAAGACCGACGAGCCTCCGCCTGAAAAGACCGTGACGCAGAAGGCGCTCGGCCTCGATCTCGCGGCGCTGAGCAAGGACCTGCGTGCGCGCTACAAGATCAAGGACAGCGTCAAGGGTGTGGTCGTCACCAATGTCGACGCCAATTCGGACGCCGCCGAGAAGCGCCTCTCCGCCGGCGACGTCATCGTCGAGGTGGCGCAGGAGGGCGTCTCCAGCGGCGCCGACATCCAGAAGCGGGTCGACCAGCTCAAGAAGGACGGCAAGAAGTCGGTGCTGCTGCTGGTGTCGAACGCCGACGGCGAGCTGCGCTTCGTGGCGTTGAGCGTGCAGTAAGGGGCACGAGTCGCCACACATTCACTGTCATGCTCCGCGAAAGCGGGGCATCCAGTACGCCGCGGCTTTTCCGTATCCTCGCCCTGTCTCTGGAATACTGGATCACCCGCTTTCGCGGGTGATGACAGCGGAGAGGAGGCTACGCCTCCACGAACTCCTCGCGTCGATACCCCTGGGCATACAGCAGCGCGGTGAGATCGCCATGATCGATCCGGGCTGCCGCAGCCGCGGCCACCGCAGGCTTGGCATGATACGCCACGCCCAGCCCAGCCGCCTGGATCATCGCGAGATCATTGGCGCCGTCGCCGACCGCCAGCGAGTCGACGTCGTCGAGATCGAACGACTCCATCAGATCCACCAGCGTCGCGAGCTTTGCCGCGCGCCCCAAAATCGGCTCCTTCACCTCGCCGGTGAACTTGCCGTCGCGGACGACGAGCTCGTTGGCGCGGTTCTCCTGGAAACCGATCCTGGTGGCGACCGCACTGGTGAACAGTGTGAAGCCGCCGGAGACGAGACAGGCATAGGCGCCATGGGCGCGCATGGTCGCGACCAATTCGCGGCCACCCGGCGTCAGCGTAATGCGCTTGGCCAGCACCTCGTCGACGGCACTGGCGGGGAGGTCTTTGAGCAGCGCGACGCGCTCGCGCAGCGCCGGCTCGAACTCGACCTCGCCGCGCATCGCACGCTCGGTGATGGCTGCCACATGGGCCTTCACCCCGACGCAATCGGCGAGCTCGTCGATGCATTCCTGGCCGATCATGGTGGAATCCATGTCGGCGAGAAAAAGCTTCTTGCGCCGGAAGCCGACTGGTTGCACCACGATATCAATCGGTAGGTCGCCGCGAAGCTCGCGGAGCCGCTGTTCGATGGCGTGACGGTCGCCTTCGAGGTTACTGTCGGCGCCGAAGGGGATGTCGACTGCCACCCCGTCGAACAGCCAGTGCGCGGGAGCTGCCTGAGGCAGCACGGCGCGGGCTCCGTCGACGATGGTCGAGTCGAGCGCGGGGTTATTCGGGTTGCAGATCAGCGTGGCAACGAGGGACATTTGAGGTTTTCGTGAGCGAGGGGCAAGTCGGCAGAGGGCATGTTGGCAAGGCCGTGCTTATCGCAGGCCCGACCGCCAGCGGCAAGTCGGCGCTCGCGATCGAGCTTGCGCTCGCTGCGAACGGGGTCGTGATCAATGCCGATTCCATGCAGGTCTACCGCGACCTCCGCATCATCACCGCGCGCCCCACCCTAGGCGACGAGGCGCAGGTGCCTCATCGCCTGTACGGCCATGTCGATGCGGCCGTGAATTTTTCGGCCGGAGCCTGGGTGAGTGACGCGGCGAGGGCGCTTGAAGAGGCGCAAGCCGAAGGCCGCCTGCCGATCTTCATCGGCGGCACCGGGCTGTATTTCAAGGCGCTGACGGCGGGCCTTTCCGTGGTGCCGCCAATCCCCGCCGAGGTGCGCGAGGACGTCCGGGCGCGGCTGGAGCGGAACGGCGTTGAGGCGATGCACGCGGAACTCGCAGCCGCCGATCCCAGGGCGGCCGAGCGATTGAACCTGCGTGACCGCACGCGCATTGCGCGCGCGCTCGAAGTGGTCGAAGCCACCGGCCGTTCGCTGCTGGACTGGCACCATGAGGGGCAGCCGCCGCTCTTGCCCAAGGACAGTTTTCGCGCTGTGTTCCTCGCGCCCGAGCGCGACGACCTCTATGCGCGCATCGACGCCCGCTTTGATGTCATGTTGGAGGCCGGCGCGCTGGAGGAGGTCGAGCGTCTCGCCGCCCGAGACCTCGATCCGCTGCTGCCGGCGATGAAGGCTCACGGCGTGCCGGCCCTGGTCCGGCATCTGCGTGGTGAGCTCAGCCTGGAGCAGGCGGCCACCATCGGCCGCGCCGACACCCGGCACTACGCCAAGCGGCAGTTCACCTGGTTTCGGCACCAATTGCCCGAATTCGATTGGGTGAAGCCGGAGGGGGGGCGGGGCTGGCTGGCGGCGGCGGTGAACGCGGCCCGGGACCCCGGTTGATACGCTTTTGTGCCTCGGTCGCCGAATTTACCTCTCGCCCAACCCCGGGAACACCGCTACACTGCCAAAATCGCGCGGGAACGGCCGCATTGCCTTGACATCGGGGCGCCGGCCGCTATGTTTCGCGCAACCTTTGGGAAGCCGAGCCGCCGCCATGCGTAACATTATTACCAAACTCCTTATCGCCGTCGTACCCAGGCACACCGCCGGGGGTGGCTAGCTGCCATCCACATGACAGGCGGTGTGCATGGGCCCTCTTCGGGGCCTTTTTTATTTCCGAAAACCCGACACGAACGAAGCCGCTGACAACAGCGCATCCGGAGCAAGCCAATGAGCGACAAGAGCCACGATCCGAACCAGATGACCGGCGCCGCAATGATCGTCCGCGCGCTCATCGATCATGGCGTGACCGACATTTTCGGCTATCCCGGCGGCGCGGTGCTTCCGATCTACGACGAGATCTTCCAGCAGAGCGAAGTCCAGCACATCCTGGTCCGCCACGAGCAGGGGGCGGGCCACGCCGCCGAGGGCTATGCGCGTTCGACCGGCAGGCCGGGCGTTGCACTGGTGACCTCCGGCCCCGGCGCCACCAACATGGTGACGCCGCTCACCGACGCGCTGATGGACTCGATCCCGCTGGTCTGCATCTCCGGCCAAGTGCCGACGCATCTGATCGGCAACGACGCGTTCCAGGAATGCGACACGGTCGGCATCACGCGCCCCTGCACCAAACACAACTGGCTGGTGCGCGACGTCAACGATCTCGCAAAGGTGCTGCACGAGGCGTTTTACGTTGCGACCACGGGTCGGCCGGGCCCGGTGCTCGTCGACGTGCCCAAGGACGTGCAGTTCGCGACCGGCACCTATCATCCGCCGCGCAAGTCCGACGTGCATCGCTCCTACGCGCCGCGCGTGAAGGGCGATGCGACGCAGATCCGCAAGGCCGTGGCGCTGCTCGCAGGCGCCAAGCGCCCCGTGATCTACAGCGGCGGCGGCGTGATCAATTCCGGTCCCGAGGCCACCAGGCTGCTGCGCGAGCTGGTCGAGGTCACCGGCTTTCCGATCACCTCCACGCTGATGGGCCTCGGCGCATATCCCGCGTCGGGCAAGAGCTGGCTTGGCATGCTCGGCATGCACGGCACCTACGAAGCCAACATGACCATGCATGATTGTGACGTCATGCTGTGCGTCGGCGCGCGCTTCGACGACCGCATCACCGGCCGCGTCGATGCGTTCTCGCCGGGCTCGAAGAAGATCCACATCGATATCGACCCGTCCTCGATCAACAAGAACATCCGCGTCGACGTGCCGATCATCGGCGACTGCGGCAACATCCTCGGCGACATTCTCCAGGTGTTCAAGGCGGAGGCGAAGAAGCCCGACATCAAGGCCTGGTGGCAGCAGATCGCGCAGTGGCGCGCCCGCAACTCGCTCTATTACAGGAAGAGCAACGACGTCATCCTGCCGCAACACGCGATCCAGAGCCTGTTCGAGGCGACGCGCGGCAGGGACACCTACATCACCACCGAGGTCGGCCAGCATCAGATGTGGGCCGCGCAGTTCTACGGCTTCGAGGAGCCGCATCGCTGGATGACCTCGGGCGGTCTCGGCACCATGGGCTACGGCCTGCCGGCCGCGGTCGGCGTGCAGGTTGCCCATCCCGACAGTCTCGTCATCGACATCGCGGGCGATGCCTCGGTGCAGATGACGATGCAGGAGATGTCGACGGCGGTGCAGTACGAGCTGCCGATCAAGATCTTCATCCTGAACAACCAGTACATGGGCATGGTGCGGCAGTGGCAGCAGCTGCTCCATGGCAACCGCCTGTCGCATTCCTACTCGGAGGCGATGCCGGACTTTGTCAAGCTCGCGGAAGCCTATGGCGGGGTCGGCATCCAGGTGCACAAACCCGGCGATCTCGACGGCGCCATCCAGGAGATGATCTCGGTCAAGCGCCCGGTGCTGTTCGACTGCCGCGTCGCGTCGCTGGAAAATTGTTTCCCGATGATCCCCTCCGGCAAGGCGCACAACGAGATGCTGTTGCCGGAGCAGGCGAACGACGAAGCCACCGCAAAGGCGTTCGCCGGCGGAAAGGCGCTTGTGTGAGCGTGATCGTCACAAATTCCGCTGTCATCGCCCCGCGTGACCGGGCGATCCAGTATGCCGCGGCCTCTCGATCGCTCTCGGGGGCCTCTGGAATACTGGATCCCCGCCTTCGCGGGGATGACAGTCGCGAGAGATGGAGTGATGAGAAGGTGAAATGTTCGACCTGAACGAACTCGGACGCGCACATGCGATCGTGGGGCAGGCGGTGCCGCCGACGCCGGCGCACGCCTGGCCGCTGCTCGCCGAGCGGCTCGGCACGCAGGTCGTGGTCAAGCACGAGAATCACACGCCGACAGGCGCCTTCAAGGTGCGCGGCGGGTTGGTCTATCTCGATCGGCTGAAGCGCGAACGGCCGAACATTCCGGGCATCATCTCGGCGACGCGCGGCAATCATGGTCAGAGCCTCGCTTTTGCGGCGAGCCGCCATGGCGTGCCTGCCGTGATCTATGTGCCGCGCGGCAATTCGGTCGAGAAGAACCGCGCGATGAAGGCGTTTGGCGCAGAGCTCGTTGAACATGGCGAGGACTTTCAGGCCGCACGCGAGGAGGCCGGGCGCCACGCGCAGTTCGCCGGACTGCACATGGTGCCGTCGTTCCATACGGACCTGGTGCTGGGCGTGGCGACCTATGCGCTCGAAATGCTCCGGGCCGCTCCCGATCTCGACGTCCTCTATGTGCCGATCGGGCAGGGCTCGGGGATCTGCGGCTGCATCATGGCGCGCGATCTGCTCGGCCTGAAGACCGAGATCGTCGGCGTGCAGTCGACCGAGGCGCCGTCCTACGCGCTGTCGTTCGCGGCGGGCCACGTCGTGACGACCGAGACCAGCAACACGCTCGCGGACGGCATGGCGACGCGGATTCCCGATCCGGAAGCGCTCGCGGTCATCCTCAAGGGCGCCTCGCGTATCGTCCAGGTGACGGACGATGAGATCGCGCTCGCGATCCATGCGCTCTGGACCGATACGCATAATCTCGCCGAAGGCGCCGGCGCCGCCGCGCTCGCCGCAGCGCTTCAGGACAAGTCAAGACTGTCGGGCAAGCGCGTCGGTCTCGTGCTGTCAGGCGGCAATATCGATTTCGATCTGTTCCGCGGTTGGGTCGGGACGGATGCGCCGGTCGCTCGTCGGGCGACGGCGTAACGACGAGAATGAAGGGGACGACAATGAACCAGCCCGCATCCGCCTACTTCATCGAGGAGCGCCACGACCCGAACGAGACACACACGCTTTCGGTGCTCGTGCAGAACGAGCCCGGCGTGCTCGCGCGCGTCATCGGACTGTTCTCGGGGCGTGGCTACAACATCGAAAGCCTCACCGTCTCGGAGACCGAGAGCCAGAAGCATCTCTCGCGCATCACCATCGTCACCACCGGTACGCCCATGGTGATCGAGCAGATCAAGCATCAGCTCGACCGCATGATCCCGGTCTATCGTGTCGTCGACATGACGCTGACCAAGCGCTCGATCGAGCGCGAGCTCGCAATGGTCAAGGTGCGCGGACAGGGCGAGCATCGCGTCGAGGCGCTGCGGCTGGCGGACGCGTTCCGCGCCCGCGTGATCGACGCCACCACCGAGAGCTTTGTGTTCGAGATCACAGGCAATACCGAGAAAATCAATCAGTTTATCGACCTGATGCGTCCGCTTGGCCTCGTCGAAGTGTCGCGCACCGGTGTTGCCGCGATTGGTCGCGGGCCTGAAGGAATGTGAGCCATGCTGGCGCGCGACTGGTATTACAACGAGCGGAACCGGATGGGGATCGGGCCCGCTGTGGCGTCGATCTACGACAGCCACGACGATGCTGATCTACGGGCGCGCGCCGCGCTGAAAATGCTCGGCGTCCAGCGCGGCTGGCGCATCGCCGATATCGGTTGCGGCAACGGCGTGCTCGCGACCGAGGCTGCGCTCATGGGCGCCGAGGTCGACGCCATCGACATCTCGCCCGCGATGCTGGCGCTCGCCGAGATCTACGCGCGCGACCGCAAGGCGCCCGTGCGCACGCAGTCCGCCGGCCTGCTCAGCTTCGCCTACCGGCCGGAATCCTATGACCTGATCGTCAGCGAGTTCACGCTGCACCATCTGCCGGATTTCTGGAAGGCGGTGGCGATGTCGCGGATCTATCGCGCGCTCAAGCCCGGCGCCACGTTCTATTTGCGCGACATCGTCTACGCATCGATGCCCGATGTGCTCGAGCGCGACGTCGAGCAATGGGCCGACTTCGAGATCAAGAACCACGATGTCCCGCGTGAAAGCGTCGTCACCCACATGCGCGACGAGTATTCCACTTTTGGTTGGGTCATGGAGCGGATGCTGACCGACGTCGGCTTTACGCTGGTCTCGGCCGATTACCACGCCCCGATGCACGGCACTTATCTGCTGCGGAAACCCAATTCTTCCACGTAAAGGCCGGCAAGCAAGGCTAAAGCTGTGAGAGCAAACTGCAACTACGATGTAGCTGCGCTCCCTCCCCCGCTTGCGGGGGAGGGCTGGGGAGAGGGTGTCTCCGCAATCGAGAATCCCCCAGAGGAGAGAACCCTCACCCGCGCCTTCGGCGCGACCTCTCC
>NZ_JBVVPN010000067.1:0-30090 GCF_055811035.1 Bradyrhizobium sp. MI1.10
ACAGACCAACCTATAGGGGGTCAATTTTGGACGCCGATCCCCCGGCTTAGGGGGTCAATATTGCAGGCCGAATGACACTCAACGGCTAAATCGGCTAGCAGGACCTTCGAATCTAGATGGCCATCCCGTGTCGCGGAAACGGCATGGGACCTTCGATCTTGAAGTGATCGGAAGGTGTCTGACTGTGGCTTGATCGCGGTGACGATACCGTGCTCGTCTCGGATGCGGATGCTCAGATGTTCTGCAGAAGACTCCCCCGCTTCGCTCACAGCTTTTCCGTCCGCCAGAGCCCAGTTTGCTGGACCGTGTTGTGCGGGGTGATCGAGCGGGCGAATAGCGATTTTAAACTGCTCGACTGTGCAGGCATTCGCGCGAGGCTATCGGTGTATGCTGGCCGGCGAGCAGTCGGACAGCCGCGCCGCCCCTCGACATCATGCACCTCGCGGAAGGGGACATCCGGATAGGCTGCCCCAGTCGTGCTTCCAATACCAGCAGGAGACTCCTGCCCGTGCCGACCAAGCTGAGAAGCCGGTCGAGCACCACATCGTGGGGAACAAGCGGCAAGGATCGGAGCCGCCCAGTTTGCTGATGAGGAGCTTGAGGAATTCCGGCCCGTACCGCGCTGTGCCGAAAGCGCTCCGCGCCTCAGTTCGCCCCAGTGAACAACATAACGACCTGTCAGCGGGTGCTTCTCGGGGAGAGCAGCGCCGACCCGTTCGACTCCAGACCAATAACGACCTGTCGCTCCACTTGGATTGTCCCTGCCACGGCGCCGAGGTCAATGCCGGAACTGACGAGGTCGGAGACAAGATGGTCGCTCGATCCGTCGACCAAATGCGTATCGACGTCGGGGAAGCGATGGCGGTGGTCAACGAGGGGGGCTCGGACCGATGCCGGCTTTGCACGGACCCACAGCGCCTTGGTGCGTTTGCCCCGTGCTCCTGACGATCTGAATGAGTATTGCGTGATGCACAGCATCGTGAATCTCGCGAGAGCGTTCGTGCCAATCGCGACGCCCAGAACGTGGGCCGTTCTGCGCGTCGACCGGGATAATCTGCAACTGCCACCCATTGCTGGTGCGCGAGCACCTGCGCCACCCTTTCGACCTCGGACTCTTGGGATGAGCTCCATAGCCCCTTCCTTATCGGTCCCTAGGGTCGCGGCGCAAAGTAAGGGGCAAATTCGTGTTTAGCAACGAGACTAACGAGAACGAGGAAGACAAGAGGATTCTGCCGCCGTTGAAAAGACGTCTTCGCAGGACACCGGCTTCGCCTAGTTCAATTGGAAGGCCACACAGGCCGCTCCCCGAGAGCAGCGGGATACTGCGGAGACTTTCATCACCAGAGGTATTCACAGTCAGGGAAGTGCTTGACCTCACCACCCGAATAGAAAAGACGACGACATCTGCCCCTATACACAGGCGCCATCAAGCCTGCACCGGTAGGCGCCCCATTATCGCAACTGCCGGCACGAAGGCCGCAGGTTCGCTTTCCGAAACTTTGATGTGTATATTGGCAATTCCGAAGATGCCGCAGATGCAGAACCGCCATGAAAACCAAGAAGACTCCGAAGCATAAATCAGGCCCGTTGGAGCGTTATACACAGGTTTTGGAAGCGATCGCCGGGTCGCTCGATGGGCTTACCGGCCGCGAGATCGAGGCTGTGCTGGACCTCCCAAAGACGACGGTCAATCGGCTTGTAAACGCTCTGGAAAGCAGTGATCTGGTCGCCAGCAGCGGGCGGGGGGGCGAGTTCAAGCTTGGGGGGAGACTCCGTCGGATTTTGGAATCCGACACATCTTGGATAGTTGGCGCAAGCAAGCGCCGGCTTAAGGCATTGGCCGAACAAACCGGTGAGACCTGCTTCGTCGCTCGTCTGTCCGGCTCGTCCGTCCACTCCGTAGTGATGGAGTCGCCGGACGCAAGTGTCGGGGTTTATGTCGCACCCGGGCATGTGCTGCCTCCCCATGCGACTGCTTCAGGGAAGGTTCTGACGGCAATGCAGCATCCCCGGTTGCGCCAGGCGATTCTGGATACCGAACTCCCCAAGTTGACGGATAGGACGATCAGCAATCGCCAGGATCTTGAGCGTGAACTTGCGAAGATTCGGAAGCAGGGCTACGCCGTCGAGAACGGGGAGCACATTCAAGGTCTTTACACGCTTGCCTGTCCGGTACTTTCTTTACCGGAAACACCGCCGATCTACGCCTTGGGACTCACAGGCCCAGCTGAGCGCGTGCGCTCGCGGGCGATCCCGGAGTTTCTTGAACGCCTCAAGTCCACGGCCGCCGAAATTGCAAATGCTTTCATGCCGGGTGCCCACATCGCAGGCCGTTGATAGGCACGGTCAGGCCGTCTGTCGCGCAGAATGAGTATTCTGCCACTCTAAGTGCCGCATCGCCTTCCGGCCTGGCATCAAGCATGGCATTTGCCAGCGCTTCACCTCCACTCATCAGCTCATGCCAGACTGTATCCCAAGCGAACCGCGCATCACAAGGTAGAGGAGTCATGCCAGTTACGCTCTACGGCGACAAGCGCGGCGACGAGATGCCCGATTGGCTGGCCGAGAAGCAGAAGCGGCTTGAGAAGATCGCGAGGCCAAGCTGCGCTGGACGCCGAAGCCAAGGCCGCCGCCGAAGCGGAGAGCACGGCACGAGCCGAGGCGGAGGACAAATGTCGGGCGGAGGGCCGCAAGAAGAGGCAAGACTCCGGCGCCGCGAATGCTGCGCCCGACGGCAAGGCGCAACGCAATTTCACCGATAAAGCCGCATCCTGAAGACGAAGGACGGTTACTTTCACGGCTACAACGGCCAAGCCGCGGTCGATGGTGCCCATCAGATCATCCTGGCGCAGACGCTTACCAGTTCCTCCAGCGATCAGGTGCAACTGGCTGCCGTTGCCGACGGATCAGGGCCAATCTGTGACTCTCCGACGAGGTATCGGCCGATGCCGGCTACTGCTCCGACGCCAATCTTCGAACCATTAAACGGCGCATCGTGCGTTACATCGCCACCGGAAGGCACAAGCACGGCACCACGTCCGCCAGCGCGAAAGAGGCTTCAAGACTCGCTGATCGCCAGGATAAGCACCAAGCTCAGGCGGGCCGGCTACCGAAGTCGTCACCGCTGCGCAAGCAGATCGTCACACCCCTCTTCGGACAGATCAAACAGGCAAGAGGGTTCAGGCAATTACTGCTGCGCCGCATCGATACAGTGCAGGCCGAATGGGCGCTGATTTGCATCGCTCACAACAACCTCGTCAAGTTGGCGAGGGCCGAATGAGCCGCCACCACTATCAAGATAAAAACGCCTTCCCTCGACAGGCTCCTAGCCGGCGGATTTCGGCGGCGAGCTATGGGAATGCGCCGGCCGTTCGTCGGACATCCGACTATGCACCTTCAGCGCGCACAAGACCTGCGGCCGGCACCTGCAAGCTGTCTGCCGCTCGCTCGTGTCTCTCTCCGAGCAGAGGCTTGCGGAGCGCCTTATCCCGGCTTGCTTGGCTGTACCGTTGCGCTCGCTGGGCGCCGCGGCTCGCAAATGTAATGCCAACTCAAATCGCGCGATCGAGGCTCCGCGAGCCGCTATTCCGTCTCGCAATCCCCGTGACACCCGTTAGCCCTTGACTCCCGCGTGGCCACCATAATAAATCCAGAAACCGGCAAAAATAACCGAAAAACGGGAGAAACGCTTACGTATGTCCAACACAATCCTTCCACCCCCCGGAACCCCGGCCGGCGACGAAGATCTGATAGTCGCGGCCGCCCGCGGAATGCCTTCGCTCGCGCCGGGCCGCGGCCGCGACCGCGGCGTGGGGCCGTTTCCTCGGATGGTCCTTCGCGGGGCCACGGTCATCAACGGCACCGGAGCTCCTCCAATGGGACCGATCGACATCGTCGTTGAGAAGGGCCGCATAACTCAGATCGTAAGCGTGGGCTTCCCCAAGATGCCGATCAACCCCGAACGCCGCCCGCCTCGGGGGGACTTCGAGATCGACTGCCACGGGAAATGGGTAACTCCGGGATTCGTCGATTCCCACGTGCACACCGGCATCTCTTCTCATGCGGCGAACGGCGAGCAGCCGCCAGTCGAATACGTTTACAAGCTGTGGTTGGCGCACGGTATCACGACCGTCCGTGATATGTGGTCGTCAAACGGCCTGGGCTGGACGCTCCAGCAGAAGGCCGCGTCCGAAGCTAACGAGATCGCCGCGCCGCGGATCATGGCTTATGCCGGCTTTCCAGCGCACGAGGGTCTCAACATCATTCACACTCCGGAAGAAGGGCGCGCCTGGCTGCGGGCCATCGCCAAAAGAGGCGCTGACGGTGTCAAGTTCTACGGCGCCGCGCCGGCGATCTTCAAAGCCGCCCTTGAAGAATCGAAGGCGCTTGGCCTGCGCAGTGGCTGCCATCACCCGCAAATGGCGCTTTCTCGGTTGAACGCACTGACGACGGCCAGGTGGGGGCTTACGAGCACGGAACACTTCTACGGTGTCCCCGAGACCATGTTCGAACGAGCCAGCATACAGCCGTACCCGGCCAACTACGACTACATGGACGAATACCTGCGGTATAATACCAGCAGCCAGAACTTCATTCACGCGGCTGAGCCTGCAAGCGCGAAATGGAATGAAACGCTCGACCGTTTCCTCGAACTCGACCATACGTTCGTCCCCACCCTTGCCATCTTGGAGGCCAATCGGGACTTGATGCGAGCGAGGCGCGCTGACTGGCACGACAAATATACGCACAAGACCCTGTGGGATTTTTTCGAGCCGCAGCGCGCCAACCACGGGTCGTACTGGTTTGAATGGTCGACACGAAACGAGGTGGAGTGGAAGGAACATTTCCGTCGATGGTCTGCGTTCGTGTACGACTATATGAAGAAAGGCGGTCGCGTTTGCCCGGCCAGTGATGCAGGGTTCCTGTACCAGATCTACGGCTTCTGCTTCATCCGCGATCTCGAATGGTTCCAAGAGGCCGGTTTCCACGCTCTGGAAATCATCCGTGCCGCGACGATGTCCGCCGCAGAGCTGATGGGGCTGGCCGACGAGATCGGCACGGTCGAGGTAGGGAAGTGCGCCGACCTGCTAGTTCACCAAGAAAACCCGCTCGAGGATCTGAAATTCCTTTACGGAACAGGTGCGCTGCGCCTCAATGACGCGACGGGTAGGTCAGAGTGGCGGCGCGGCCTCCAATACACAATCCGTAACGGTGTGGTCTACGATACGGCCGAACTGCTATCGGATGTGCGTGGGATCGTAGCGCGCAGCTGGGCCGGCGCGAACATTGACACGTTGCTTGGTCAAGATAACGCATGAGCGTCAATACCCACCAATTTTGCCCGCACGTCTTTCTGCTAACTGGCTTCCTTGGAAGCGGAAAAACTTCGCTTATCCTCGATCACCTGCAAGACCCGGAGACTGCCAACACCGGCGTCATTGTCAACGAGGTCGGTCAAATCGACGTGGACGGCGCCCTCATTACGACGGGGCGCACAGGGCTCCCCCTCGCGACACTCGATAACGGCTGCGTGTGCTGTTCGCTCAATAGCGATCTGCCCCACGCCATCCTGGCTCTGCTCGCGGAAAGGGAGGCCGTGGGAGGCCAATCGTTGGAGCGCATCATTATCGAAACGAGCGGCCTGTCGAAGCCCTCTCCCATTCTGAGATCGCTCCTCGATATTGGGATGCCCCTGCGCACGACCGTGTTGTCGACCTATGACAGCGAACAGGGGCCAGACACGACAGCTCGCTTCGAGGAAGCTGTCGCCCAGCTCGCCGCCGCGCAGAAGATCGTGGTTACAAAGGTCGATCGCGTCGGTGAGCTCGCCTTGGACAGGGCCAGCGAAGCGGCCGCGTATCTGAATCCGCTCGCGGCAATCGTGAACGAGCGCGACCGCACGCGCCGAGCCCGGCTCGCCTTTGCGGGTATTCAAAGCCCACTTCGATCGAGTTTTCCCATTGTGGCGCGCCAGGAGCCACACAACTTCCGACACACCAGGATGAAAGTCTTCCTGATCAAATTTGAAGCACCCCAATGGGAGCAACTCATCGAATGGATCGAGAATCTGGTGGGGTACTGCGGTGATCGCTTGCTGCGGACGAAGGGGTTCGTCCGGATCGAAGGGCGTCGTATCCTTATTCAGGGAGTTGGCGGGACATTTGACCCGCCGCGCGAGATCGCCGACGGGGTGGAGCGGGAGGACGGACTGGTTGTTATCACGCGAGACCTAGCGCGGGTAGATTTCTCCACGATAGAGCCGCCCCTGAAACTGCAAGTGCGTGGACTCTAAGAGGGCATGCAACCATGAAGAAGATTCTTCGACTGCTTGCCAAGCGGATTGCCTTCGGCGCTATGACGCTCTTCATCATTTCGCTGATCCTCTTTGTCGGCGTCGAGTTGCTGCCCGGCGACGCCGCCCAATCCATACTCAGCCAGGACGCCGCTCCCGAAAATGTCGCCGCCTTGAGGGAAGAGCTTGGACTCAATGTACCACCCGTCGAACGGTATCTTAATTGGCTTGGCGGGGTACTAACGGGGGACCTTGGTCGATCAGTGGCGACGCACCGCGAGATTTCCGACCTCATTGGCACTCGCATCTGGAACACGCTGTTCCTGGGAGGCTTCGCCGCCGTCATGGCGGTGCCGATTGCGCTTGGCCTTGGCATCCTCGCCGCAACTTACAGGCATTCAATGTTCGATCGGGCGATCAACGTCACAGCATCTATTTCGATCTCGCTCCCTGAATTCTTCCTTTGCTACATCCTCATCCTCCTCCTCAGCGCCAAAGCGGGAATCTTCCCAGGCATCTCGAACATCCGTCCCGATCTCAATTTGGGTGAACGTCTATATCGTACAGCGCTACCGTCGTTTGCCCTCAGTCTTGGGGTGTTCGCCTACATGATGCGAATGACCCGCGCGGCGATTGTCAACTTGTTGGCGCAGCCATACATCCAGATGGCACGCCTCAAGGGCGCGGCGCCCGGTAGCGTGATTGTGCGGCACGCGCTCCCCAACGCATTCGCCCCGATCATCAACGTCGTGGCGCTCAGCCTGGCGTACCTCGTCGTTGGCGTGGTGGTGGTGGAAGTCATCTTCGTCTACCCCGGGGTCGGTCAGCTTCTGGTCGACTCCGTCGCCCGTAGGGACGTCCCGGTCGTTCAGGCTTGCAGTATGTTCTTCGCGCTGGCCTACGTATCGCTGAACCTGATCGCCGACGTTCTGACAATTCTAACCAATCCCCGCCTTCTCCACCCGCGTTGAGTAAAGGGAGCTCCATGACTGATCTTGCAATCGCACGCGGCGTTACGGTCTGGCTCCTGATCGGCGTCACCGGGCTTGTCTTTGCCGTCTCAGCGAATGCCGCCTGGCTACAGGGCAATTGGGGCGCAATCGCTCTTGGAACTGCCGCTTTTGCCGGGATAGCCGCGACCCTCTTGAGGTGCACGCAAGGCAGGCTGGTAGAGTTGGGGATTCTCCTGACCTCGCTACTCTACGGAGCGGCCGTTGCGACGGCACAAACCCGCTTTGCGGCATTCCCTGCCTCGGGTATTGCCGGCTTAGTCGCAATCCAGGCCATGACCTTGCTGGCCGTGAGACAAGCGCGCCCGCTGAGATCCGCACCGGTCTCTGCCTGGATCGGACTCATCCTGATTGCCGGGTACATCCTCGTCGCGGCGCTAGCGCCGATCTTGGCGCCCTACTCTCAATCGCAGATCGTGGGAGGGGAGTATGCACCGTGGGGACCTGACTTTTTGTTCGGGACAGACAACCTGGGCCGCGACATGCTAAGCCGGCTTCTGTATGCTACAAGGAACACGATCGCCATCGCTCTCGCGGCGACACTGACTGGATTTCTCGCCGGCTCCGCCGCGGGGCTGCTTGCCGCCACAATCGGAGGCTGGGTCGACAACGCCCTCGGGTGGGTCGTGGATGTCGCAATGGCCATCCCGCAACTCATCTTTGCCTTGCTGATCCTTACGCTCACGGGTACCTCGATCACTGCGCTGATACTTGTCATCGCATTCGTCGAATCGACACGCGTGTTTCGCCTCGTGCGAGCGGCTTCATCAAATGTCCTTGCGCTCGATTTCGTGGAGGCGGCCCGCCTACGCGGTGAGGGCCTTATCTGGATCATGCGGAAGGAAGTATTGCCGAACATTAAAGCGCCGCTTCTGGCGGAATTCGGGATGCGCTTCTGCTTTGTTATCCTCTTCGTCAGCAGTTTATCCTTTCTAGGCTTAGGCGTGCAGCCGCCGACCGCCGACTGGGGCAGCATGGTTCGTGAGAACGCTGCGCTCATCGTCTACGGTGAGCTCGTGCCGCTACTGCCTGCCGCGACCATCGCGGTGTTCGCGGTTGCGATCAACTTTACCGTTGACTGGTTTTTGTATCGAGCGAGCGGGCTAAAAGCATGAGCGGCGTAAGCGTATCCACCGGCCCGTTAATCCAGATAACCGGCCTCACGGTTGAGGTAAGAGAGGATCATACGTGGCGCGCCGTGCTCAGTGGGTTGGATCTTACGTTGCGTCGCGGCGAAGTGCTCGGTCTCATCGGGGAATCTGGCGCCGGGAAGTCCACCATCGGCCTCGCCGCGCTCGGCTATGTTAGGAGCGGCAGCCGCTTCGCGAACGGTTCGATCCGCTTCGACGGGCAAGAACTCGTGGGGGCACCCGAAAAGCAATTGCGGGCGCTTCGCGGTTCCCGGGTTGCCTACGTGGCGCAAAGCGCCGCCGCATCGTTCAACCCGGCTTGGAACCTGATCAGCCAGTATGCCGAAATACCGGTCGAGCGCCGCCTCAGGACAAGGCGACAGGCCAAAGCCGACGCCCAAAATATGTTCAAGACGCTGCTCCTGCCCGACCCGCGGGGAATCGGATATCGCTATCCGCACCAAGTCTCCGGCGGCCAGCTTCAACGCGCCATGATCGCGATGGCCATGGCCTGCCAGCCGGAGCTCATCGTCTTTGACGAACCCACGACCGCACTGGACGTGACCACTCAGGTTGAGGTGCTCACGGCAATCAAGCTGATCGTCGAACGGTTCCGTACCGCGGCGCTTTACATCTCGCACGACCTCGCGGTCGTCACCCAGCTGGCCGATCGCATCATGGTGCTCAGGCACGGCCGGAAGGTCGAGGAAGGGGAGACTCGTCAGATCCTCGAGGCGCCCCGCGAGCTCTATACGAAAGCGCTGCTCGGCCAGAAAGTCGAGCGACGGCAGCCTGTTCCCTCACCTGCCGGCCAGCCTCTCCTCCGCGTTGACAGCCTCAGCGCGGCTTACGCGCGAGGACCAAACGTCCTTCAGAACGTGTCCCTCAACGTTGGCCGCAAGCAGACGGTCGCCGTCGTTGGGGAGTCGGGCAGCGGGAAGAGTTCGGTTGCCCGTGCCATCACCGGCCTTTTGCCACCGTCCCAAGGCGCGATCACGCTGGACGGAAAGCTGCTGCCTGCGCGCATGCATCAGCGGTCCCGCTCGGACCTAAAACGTATCCAGATGATTTATCAATCGCCTGACACGGCACTCAATCCGCGGCAACAAATCGGGGAAGTCCTGGGACGGCCACTCGAATTCTATCTCGGTTTGCGAGGCAAGCCCCAGAAACGATACGTCGCGAAGCTGCTTGAGATGATAGACCTGAGCGAGTGCTTTGCCCGTCGGCTTCCTGACGAACTGTCCGGGGGCGAAAAGCAACGCATCTGTATCGCTCGAGCGCTGGCGGCCGAGCCCGAACTCATCATATGCGATGAAGTGACATCCGCTCTCGATCAGCTTGTCGCTCAAGACATACTGCGGCTGTTTCAGCGCCTGCAGGAGGAGCTCTCGGCCTCCTTCCTCTTCATTACACACGACTTGGGAACAGTGAAGGCGATCGCTGACCAGATCGTCGTCATGCAAAACGGGCAAGTCGTCGAGCAGGGATCACGAGATACCGTGTTGGAGCCGCCGTTCCATCCCTACACCAACCTCCTGCTCTCATCCGAACCCAAGCTGGACCCAAACTGGCTGACGCAGCTGCTCGCCACCCGAGGGAGCGCACCCAGCTAATTTCGGGCGAAGGCTGGCGGTTTCAACATGTCATGAGACGGCTTCGCGTCGCGGTTTGGCCAAACGGCCGTGTGACCCCCCGCCGAATGTCCATCACAAGAACCCCCCGCATTGGAAATCGCTGATAACGGTGACGCGGCTTGCCGCCACCTCCGCGGATTGCGCGATAAGCGACACGAATCCAGGCTTGCGGGCGACCTTGCCTTCTCACGACGCTTCGCCATTGACATTCGTGTGCATTCGATTTTTGTACCAGAAAAAGGGATGTGATACCGAAAATCGGGCGCGGCTGACAGTCGACCGCAAAAAGGGAACCGGAGATGGACATGGATAAATTGCAAGGGCTCGAGATGGATGCGCGCCATGGGAGACTCGACCGGCGCTCCTTCCTGAAGGCGGCATCCGCGTTGGGTCTCACCGCCGCCTTGTCGCTGCCGAGTGCCAACCGCGTCTTCGCTGGGACGCCGAAAAAGGGCGGTCACTTCCGTATCGGCACCTCTGGCGGCTCCACGACGGACACCTATGACCCTGCGACGTACAACAACAGCGTCCTGCGAATGATAGCGGGCTCCGTCTGCAACTACCTCATGGAGATCGACAGCCGAGGGGAAGTAGTTCCGGAGCTCGCGGAAAGCGTTGAAACCCTGGACGGCGGCCTCCGTTTCGTCATCAAGCTCCGCAAGGGCATTGAATTCCACAACGGCAAGACGTTCGGCCCCGACGACGTGATCGCTTCGTACAATCACCACCGCGGTAAACTTTCAACCTCAGCCGTCAAGGGCATCATGTCCCAGATCGCCGAAATAAGGGCAGACGGCCCGAGCACGGTCGTCCTCGCCCTCTCGGCTCCCAACGCTGATTTTCCTCCAATCCTATCGGACTATCACCTGCCGATCTTCGCCGCCGATGGCGATCGTATCGACACATCGCATATGGTCGGAACGGGAGGCTACACCATCTCATCCTACAGTCCGGGCGTCCGTGCGACTCTGCAGCGCCACCCGAACTACTGGCGCCAAGGCAGAGGCAATTTCGACTCTGCCGAAATTCTGGTTGTGGCGGACGTCGTCGCCAGCGCCAACGCCCTTATCTCTGGCGAGGTCGACGCGATTGACAATTGCGATGTGAGCACCGTTGACCGGCTAGCGAAGCGCAAAGGGATCAAGATCCTCGAAGTGACCGGAAAACAGTACAACTCAATGCTGATGTTCACGGACGTCGAGCCCTTCACCAACAATAAGGTCAGGCTCGCGCTCAAACACGCGGTCGACCGTCAGGCAATCGTAAAATCCGTATTGAAAGGCCACGGCAAGGTCGGGAACGACAACCCGATTACCCCTTCGTACCGGTTCTACAACGACCAGTTGGAGCAGCGAGTCTATGATCCCGAGAAGGCGAAGTTCCTCCTGAAGCAGGCCGGCCATGACAGCCTCGATCTCGAGCTTTCGACATCCGCTGCGGCCTTCGGCGGCGCGGTGGATGCTGCCGTGCTGTTCAAGGAGCAGGCTGCACTCGCCGGCATCAACGTGAGCATCAAGCGCGAGCCGGATGACGGATATTGGCAGAACGTGTGGCAGAAGAAGCCTTTCATCATGGGGTTCATGGGCGGTCGCGCGACTGTCGACTGGATGTTCTCAACCTCGTTCGCGTCCGACGCGGCGTGGAACGATACCCACTGGAAGAACGAGCGCTTTAACTTCCTCCTGAAGCAGGTCCGTACCGAGGTGGACGATGCGAAGCGCAAGGAAATCTACTTCGAGATGCAGCAGATCGTGCACGACGAAGGCGGCACGATCGTTCATTCACTCCCCAGCATAGTCAACGCGGTCACAGATCAGGTGCAGCATGGTCCTCTCGCCAGCAACTGGGGACTCGATGGAAACCGCTGCATCGATCGCTGGTGGTTTGCCTGAGAGTAGGCGTAAGGCCTCGGAAGAAAAGGAGGGCCCGGCGATCGCCGGGCCCATTTTCATTTTGTAAGTGTGGTGTGACAAGAAGCCTGCGACTGCACCGCGCGTTATCCAAAAGTCGGCAATCGGAATAGGCTTAAATAGGCGAACCTAGTTGCCGGACACAATTCGTCCAAATGCAAAAGTGAGCCATCGAAGCTACCTAGCCTTCGTTGCGTCCAATCGCCCCACCTGTGCTGCTTCGCGCATCGCATCTCAATCCAAGCGTGGGGGAGACGGCGCATCCGACAGTCCTGAAAATCGAGATCAATCTCAATTTATGATCTCTGCTGTTGACTTAAGTGCCAAATCCTGATTATCGGTATTTAGTCTCAATTTACGGAGCCGGCGATGATTCTTGATCTCCCGCGTGTGACCTACTCCAACATTGGAGTCGATTTTTCTCCGGTGCATGCACATCTGGACAAAATCATTCCCGGTTTTGAGAGAGAGATCCTTGGTCGGGAGTGGTCGACACAGTTTTCGACACGACCGCCGAAGGAGATCGCGAGCCCAATCACTCCTGAGCTTTCTTTGGGGCGATTTCCGATCTCTACGGCTGCCGATGTCAAGGCTGCGATCGCCGCGGCGCGCGCGGGGACTAACGTTTGGAGTCATGCGTCTCTCGAAGAGCGGCTAGCCTTCGCCGAGCGTTGGCAGGCAGCCCTCGCGGCGCAGAAGTATGAGCTTGGCCTTGCAGCACTCTACGAAATTGGCAAATCCCGCATTGAGGCAGTCGGCGAGGCGGAAGAATGTCTCGACATGGTGGAGTACTACTCGTCACAGTTGAAGGAGAACAACGGCTATACGCGCCCGATGAACGAACTCGTGGCGAATGAGACCGCCAGAAGCATAATGAAGCCCTACGGGGTCTTCGCGGTGATTGCCCCGTTCAATTTCCCGCTCGCACTTTCCATAGGCATGGTGTCGGGCGCTCTGCTGACGGGCAATTCGGTCGTCTTCAAGCCTTCCCCGGGATGCTCTTTGACCGGGCTGTTGATAGCCGAAACACTACGCAAGGCCGGCTTGCCGGATGGAGTGTTCAATATCGTCCTTGGCGATGGTGAGGTCGGGCGTCTGCTCGCCACGGACGACGGCGTCGACGGCGTTGCGTTCACCGGCTCGCACAAGACGGGAATGAGCATCTTCCGTCACATCGCGATGCTGCCGCACATGAAGCCGGTCATCGCCGAGATGGGCGGCAAGAACCCCGCCTATGTCACGCGAAATGCCGATCTGGAGTGCGCCGCGCAAGGGGTGGCGCGATCCGCCTTCGGATTGCAGGGGCAGAAATGCTCCGCCTGCTCGGTCGTTTACGTCGACAACGTGGTCAAGCACAAGTTCATCAGCAAGCTCGTGGATTTTTCCTCCAAGCTGGTCGTGGGCGATCCGCGAAGGGCTGAGACCTTCATGGGCCCTGTCTATGGGGACGCGACGGCCGAGCGTTTCAGAGCCGCTCTTTCCGAGGTGAACGGTAAGGGCAAGGTCCATTTCGGCGGCGCGGCGTTCGGGCAGGGCTTTGCCGACAACTATGTCCTCCCGACCGTGGTCGAACTCGATGGGCCGGACAAGCTCACCCGCGAAGAGCTGTTCATGCCGTTCGTCGTCGTTCGCGGCGTCGATGGCCTCGAGGCCGCAATCGCCGAAGGCAACGACATCGCCTATGGGCTATCGGCAGGCATCTTCACCCGCGACCAGAAAGAGTTGCGGTACTTCCTCGACACGGCGGAAGCAGGTGTTCTCTATGCCAACCGCGCCAGCGGCGCGACGACCGGCGCCTGGCCGGGCGCACAGCCTTTCTGCGGTTGGAAAGGCACCGGAGTCAGCGGCAAAGGTGGCCTCGGCGCGTGGTTCCTCCCGCAATACATGCGCGAGCAAAGCCACACGATCATGACGAAGTGACTGTTCAAGGCGCCCGCTTCGCGGCCCTCCGTTCCTATCCCTATCTGATTTCCGAGATCATGCCGCACTATCCTGACGCCATGCCTACATCCTGCCGCCTGTTCGAGCGCGCCCGCAAGGTCATGCCCGGCGGCAACACTCGGGCCACGGTCTTCATCGACCCCTTCTCCATCTACGTCGCGCGCGGCGAGGGCTGCCGGGTCTGGGACGTGGACGGTAACGTCTACTATTACTGCATCAATAACTTCACCGCCCTGATCCACGGCTATGACCAACCGGATGTGACGGCGGCCGTGATCGACCAGCTGCCACAGGGCACCGCCTTCGGCGCCCCGACGAGAAGTGAGATCGAGCTTGCGGAATTGCTGGTCGAGCGCCTGCCGTCGATCGAACAGATACGCTTCGCCAATTCGGGCACGGAGGGCGTGATGATGGCGACAAGGCTGCCCGCGCCTTCATCGAACGACCGAAGATCGTCAAGATCGAGGGTGCGTACCACGAATCATACGACTTCGCTGAAGTCAGCCTCGACAGCTCGCCGAATAACTGGGGCGACATGCCCGCCTCCACTCCCTACGCCCGGGGCACGCCGCGCGGCGTGCTGGACGACGTGATCGCGGTTCCCTTTAACGACATCGAAGCCTTGCGCGCAATCTTCGCTGCGCATGGTGACACCATCGCCGGCGTGCTGATCGACCCGATGCCGAACCGCGCCGGACTGATTCAAGCGCGTAAGGACTATCTCGACGCAATGATCGAGATCACGCACGCCGCCGGCTCACTGGTCATCTTCGACGAGGTGATCTCGTTCCGCCTCGGTCATTCCGGCGCACAGGGGCTGTGGGGAGTTTCGCCGGATCTGACGGTGCTCGGAAAAATGATCGGCGGCGGCTTTCCCGTCGGCGCGGTCGGTGGACGGGCTGAGATCATGGCGGTCTTCGACCCGACCCGCGGCAAGCCGGCGCTCCCGCATGGTGGGACCTTCACCGCTAATCCGGTGACGATGCGCGCCGGCCTCGCCGCCATGAGGGCTCTGACGCCCGAGAGCTTCGCGCATCTCGACCATCTGGGCAGCCTGCTGCGCGAGGGCATAACAGGCTCGCTGGACCGGCCTAGGCTCGCCGGGCGGTGCGTTGGGCTGGGCTCGCTGTTCAAGGTTCATTTCAAAGCTTTGCCAGTCACCGACTATCGCTCGGTCTATCCAGGGCCGGCCGAACGCAGGAAGCTCGACGCCTTCCACAAAGGTCTCCTCGACCGTGGCATCCTGTCGGCTAGCTACGGCCTGTTCGCGCTCTCGACCGCGATGACCGAAGCCGACGCGCGCACGATTCTCGGCGCCGTCGACGAGACGCTAAGTGAGATCGCAGGAAATTCCGACCAGGACCTGTCGCTGATCCGGCGTGCCGGACGTAACCGCCGGATGACGCAAAAACGAAATGGGCGATAAATGACAGCTTCTCCTCACGTCGTCGTGATCGGGGCGGGTACGCTCGGAATGTGCTCAGCACTCAGCCTGGCCGAGCATGGAGTCCGCGTCACGGTTCTTGATGCTCAATCCATAGCTTCGGGTTCAAGCGGCCGCTCGGTAGGCGTAGTGGGAACGCAGCTCACCGACCCATTCGATATCCTGCTGCGTATTCATTCGGTAAGGCAGTTCCGCGAGTGGGAAAGTCTCGGACTGGGCTTCAACCACATAGGCTACCTACGCCTGGCCCGCACCGCCGAACAGATGGAGCTGTTCGCACGATCGGTAAAGATACAGGAGGATGCGGGCTTCAGGTCTCGGCTCTATCAAGCGCGCGAGCTGCAACAGCTCATTCCTCATATCAACCCCGATGGGCTCGAAGGAGGACTGTTCGGACCCGACGATGGATTTCTCGACCCTCATGAGATGTGTACCTTCCTGGCCGAGAAGGTGCGCACGCGCCGCGGCAACATCTTTCAGTTCTGTGAACTTGTTGACGTAACGCGACGAAATGGCGTTTACAGACTAGATACCAGCAAGGGCGGGATCGATTGCGACTTTGTCATCAACGCGGCTGGCGCGTGGGCTCCAGCAGTTGCCCGGGTTTTCGGACAAACGCTGCACATTCGTCCAGAGCGGCACCAGGCGGTGACAATCCACCTCGATGAGCCGCTCGACTATACGATGCCGATGGTGATGGATCTCGTGAACGGGGAGGGCACTGGCCTCAACTTCCGTCATGAGAAGCGGAACGAACTGATTGCCGAAATCCACAAGGTCAGCTCGCCGTTTCCGGAGGATCCCAACAACTTTAACGACCAATGCGACGAGCAATCGAAAGTCAATCTGGCGGAGCTGCTTCTTGAGCGTGTTCCGGAACTGCTTGGCGCTCGTCTCGGTCGAGGTTGGGCTGGACTTTATCCAGTCACCGCGGACCATCGGCCGTTCGTCGGCGCCATCGATCCATCCGAACCGAACCTGATCACCGCCGCCGGTGCAGGAGGCTACGGCATTCAGCTTGCGCCCGTCATAGGGACGATTGTGGCGGACTGGGTACTTCAGGGCGCTCCCGTATCAATACCGGGCACCGAAATTCTGTCGCCCACGGCGGAAAGAAATGTTCCCGCTGAAGGCTCACGCACGACTGCAAGTATCTGCGAAACCGACGAGGAAATCGAAGATCGCACAACATCTAAGGCGGCGCGCTAGCTCAAGGAAGAGGCAAGAGCCATCCCTGAGGCACAGTACGTCGTCCGCATCGAGCACATCAATGTCCAATATGAGCTATCGCCAATTTTGGTAACGGCCGGTCCGGTCAGGCGGCGGCGGTTTGGGGCTGACGGTCGATCGGCTTGGCGATGACCTCGATCCGGTTGTTGAATGTCACACCGAGAATGAGTTTGGCAACTGGTTCTGGCCATCGAGACGGCGCCAGTTTTTCTGGGCTTCCTCGGCCAGTTTCAAGACCATCGCGAGCGCGGTCTTGTTGGATAGGCAGCCCCGATCGGATCGTGCGGTGGCGCACGGTAGCGAAAGTGCTTTCGATGGTGGTGGTCGTGCGCAGGTGTTTCCATGCTCGGCCGGGAAGTCGTAGAAAGCCAGCAGCGTGTCTCGATCCTTGCGCAGGCAGTCGGCGGCCCTCTCGTATTTCAGGGTGGTAGCTCTCGATGAAGGCGTCGAACGCCAGCTCGGCTGTGGCCTGGTTTCGGGCATCCAGATCTCCTGCAACGCGCGTTTGGCTCTCCGGTGCTGGTTCTTCGGCAGCTTGGAAAGTACGTTGGCGGTCTCGTGCACCCAGCAGCGCTGCTCGCGCGGTTTCGGCCAGACCTCACCGGCCGCCTTCCAGAACCCGAATGCGCCATCGGCGATGACGAGCTGCGGGGCCAGGTCGAGCCCGCGCCGCTTAGATCAAGCAGTAGATCGCGCCAATCGTGCGCGCGCTCCCGGCGCCATCGGTGAAGCCGACCAGTTCGTTGCGGCCTTCCGGCGTCGCGCCGATCAGCACGAGGATGCATTGTTTTTGGGGTTCGAGGCGGGCTTCGAGATGGATGCCATACGCCCAGATGTAGACGTAGCGCTTGGCCGACAGATCGCGCTTCTGCCAGGCGGCATGCTCGTCGAGCCAGCCGTTCTTCAAGCGGCCGATCGCGGAGGCCGACAACCCGGCAGCATGCTTGCCAAGCAGCGCCGCCAGCGCCTCGGAGAAGCCGCCGGTCGAAATCCCCTTCAGATAAAGGACCGGCAGCAGCCGCTCGATCGATTTCGAGCGGCGCATGTAGGGCGGCAGGATCGACGGCGAGAACCGGATGCGGCCAGGATCGGCAGCGGCGGCCTGCCGATCGCGTACACGCGTTGCGGACGGCGACCGGACCGATACGCGCTCCGGCAGGTGGGCGTGGCGGACGACGCACTGGTGGCCGTCCGCGGTCTTCAAATCGGCATGCTGGCCCAGAAAGTCTGCAACCTCGGCTTCGACCGCCTTGGCGAGAAGGGCACGTGCCCCGTCGCGCAAGCCTTCTGTGAGTTGATCCTAGAAGATTCCTGGCTGAATCAGCTGGATGACGTTATCGTTGGACGCGGCATATCGCTCCTTCGGTGGAGAAGTGGAGGCGTCAAGCACCCCCACGATATGCCGCCTTCCCGATTCCGGCGGTCAAGTTTGGGCGATAGCTCGTCCAATGTGATGGCTAGCCGCGGTGAAGAATTCCAAAGTCGTTGATTTGGAATCTGGAAACGGCGCAGCGGCCTAATTGAGTTGAATTGGGTGCGCCGAAGGGGATTAAACGAAGCCGCTGCCGCGGCGTGAGGGCAAGGTGGCGTAGATCGCCTCCTCGCTGAGAGAATGTGGGGAGGCCACCCCCTCAGACAGGAGAATCGAGATGGCCGATTTGCGCCCTCTTCACCGCTGCATGATCGAAGACATGATCGTCCGAACTCTGTCGCCGGCGACGAGGATCACGTTGCCCTCACCTGGAAAGACTACCGCCAAAACGGGTCGGCGAAGATCATGAAGCTCAAGGCCGACGAGTTTGGTCGGTTCGCGCAAAGGCACGCGGGCAAACGCGGCAGAAACCGCCCGGAAACAATCTACTTGCTGGGGCTGACGCAATACGACACGCGAAACCAAAAAGGCAGCCTGAAGGTTGGGATGCGCACCGAGAATCTCGGCTAAGCGCAGCCTTATGTCTCAGGAACTGATGCGGCGAATACGGCATTACAAGATCAGTGACCAGGCCGGCGAAATCAACCTCGTCCGCGCGGCCACTATGACTATTACGGCGTCGCCGGAAATCTGCGGACTCTCGTATAAGTTTATCGAAACGTCGAGCGTGACTGGAATGTTGCGCAGCCGCAGCTGGGACGGCCGGCTCCTCAATTGAGACCGCTTCAGCCAAGTCAAAAGAACGGACACCGTTGCTGAAGCCTAAACTGCGCCTCCCGTCTCGGGAGCTGCAGGCGCTTGCAGTGCCGTGAACCCATTGTCGAAGAGCGTCGGTACGGAAATCGGCACGCGGCGTTCTCTGGAAAACGGGGCGGGCGACCGCCTCCGGTGACCCGTTGGCAAAGGAAACGGAGCACAGGTAACCGAGCCGCTGCGCCTCTCCGACACTATTGAATGACTACCTCGCAGTCTCGGGTCATACAGTAAATAGCCCAGCGTCGTTGCTTCATTGCCGGGCTGCAGGAGACTGGAGCAAGAACCCAACCAATTCGCAAAAGAACGTCCAGCTGTTCGCCAAATACCACAGCAGCATGCGTCTGTATTCGGCCTCACAAGCTCAGAATTGTTGAAAATCCTCCGCTTTGTTACGAAGACGACGTCGCCCAAGAAACAAATCGCGCACATGCAACATCTCTTTCGCTGGCCTAGATCCTGCACAGCGAGGGGGTAGGAAGGCGAGGGTGTCGGCTATTCAGCTTGTTTGCGACATGGCGCGCCCGTTGTGTTCGTGAGGTGACATGCTATGTGGATTTCTTCTTTTGGACTGGCCCAGCAGCTGCCCTCGTGGCGAGCGATAGCGTCCAAGCGGCGGATTTTAAGCCGGCAGTAGAGGTGCCGCGCGCGAAGGGTACGGCCGGACATCATTCAGTGATCACTGCGGCCGGTCGATCTCTGCGGACGCCGTCGATAGCCCTGCGTTCCTGGCGAGCGCAAAGCACCGAATTATCGCAACTGCCGGCACGCAGGCCGCAGGTCCGCTTTCCGAAACTTTGATGTGTATATTGGCAATTCCGAAGATGCCGCAGATGCAGAACCGCCATGAAAACCAAGAAGACTCCGAAGCATAAATCAGGCCCGTTGGAGCGTTATACACAGGTTTTGGAAGCGATCGCCGGGTCGCTCGATGGGCTTACCGGCCGCGAGATCGAGGCTGTGCTGGACCTCCCAAAGACGACGGTCAATCGGCTTGTAAACGCTCTGGAAAGCAGTGATCTGGTCGCCAGCAGCGGGCGGGGGGGCGAGTTCAAGCTTGGGGGGAGACTCCGTCGGATTTTGGAATCCGACACATCTTGGATAGTTGGCGCAAGCAAGCGCCGGCTTAAGGCATTGGCCGAACAAACCGGTGAGACCTGCTTCGTCGCTCGTCTGTCCGGCTCGTCCGTCCACTCCGTAGTGATGGAGTCGCCGGACGCAAGTGTCGGGGTTTATGTCGCACCCGGGCATGTGCTGCCTCCCCATGCGACTGCTTCAGGGAAGGTTCTGACGGCAATGCAGCATCCCCGGTTGCGCCAGGCGATTCTGGATACCGAACTCCCCAAGTTGACGGATAGGACGATCAGCAATCGCCAGGATCTTGAGCGTGAACTTGCGAAGATTCGGAAGCAGGGCTACGCCGTCGAGAACGGGGAACACATTCAAGGCTTTTACACGCTTGCCTGTCCGGTGCTTTCTTTACCGGAAACACCGCCGATCTACGCCTTGGGACTCACAGGCCCAGCTGAGCGTGTACGCTCGCGGGCGGTCCCGGAGTTTCTTGAACGCCTCAAGTCCACGGCCGCCGAATTACGAATGCTATCATGCCGGGTGTCAACTCCAATTGAAAATTCCCCAGATGTGCCGAAGTAAAATTCCCAGTCGCAGCCGATCGGAAGCCTCCATTTTGGTCGGTAGGCGCGGCGTCGCGAAGGTTGTGCCCGGATCGGGAGATTGATGAAGCTTTCCTCTCTCCGGCATCAGGGCGAGCGTGCTGACGTCGATAAGGACCGCGACCGCACGACGAAGGAGGCGATACAGCAGTGCTGTTCGGACGACAGAATCCCTTCGCCGCGCTGCTCGTGGCATCAGAGGGCAGCGGTCAAACGAGATAATCTCAATCCGATCGCGCGAGTTCTTGGCGTCATCAGTGTCGCGCCTCTATTATGGCTGTCGCGTCGGAATCGTCAACGAGGAAGCTGTGTGCGCGGCTTGCTATCAAACCCGCCGACTTCGGATAGTCGAGCTCAACCAAGCCTTCGCCGCGTACCCCGTTTGCAAATCAGTATTCGGATGGACGCGGATTTTATAACCCCGATAGTGGCGCGATCGGTCATCCGCTCGGGACGTCCGGTGCACGCGTTGCTGGAACCGTCGCCCTTGAAGTCTCACTCACCAAGAGACGGCGCGCCTGCCCAACCATCTTCATCGCCGTTGGGCAAGGCATCGTGATAGCGCTCAAGAACGCGTAAAGTAGTTCGTATCAATCGTTGGACGGAGGAGGCTGTCAATGAAGACTTCTGATGTTGGGAGCATAGCTGTTATCGGCAACGGGGTGATCGGACACGGAATCGCTGAGGTGTTCGCGAAGGCCGGTTGGCAGGTCTGTCTCATTGGTCGCAGCCAGGACAGTCTCGAGAGCGCACTCCAGCGGATCGGAGCGAGCCTCAACGAATTTGTCGAGGCTAAGCTGTTGAGCGTTTCATCCGCGAAAGCCGCGATCGCGAAGATTCGAACTTCAACCGAGTTGCAATCAGCGGCAGCGGCGGAATTCGTCATCGAAGCCGTTCCGGAGGACATGGAGCTCAAGCTCGACATATTTTCCAAACTCGACGAGATTTGTCGTTCTGATACCATACTTGCGACCGCCAGCGGCCATCCGGCAAGCGCTGTGCACCAATGCGTCGCACATAAGGAGCGGGTTATCGCCGCGCATTTTTGGTATCCGCCCCAACTGCTTCCGCTTGTTGAGGTTTGTGGCAGCGATGCCACGACCAAGGCAGTGATCGAGCGTACATGCACGCTTCTTAGCGCTATCGGAAAGGCGCCCGTCCTGATCGATCGCGAAGTGCCTGGATTCATCGGCAATCGCATCCAGTTTGCGGCACTTCGTGAGGCTTGGGCGCTTTGGGCCGCGGGTGTTGCTTCGGCCGATGCGATCGACTCGGTGGTCCGGCATTCGATCGGACGACGGCTTGCTGTGACCGGACCAATCGAATCAGCGGATCTAGCCGGTCTTGACACGATGTATCATTTTGCTCGCTTTCTGGTACCGTGGCTCGACAATTCGTCTGAACCATCTGAAAAAGTCGCCGCTTTGGTCCATGATGGGCATTGCGGAGTTCCCAGCGGCAAAGGCATCTACGATTGGACCGAACGAGACGCCTCTGCAGTAATGTCAGCACGGCGGCGTGAATTGATGCGATGGCTGCAAGTGGACGAGCAAGGGTCACGACTCCGATAGGGCGTTCGCACTCGCGCAGCAACCGCACGCCAATTAAGTGAAAGGCGCCCGCTTTCCTTACGAGTGCAAAATCCGGCTTCATCGCAGCGGGAAACGCCGCGGCAGCACGCTAGCAGTCGTGGGTGGGATCATGGGAAACAATCCTGTGAGGATAAGCTCGCTACCTCATGACACGGGCAGAACAGTCACCATTCCTCCTGACAAAAGGATTGTCCCGGACCAACCAATAGCTAGGGCTGCTTGCCGCCAAAGCCGGTCAGGAGAGTGGTGAGGTTATCACCGACTCGCCGCAAAGATGCGGCCTTCCTGCACGATTATCGCACGTAAGCCGAGCCCGGCGATAGCTTCGCCGATACGCGAGTAGCCAAATGTCGTCATCGACAGGCAGCCACACGGATCGCGCTCGAAGCCATCGAGACCGAGCGTTTCGGGCGTGAAGGTACTGCAAGGCTGTTGCGAGAGCTTTCAGAAATGCCACGTGTAGGACTTATGTCGGCGACAGGTGTTGAAGCGGGCCGGGGCCTTCGCCGCGCTCGTCGCCGTGGCCCAGAAAAGGGAATAGAACCGCACTGCATCGGCATGCAGGGAGACGGCGAGAACGTGTCGCGATTAGCCGAGGATGCTGAGGACGGACTGAAGGAGCACCGGCGCGGATATCAGGCTCCGATCATGCAAATGTGCCGTCGAGCAGAGATGGCCGACATCGTAGCATTCGTTTCGAAGCGCGTGCCGGAACGTTTCCGAGCTTCTCCATGATGTTTAGCGGAGTTCTTCAAGGCCGCGTCCCGCGTTGCGTCGAGCCGTCAGCTGCCATTCGCGGGCCGGTCGAAGATCGGGAGAGCGCGAAATTTACCGGGCCTATATCGAGCCAGCAAATTTCGGGCCGAACCCGCAAGGGGGGTACCAAGATCCCTGTTTGCGGTCAGCGATGAGCCTCCGTCGTTCGGCTGATAACGCCGCAGGAACTGAAAAACGTCGGGATCAGCCGTTGGTCATCGGCCGTTCGGGGCGCGGATGTGCAGATCAGGATCGAAGCGCTGGCTTTCGTAGCGCCGATGATCTCGGTCGCGATCTGGTCCGCTGTTACCGGCGGATGCGGCGACATCGGTGGCGTATGCACCGACCGGTGACGGTGCAGGTGATGATCCACGGGCTGTCTCTTCCCCTCAGCCTTCGACCGGCAGGCCGAGTTCGGCGGCAAGTGCCTCCAGTGAATCGGCGATGATGGCTATCATCTCGCCGATCTGCTCTCGCGTGATGATCATCGGCGGCGCCACCATGAAATTGTCGCCATCAACGCCACCCTTGACCCTCCGACCATAAATGATCAGGCCGCGCGCATAAGCGAGATCGAGCAGACGCTGCGTCCCATTGCGGGCTGGGTCGATCGGTCTCAGCGTTTCCGGATCGGCGACCATTTCGGCGCCGAGAAGCAGGCCCTTGCCGCGCACATCGGCGATAAAGGGGAAGCGCTTTTGCAACGCCTTCAATTCGCTAATCAGCACATCGCCCATCGCGGCGGCGTTGGCGATGAGGTCAAGCCTGTCCATCTCGTCGAGCACGGCAACACCCGCCGCACAGGCAAGCGGATTGCCGGCATAAGTGTGGCTGTGCTGGAAACCGCCGGAGGCAAGCAGCGGCTCGACCAGTCGCATCGGCACGGCCAGCGCGCCGAGCGGCGCGTAGCCTGAGCCAAGTCCTTTCGACAGTGCGACAATGTCGGGCCTGCAGTTCCAGTGGTCACCGCCGAGAAATTTACCAGTGCGACCGGCGCCGCTAATCACCTCATCATGGATGAGCAGGATGCCGTAGCGGTCGCAGATCTCGCGGATGCGCAGATAGTAGCTGTCGGGCGCGACCAGGGCTGCCGTAGCGGCACCGCCGACCGGTTCCATGATGAAAGCCAGCACGCTTTCCGGGCCTTCGGCGAGGATCTTCTCCTCGAGTAGTTCGGCATAGCGCAGCCCGCGCTGTTCCATCGAAAGATTATCGCGGTCCCGCCAGGCGGTCGGCGCCGGCACCGTGGGCATCACCCGCATGATCGGTGCAAAACTTTCGGCGAGTGCATCATCGCCGGTGACGGAAAGCGAGCCAAGCGTGGCGCCATGATAGGACGGGAAACGGGTGATCACTTTCCAGCGGTTGGGCTGGCCGGTGGCGACAGCCCACTGCCGAGCAAGCTTGATGCAAGATTCGGTCGCTTCCGAGCCGCCGGACACGAAGAAGATGCGGTCCAAGCCCTCGGGAAGTTTGCGCGCCAATTCCCGCGCCAATTCTTCCGCCGGCTCGTTCTCGAAATGCAGCCGGTAAGCGAAAGTGCTCTTGTCCATCTGCCGCTTCATGGCGTTGAGCACGTTGCGGTTGGAATGGCCGATGTTGGCAACCATCGGTCCGCTCGACCCATCAATGAAGCGGCGCCCGTCCCTGGTCCAGAAATAGATACCGTCGGCACGGTCGACGAGCGGCCGGCGCAGGCTGGAGAGATAGAACAGGTGCGACGGCGGCGGCGCTTCGGAAGGCTGCACTTTCAGTTCCGGCATGTCAGGGCTTTCCATTGGGCATCTTGAGGCAGCGTCCCAGCACATCGAATTCTCGTCGATACCAATCCTGAGCGTCCTCCACAGCTCTAACTGTTAGTAGGGTGTCACCGTGGCGAGCCCGCGAAATAAAAATCGGTGTTCGTCATGATGCGGTCTCGAGAAAGATATTCCGATCCGCCAGCTGGCCAGTATTGACGAACATGGATATCTCACTCTGCTTGTTACAGATGGAAGCCCACGATAGGCATTACGGCCATGCGGCTGTAGTCCGTGCCCCTCGGCCATCCAATCGTCGCCTTCGGACATAACCTCGGTTGGAACTGATTTTAATCAGCCAACAGGAACGCTTTAAGTTCAAAAGAAATCGTCGAGTTCTGCTCGACTAAGTGGCAGCCGCCATCTGCCCGCCGATTTGAGGTCGCGTGAACTCGGCGAGCGAACAGGGCGGCGAGGATCCTTATCTCGTGGGCGTCGATGGGGCGCGCTATCTGAATGCGCCTGCGGGATTTCTCACCTTCCGTCGTTGCGACGAAATGATCATCAGCGCGCTTCACGCCTGGATTCGCAAGTTGACGCCTTAGCCTTATTCTAGCTCCGAGCTCGGCGAGGGCGCGCGCGCGCGTTCGGCTCGCAAAGCTCGGAAGAAGCCTTACCATGGAAATGAAATTGCTAGGCTCGGCGCGTTCGTCCTGCGCCGCAAACCATAAGAGGACGTGCTCACGCCGTGCGCGAGGCCTGCCACGCGCGTTGCGGCGGTGGCGCGGTCGTTTAGGAGCGTCGATCCTACGATTGAGGCACTGACCCACAGGGCGCCAATCTCGATCCCGCCTATGTTGAGCCAACTTGCGTACTTGGGGGAAGTGGAATCGAGCCGTCGCAAAGATCCGGCTGGCTTGGGCGGGCGCCACTCGGGTGACTTTGACCTTCCGCCAAGGCCGTTGCAAGCAACTTGAACGAAGAGATTGACCGCGCAGTTGCGACGAAACTCGTAATCGTAACGTTCGAGCCGGCCGGGCTCGGCCGAGATGGCTGAGACGTCTCGCCAACGAATTGCGAGGGGCTTCGTCGAAGCACACCACCGGCCGCCCGGGATCGGGCGCTCGGCATAGAGATCGAGTCGACATCCATGCGGGCCACGTATTCGCCATCGAGCTCCGGAATGCAGCAGATGTCCTTGCGTCAGGGCTTGAGGCCATTCGGCCAGGCGCCGCCTAACCGTCTCGTGGGACGGGCTTTTGTGCTTGGGTGAGCTTGACCATCTCACGTCCCAGCAGCTTAAGCTTCCAGCCGGCGCGGCCCTTGGGCGGGCACAGGCGGTCCCCACCAGCATTGTTCTTGCTTGCCGGTGAGTTTGCGCTCCGCTTGGAAGGGGGCTCCTTGCTCACCGTCCGGTCCAGTGTGCTTCCAGCGAAGCGTCACTTGGTCCGGTACACGGGCGGGCCGCCCACGCCAACGCCCTAGCGATCTCTCCTCGGTGGCCCGGCATAGGCGGCGGCCAGCAAAAAATCTGCGCGCGCTCGAGCTTGCGGGATGCATGCTTGCCGCTGCTGAGCAACGTCTTGACCTCGGTGCGCTAAGCTTGGCTGAGTTCGATCCGATACCGTACATTCATGCCGGCTTCCTTGATCAAGACTCGCACGAACAGCTGAATCGGACGGCAGGCGTGAGTCCTTCGGAACAACCTTCACTCCCAAACAGGGGCGGTGTCTTGCCGTTATCGACCTCTATACGCCTGCGCCGCAGCCCCCGCCCGAACGGACATGCAGGACTATTTCCACTTCAGCCCGCGTTCGGTTCACCCGCTGGTGCTGACACTGGAACGAGCCGGCCACATCAAAGGCAGCCAAAGGATTCCGTATAGAATCGAAGTCCTGGTTTATCGGAAACACCTGACCCAGCCCAATGACCGCCAGAGGCACCGTTCGAAATCACTGTGCAGAGCTACTAGATGATGCTCGGTGGCCGGGCGCGTGGATAATGAGTTCGGTATGGTATCCGCGATATCGGATCTTCGTATTTGCACGTGAGGCGTTGCCATTGTTCGACCTTTCCGGTTCTCGCCGCTCGTGTTCGGTTTACCCCACTACTATGTCGTGAACGCGACACACTGAAACGCAGCTATTTCGCCACGCTGCGCGCAAATCTCTTTTGCACCGCTTCAAGCGGCGCTCGATCGCGTCTTTGGTGGCACGCCGATTGCTTGGATATGGCGAAGCATACCTATTGGCCATAGTGGTCCCCCGCGGACGAGGTGTTCACATGACGCATGCTCGAACGTTCCAGATTAATGTAATGGTCGCTGCAGGCACCGTCTCGCGCTCTCACACCATGGTCACGAAGTTCATCGAGAGGCCTCGTGTCGCTACGGGGATGCGAGTTCGTCTACTTGCCGTCAACGGACGTTCTCTGTCCAGCCCTCTCCGGTCGAAGACATCTACGTTCGCAACGCGACTATCGAGGTGCAGGTATTTCGCCGGCGCGGCGCGAAACACATGGCTTTCGCGTGTTGCTCGCGCCTCCTCTGTTGGTACGCCGATTGCAGGAGACCTGGTAAATGATCTTACGACCATAGTGGTCGCAGTCTCCGGTGGAGGCCTCAGTCAACCAGATCCGAGCCAAGCTAGCAGTGGGCCAACATCCAGGGAGTAACTCATGCGGGTAGCAGTCGTGTGGAACGAGCCGATCGAGATCAACGCATCCGGACAGCATGATCCGGGGTATTATCGCACAGCAATCAAAAGGGTGGAGACGGCTCTGCAAGAGAGCGGCCACGAGACGATACTTTGTGAGGGCGACAAAGGATTGCTTGCTACACTCGAGCGGTTCATGCCACCCGACGCGCAAGCCCGTCCCTCCGGAATCGTCTTCAACAGGGCGTACGGGAGCAAGGGCGAGTGGCGTGTCAGCGAGGTTCCGACTATGCTTGAGATGGCCGGCATTCCATACACCGGACCCGGTCCGCTTGGGGCTGCGCTAGAGCTCGACAAGGTCATCACAAAGAAGCTCATCCGCGATGACGGCGTGCCGACGCCGAACTTTCGAGTGATGCGTCACGGCACGGAGAGCACCGGCGACCTGCGATTTCCATTGGTAGTGAAGCCGCGTTACGAGTCCAGCAGCCTAGGATTGCAATTCGTACAAGAGCCTTCCCAGCTAAGGCAAGCCGTAGAAATGATCGTCACGCAGTATGCGGAGGATGCACTTGTGGAAGAATACATCGAAGGACGAGAGATCTGCGTGGCACTGCTGGGAAACGAAGAGCTCGAGGTGTTGCCTCCGGTGGAGCACGACTTCGGCGATCGCCAAACACGTCTTATGACCTGGGAAGATAAGTTCCATATAGGGGTGGCGGAGCCGCAGAAGATTTGTCCGGCGCAAATCGGGAGTGAGCTAGCGGGGATGTTGCGGGATCTTTCGATTGCGACCTTCCGTGCCTGCCGCGGCAGGGACTACGCGCGCGTCGACTTCCGGATCGACCGCTCCGGCCAGCCCTTTGTCCTCGAGATCAACTTCTGTCCGTCACTCAACGATACTCACTCCTACGCCCGGGCTGCGACGGCCGGTGGATACACGTTCTCGAAATTGGTCAACCGAATCCTCGATCTCGCCCACGCGCGGCATTTCGGAATTGGTATCCCAGGGCCGAACAGGCGTCTAATCGCGGGGGGCCGCAACCGTGAACCGTTAAGCCCTCGCATTCTGTAAACCTAACATCATACGACCCACCGTTTCGCTATGGCGCGGTGGAAAGCGCAGGCGATACTATCGCTTACGAATGTAAAGAGTGAGAGGGCAAAGCTGTCACACCTTGAGAGAACAATATGGTGTTTGCAATCGAAGCGACCAATCCCCGTACAAGGGTAGCCGACCTCAATCGGCTGAGCAGGATTCTCCGCACGCGGGAAGAAGTCGACGCCTATGACGTGACTTCCGAAAGCTGGCAACAGGCCTTGCAGCGTCGCTACAGGACCCACCAAGACATGAAAGGCATTCTCAATCACGTTGAGGAAGTCGATATGTCGATCTATGACCATTTCGACATGCGCGTGACACCATATCTGGCACAGTTAATGGATCGCGACGATCCGAACTGTCCGATTCGCAAGCAGTATATGCCGTTCCAAGGAGAACTAAATGTTCGGCCGTACGAAGTCGCCGACAGTCTGGCGGAGGACCATGATATGCAGGACAGTAGCACTGTTGTGCATCGGTATCCTAACCGCGTACTCTTTCTGGTTACAACGAACTGTGGGAGCTATTGTCGGTACTGCACTCGTAAAAGGTTTGTTTCCCGCAGTGAAAGAGCTGTCAACAAGCAACAGCTTGAGCGCGGATTTCGGTACTTAGAATCTCATCCAGAGATCGATGATTGTCTCGTATCGGGCGGAGACCCACTGTTACTCAACGACCGACAACTGGAACATGTTCTTAGCCAGATTAGGGCCAGAGCACCGCACGTTAAACTTCTGCGCATCGGAAGTCGCCTGCCTGTGCAGCTACCAACCCGAATTACTCCCGAACTCTGTGGTATTATCGAGCGATATGACGTGCAAATGGTCAACGTTCAGGTCAATCATCCAAGAGAAATAACCCCGCTCTTTGCGGAACGCATTAAGATGCTCCGCAAGACTGGCACGATGATCGGCAATCAATCGGTACTCTTGAAGGGAGTAAACGATGACGTTGCTACTTTGCGTGCTCTGTGTATGGGCCTTGTCTCTTGCGGCATTCGTCCATACTATTGCTATTCATGTGATATTGCAGAGGGAAACCATGCATATCAACTTACGCTTGACTGCATCTTAGAGCTATATCATGGCTTGCGAGGCTTCATTAGTGGTCCTGCTGTGCCTACTTTCGTGGTCGATGGTACGGGTGGCCTGGGTAAGATGCCGATAATCCCCGAGTACGTGCGTGAGGTTGACAACGGCGAGATCTGGGCGACCAATTTCGAAGGTAAGGTTCACCGCATCATTAATCTGGAAGCAAGGACAGTTGATCGGTGAAGTGGTTCCGGCCTTGGCGCAAATGGAAAGGCGAGTCAGCGCAAGGCCTTGAGATGCAGCGCTTCCTATTATGTAAGTGCAATCGCCGGATTAAATTGCATTGCTGTGAGTTCGGACTTCAGAGGCGAAATTTCGCGCTAGGGTCTGTACCTAAATAGTCGTCCGTGACGAAGCCTAATTTCGGGCTGGATTGATCGCCGACTCCGCGAGGGGGGCGCCGAGGATTTGCCACGCAAAATCCTGAGCAAGCGGATGAGGCGTCGGATGATCTTCCCCCGAAAGAGTGGACGGGTTTAAGCGGCTTTTAGCTCCATCTCGATCGGGGCGATATATCCGATGGCGGAGTGGAGCCTGGTTCGGTCGTAGAAGCCTTCGATGAAGGCGAAGATGTCGCGCTGGGCCTCGGCGCGGGTCTTGTAATCGCGATGATGGACCAGCTCGGTTTTCAAGGTATGGAAGAAGCTCTCCATCGGGGCGTTGTCGTAGCAATCGGCCTTGCGGCTCATGGATGCGGTGATGTT
>NZ_JBVVPN010000068.1:0-29583 GCF_055811035.1 Bradyrhizobium sp. MI1.10
TATTGGCGATGCATCGGGTGTCGTTACTCGACCGAAAGAGTCCCCGTGTGGCACCCCCCTCCCTGCCCCTCCCCCACAAGGGGGGAGGGAACGGAAAGAGCATCGCTGTTTCCTGAACTCGATTCGAGTTGGGCCGATGTGCTTTAGGGGCACGGGATCAGTTTCACCGACACATCCAATTTGATCCAGCGCAACGCGCACCTGCACCATTGTGCCTAGTCTCGCTCCAATTCCGCCGTTCCAATGGAGCTTCGCATGAGCACCGCAACCAGGCCTTATCCCATTGTCCAGGACCTCATCGAATCCTTTGCAAGCTGGCTGAAGCATCGCCGCGAGCTGAACGAGATCCGGCAGCTCGACCGCGCTGATTTCGATCGCATCGCGCAAGATCTGCGGATCGCGCCTGACGGCCTCGAAGAGCTGGTCCGCCATGGCCGGCACTCCGCCGACGAGCTGCCGAAGATGCTCGAGCAGCTCGGCATCAGCGCCGAAGGGCTCGGCCGCGCGCATCCGCTGCTGCTGCGCGACATGGAGCGGGTGTGCGCGCTTTGCAGCCACAAGGGCCAGTGCGATCGCGAGCTGGCCGACGGTACCGCCGTGGAGAACTACCACGGCTTCTGCGCCAATGCCTCGACACTGGAGTCGCTCGACCGGGCCGATCACTCGCATCGCTGAGGCATTGCTCTTATCAAGGGATTAGTTTAGCGGCCGGATGTCCCGCCGGTGCTAGATCACGCCCGTTCGGGCACAAGCCTCGCGCCGGGCAAATCCTTTGACGAGCCTTCTGCAAGCACGATAGCGCTCTTCCATGCCCGTCCCACTGACATTGCTTGGCGGGCTAGGTTCGGCCGCGCTTTCCTTTTTGGCAGCATGAGGCTGCGAGGTTTTCTCGCGCTTGCTTGAAGGCTCAACATCCTCTGGCACCGGCACGAGCTTCCAGACAGGGCGGAGCTCTATGTTCGCCGTCTCAGTTGGATTTTCCTTGTTGACGGACGACAGCGCAAGGACGTTCTTGTCCATCCTGACGGTGACAGGTGTTCCGCTGATGGAAAATTTGTCGTTCACAATGTATTCGGAAAACGATCGATACCCCGCCTGATCCTTCACCCACGATGCCTTTGTCGGCGGCCCCCAAAGGTAGTGTCCCTTGGCTAATCCGGTGGCAGAGACCTCCGTAACGATCAGCATGGCATACCGCCCTTTGCCATTCGTCCATCCACGCTTGTTGGACCACACGCCGACAAATCTGGAATTGGCATTGAGCGGATCATTCTGATCAGGCGAGATAGCGAAGCTTGGCAGTTTGAGTTGCTGAGCTGCCGCGATGGCTGCAACTTTCTGATTATCTTCGGGCGCAAATAGATTTCGGACGACGGTTTTTGCGTCCGGTTTCGGAGGGGCAGCTGGAGATGAGAGCACCGCAACTTCGTTGGCCTTGAAATTCTTGACCCGCTGGCGCGCTTCTGCGACGTGACTGCTGCGGGGATACCTGGCCAGAAACTCCTCGTAGAGGCCTGCCACCGTGGACATCTGGATAGCCAGCCAAAACTTCTCGTCTTCCGCGGCATCTGCGGGCACGGGAGCCGACGCGACTGGCGTTTGAGCGCTCGCCACAGGAACTCTCAGGTAAATCTCTTCCTTCGACAAAGAGCCATACACGAAAGGCTGCTGCTCGCGTCTGGTGGCCGCCATCACGTCGTCACGAACACGACGAAACAGAAACGATATCTCCAGCCCCGGCGTTTCAATGTGGCGAAGGAGCGATGCCGTGAATGGGCTGTTCCGGCCATCCCCGTCACTTGCCGTAGTACCGTCCCGGGCGGCGTATGCAATCAGAACGTTATCGGAAGGCTCCGTCGGAGCGAGCCCGCGAGCCACGGCCCGGGTGCTCAGCGAGCGCCTCATCTTTGCGGCAAAAGGATTGTTGCGGCATGCGTCCAGTATCACAAGGCCCAACTTTCGTGCCTTCGAAACCTGAAGGCTCACCGAGCGCAGGCTGATGGCCTCGCTTTCGATGTCGGTATCGCTGCGCAGCTCTGCGCCAACCGGAATCAGCCAATTCTCGCCGCTGACCTCCATGCCGTGTCCGGCATAGAAAACGACCGCAAGGTCTGCTCCCTCGGCAGAGCGGCCGAACTCGACGACGGCCTTCCTCATCTCTTGCGCCGTCGCGTTCTTGACCTGGGTGACTTTGAAATCAAGCCGCTCCAGCGCGCGACCAACGTCTGCCGCATCGCGCGTCGGGTTCGGCAATTCGGGCACTTTCTCATAGGCACCGTTTCCGATGACGAGCGCCACCCGGGCCTGCTGCGCAAGCGCCGGCGAGACCAACGAGAGTGAAGTGGCGACGACGGCAGCTAGCCAAAGAACGCGCATCAAATGCTTGCCCGGATCAAAATGTCGGGCGCGAAGGTAGCATTGTTCTTCACCGCCGCAACGGGAAAAGGCAGAATCGCGGGCGCTCGATCGTGCTGCGATCGCGCCACGGTGACGCGCGCTTACACGATCCAGTCTGGCGCGTGAGGCAGCTCGTCGCTCTCAGCCGTATCGTGATTGATCCAGATTTCGGCATTCTCGGAGCGAAGCAGCTCGACCACTTTGGCCATGGATGCGACCGTTGCCTGCGGGTCGGCATTGAAGGACGGCACGCGCATGTGCCGGAGGTTCTCGCGATTGTGCGCGACGTCGCCGCTCAGCAGCACAGCGCCGCGCCGCGGTAGCCTCACCATGAGCGAGCAATGCCCGAGGGTATGGCCCGGCGTGAAGATCATGCGCACAGCGCCGTCGCCAAATACGTCGTGGTCACCATCGACGATCTCGTACGGCCGCTCCTTCAACGATTTGTAGTGCTGTAGCGAATAGCCGAATTCTTCAGGCTCCGGTCCGAACATGGCCTCGAATTCAGCCCGCTGGGCGATCCATCTTGCATTCTCGAACAGATCGACATTTCCAATATGATCGAAATGCGCGTGGGAAAGCAGGATCGTGCCGATGTCGCGGGGCCGCACCCCGATTTCGTCCAGTTGGTCCGCGATGGGACGACGCACGACGCCGCGTATGCCATGGACAATGATGCGTCCTTCCGGATGCTTCGCTAGCGCATCCTCGATGCCCGTATCCCAGATCAGCCATTCGCCACGATGACTGACGAGATAGGCATTGCAGCTCAGCGTCATGGGTATCCCGACATTGATGCCCGGAGAATAGATCGAACCGTCCGAGACCTGCGCAATGCCGCCGTCGAGGATGTAGAGTCTGTCAACCGTCGCCATTAGGGAACTCATCAAGCCGCCGATTCAATCCGGCGCTTCGCCTCGCGCATGTCGCGCCCAGGCGGCATGCCGAACAGCCGGGAATATTCTCGCGTGAACTGCGTGATGCTTTCGTAGCCGACCTGATGAGCAGCGGTCGCGATCTGCGCACCGTCGGCCAGCATCGCGCGACGGGCTTCGATCAGGCGAAGCTGTTTCTGAAACTGTAGCGGGGTCAGCGAAGTGACGCTCCGGAAGTGCGCGTGAAATGCCGACGGGCTCATCGCCGCGGCCTTGGCCAATCGATCGACGCGCAACGGCTTGGCATAGCCGGCACGAATGAGCGCAACCGCGCGGCCGATCCGCTGTGCATGGCTATCGGCAATTCCGAGCGCCCTGATGGCCCCGCCGTGGCGGCCGGCCAGCAGCCAATAATGCAGCTCTCGCATCAAATGGCCGCGCAGGATCGGCAAGGCCGAGGGACGGTCGATCAGGCGCAGCAGCCGGAGCGCTGCGTCCGCGAGTTCCTGCTCTGTCGGTTCGACCCGCAGCGGCTGCGACGGAATGAACGGGAGCGACCCCATCTCGACCACCAGCCCCTCAATGATGGTGGGGTCGAGCTCGACGACGAGCGAAAGATAGGGCGTGGCCGCCGTCGCGCGCGTGATCTGGCTGACCGTCGGCACATCACTCGCAATCAACAAGGAAGCGCCTGCGCCGAAGTCGAAGGACGTCCGGCCGGTCGCCACACGTTTGGCGCCTTGCAAGACGAGCGCGACCAGAGGCCTGGAGATCGCGTACAGGAGCGCACTCGGCGCGGTCTCGCGGATGATCGAGACGCCGGCGAAGGGCGTGGAGGCGACGCCCCTGTCGTCGGCGTGAGCCGCGGAATAACGACTGGCGATCTGGAGCAGCGTTTCGGTCACGCGCCAATTTTAGGCCGAGCCCGGCGCGCAAGCAATCGGCGCCGGCCGTTCAGGCAGAAAATCAGGAGTTTTGGGCAAGTCCGCCGTCGCCGCATCCCGGAGTGTTGGGCAAGGCACTCCGAGGATCCGGCAACACCGGACGATCGATCGCGGGCAAACGGAGATCACCGCAACGCTTCGAGGAATTTCCGATGCCCACCATTTCTCTCGTCACCGGGGCCAGTCGCGGCCTTGGCCGCAACACCGCCATCGCCATCGCACGTCACGGCGGCGATGTGATCGTGACCTATCGCAACGGGGCCGCCGCAGCACGCGAAGTCGTCGCCGAGATTGAATCGCTGGGGCGCAAGGCCATCGCGCTGGAGCTTGATGTCACCGCGGTGTCGAGCTTTCCCACGTTCTTCACAAAAGTTCGATCCGCGTTGGCGGAGCATTGGCGCGCCGAGAGATTCGATCACCTCGTCAACAATGCCGGTCAGGGCGAGATGGCCGCGATCGCGGAGACGACGGAGCAACAATTCGACGCCCTGTTCGCCACGCACGTCAAAGGACCATTCTTCCTGACGCAGGCCTTGCTACCCTTGCTCGCCGACAAGGGCCGGATCATCAACTTCTCCAGCGGGCTGACGCGCGTGTCCTTCCCCGGCTTCTCGGCCTACGCGGCTGCGAAGGGCGCCATCGAGGTTCTGACCGTCTACATGGCCAAGGAATTTGGTGGACGCGGCATCACGGCCAACATCGTCGCGCCGGGCGCAATCGAAACCGATTTTCTCGGCGGCGCGGTTCGGGACATGCCGGATTTGAACAACCAATTTGCGCAGATGACCGCACTGGGCCGCGTCGGTCTGCCCGACGATATCGGACCGATGGTCGCGAGCCTGCTCGGTCCCGACAATCGTTGGGTCACGGCGCAGCGGATCGAGGTGTCCGGCGGCCAGACGATCTGAGCGAGGCGCGATTGGGTTACGAAGCGGGCGCGTCCCCGGCGCGCCCGCTGTGGCCCGCAGCATCGCCTTTTGATTCCCACACGGCTACTGCGCAATGCGTCAACGCTGGAGTCGCTCGATCGCGCGGATCACGCGCGTCGCTAAGAGGCGCGACAATCCTTATCATGGATTTTCTACAGACGTTTGTCGGGCCCTGAGCGACACGGCAGGACTTCCCTGATATGATTTGGCCACCATCAGGGCGCTTTGCGAAATGGCCAAGAAAAAATCAGCCGCTTCACTCAGATACGTGGTCAAATATGAGCTTGGCGGCTCTCCGCATTACGGCGCAATCCAGATCAAGGATGGCGATCGCCTAAACCTCGAAACGCCGCACGGATCAAGGACTGCGACCTTGAATCCAAAATCCGATTTCCACTCGCTCACCATGATCCTGCTTTTGGAGCTTGGTGCGAAGCTCGTTTCGATCGACACTCATTCGAGTTAGGTCCGACTACACTTTGCGCCTCGGATCTAGCCCTTCCCCATCGCCGCAATCGCGTCCGCGATCTCGATCGTGCGCCGCGCCATGTCGGCGTGCAGGCGCTCCACCATGGCGCCGTCGAGACGGATCGCGCCGCGCGAGACGTTCTCCGGCAATTCGAACGCCGCGATGATCTTTCGCGCGCGCGCGACTTCCTCTTCGGGCGGGGTGAAGATCGCGTTGCAGGCTTCGATCTGCGAGGGGTGAATCAGGGTCTTGCCGTCGAAACCGAGATCGCGCGCTTGCGCGCATTCGGTGGCGAAACCGTCGGAATTGGCGATGTCGCTGTAGGGGCCATCGAGGATTTCGAGGCCATGGGCGCGCGTCGCCAGGATGCAATGGGTGATCATCGGGATCATCGCGGCGCGGCCCGGCAGCATCTTGATGCGCGTCTCGCGCGAGATGTCGTTCGGGCCGAACACGAAGCCTGACAGGCGCCGCGCTGGATCGCGCCCCGCGGCCGCCAGTCCCTCCGCATGCAGCACGGCGCGTGCGGTCTCGATCATGGCCCACACCTTTACGGTCGGCGCCGCGCCGAGTTCGGCGAGACGACGGCCGATCGTGTCGAGGTCCTCGACGCTTGAAACTTTTGGAACCAGGATGCCGTCCGGCGAGGCCTTGGCGGCCATCGCGAAATCGTCGCTCCACCAGGGCGTGTCGAGGCCGTTGGTGCGGATCAGGATCTCGCGCTTGCCAAACCCTTTGGCCGCGACCGCGGCAGCGATGCCGTCGCGCGCCACCGCCTTGGCGTCGGGCGCGACGGAATCTTCCAGATCGAGGATCAGGCCGTCGGCGGCGAGATTGCGCGCCTTTTCCAGCGCGCGGGGGTTGGAGCCGGGCATGAACAGATGGCTGCGGCGCGGGCGGGTCATGCAAGCGTTCCTTCCGTTTCCTCGTCTCACTTCCGACCGAAGCCGATAGCATCTGGCCTGCCTATTCGAAAGGCTTGTTCGTCCCAGCGGTATATGATTAGGCATAGGCTATGACCACATTCCCAGAGCATTTGCTGGAAGGCTACAAGGCCTTCGCCACCCAGCGGCTGCCGACCGAGCAGACCCGCTACCGCGAGCTGTCGGTGAAGGGGCAGTTCCCTGAAGTGATGGTGATCGGCTGCTGCGATAGCCGCGTTTCTCCCGAAGTGATCTTCGACGTCGGGCCGGGCGAACTCTTCGTCGTCCGCAACATCGCCAATCTGGTGCCGGTGTATCAGCCCGACGGCAACGCGCATGGCGTCTCGGCGGCGCTGGAATATGCCGTGACGGTGCTGAAGGTGAAGCACATCGTGGTGCTCGGGCACGCGCAATGCGGCGGCATCCGCGCCTTCGTCGACAAGATCGAGCCGCTCACGCCGGGCGACTTCATCGGCAAATGGATGCAGATGTTCATCAAGCCGGGCGAAGTGGTGGAGCAGCGCGACCACGAGACCATGGCGCAATTCGTCGAGCGCATCGAAAAGGCCGCGGTGTTCCGCAGCCTGGAAAACCTGATGACCTTCCCGTTCGTGCAGAAGGCGGTCGAGAGCGGCCAGATGCAGACCCACGGCGCCTATTTCGGCGTCGCGGAGGGATCGCTGTTCGTGCTGGACAAGGCGGCGAAGGAATTCAGGAACGCGCGCGAGGTGGCCTAGGTCCCCAGCTCTTGTAGGGTGGGCAAAGCGTAGCGTGCCCACCGCTTCTATCGCGATCGTGGAGAGGTGGTGGGCGCGGCGCTCCGCGCCTTTGCCCACCCTACGGCAGCGGAGCTACGCCGCCTTCTTCTTCGCGCTGATCAGCTTGCGGTTGATCAGGACTTCCGCGATCTGGATCGCGTTGAGCGCAGCGCCCTTGCGTAGATTATCCGAGACGCACCACAGCACGAGACCGTTCTCCACCGTCGCGTCCTCGCGGATGCGGCTGATATAGGTGGCGTCCTCGCCGGCGGCTTCGTACGGGGTGGCGTAGCCGCCGGGCTCATGCTTGTCGATGACGAGACAACCCGGCGCCTTGCGCAGGATGTCGCGCGCTTCGTCCGCGCTGATCGGGTTCTCGAACTCGATGTTGACGGCCTCGGAATGGCCGACGAAAACAGGCACGCGCACGCAGGTCGCGGAGAGCTTGATCTTGGGATCAAGAATCTTCTTGGTCTCCGCCATCATCTTCCACTCTTCCTTGGTGTAGCCGTCCTCCATGAAGACGTCGATCTGGGGGATGACGTTGAAGGCGATGCGAGCGGGAAACTTGTTATTGACCAGCTCCTGGTTGGTGTAGACGGCCTTGGTCTGGGAGAACAATTCGTCCATCGCGTCCTTGCCGGCGCCCGACACCGATTGATAGGTCGAGACCACGACGCGTTTGATCGTCGCCTTGTCGTGCAGGGGCTTAAGCGCGACCACGAGCTGCGCGGTCGAGCAGTTCGGGTTGGCGATGATGTTCTTCTTCTTGAAGCCGGCGGTCGCGTCCGCATTCACTTCCGGCACGATCAACGGAACGTCCGGGTCCATGCGCCAGGCCGAGGAATTGTCGATCACGACCGTGCCGGCGGCGCCGATCTTCGGCGACCATTCCTTCGACACCTCGCCGCCGGCCGACATCAGGCAGATGTCGACGTCGGAGAAGTCGTAATGCTCGAGCGCTTTGACCTTCAGGGTGCGGTCGCCGTAGGAGACCTCGACGCCCATGCTGCGGCGTGAGGCCAGGGCCACCACCTCGTCCGCGGGGAATTTGCGCTCATCCAAAATGTTGAGCATTTCCCGTCCGACATTGCCGGTCGCGCCGACGACTGCGACTTTGTAACCCATCGTTCACTCTCCGACGAAAAAGCTCTTTCCTGAAGCTGAGGCTTAAACAGGAAGAGCAGCGCTTCTATGCGAGAACCGGCCTCAAGACAACGTTGGACCATGCCTTAGGGACGTGGATGCAGTCGCCTGAGGCCAGCACGGCCACAAACCCCACCCAGATCCATCTGGCGCTTGCGGCCTTCGCCGACGAGGTCGTCGGCACGCTGGCGCGCCTGTTCGCCTATGTGGGGGCTTTGGTGCTGTTTGCCATCCTCGGCCTTGCCGCACTCGGCCAGCTGCCAAACTTGCGCGACGATGATCCGGCGCTGAAGCCGAGTTGGAGCGTGGCCGACCGCTCGCCTCAGAGTTTCGCCCTTAGCCGGCTGGATTCGTCAGAAAAAACAGCTTCTTACGCCATCTTCAGGCACCCCGAAGGCGGCCGCAGGGACGTGATGCGCTGGGCCAGCGAGGCGGACAAGCCCATAGCCGAACTCATGGCCGAGCTCGAGATCTACCGGGAAGGCGGCGAATGCGACGTGGCGCGCCCGGCAACTCTGGATCTGGCCGCCCGGATGGGACTGGGCACCGCGGCCCGGCTGGAGCAAGCCGGCCTGATCGACACGAAATTCGGCCCCGTCGCCCTATTCCAGCCGACCGGCACGACGGAGGGCGCGCGGGCCTGCCTCGGCTACCTCAAGCGCAGCGAGGAGCCGGCGCTCCAGATCTCCGGATTTTCCTGCCAGGGCGACAGCCTGCCCGCCCGGCGCGCGGCGATCGCCTGCACGCTGAACCGGCTGACGCTGCTGACCTCGGGCAACGAGCCGAAGCTGGCCGAATTGTTCGCCCATGCGGAGCTGAAGCGCCGCCCCTGCGCGCTCCCGGGCTCGTCGGACTGGCTGCTCGGCGCCGCCAATGCGCAATTGCGCGGCGCGCTCTGACCGGCATCAAGCTCAAGTGGCTGTATCCATGCAACTTTTGCCGGCGCGCACGATTATTCAGCGCTGGTGTGACCCAATAGACCTAGTTGCAGCCGCCCCGGCCGGGTTAGTATGAGGGTGAAATTGATTGGCGGCTTGCCGCCTGAAGGGGACGTGATGAGCTCGAATTTCTCTGCCGCGAACAAACTGGCGATGTGGCTTGCGGCCGGCGCCGTGATTGCCATGTCCTCAGCCTTCGCGACACCCGCCTCGGCCGACACCAAGAAGCAGCGCTATGACAGCGGCCGTCACTATTACGGCCCCAGCGGCCCCAATGCGAGCTATCAGCAGGGCCGCACCCGCATCTATGTGAGCAAGCGCTCCTGGCTCGACGGCGGCACCGAGGTCAATCCGGGCGACCGCAAATTCTCCGACTACGCCTTCCCGCCGGCGGTGGGCTACCCGACCTTCGCACGCGAAAATCTCAACCGCCCGATCGATCGCCAGCCGCTGAGCACGCCGCAGGATGTTGGCGGCTATCCGCAGAATTTCCCGCTGTACTGAGGCGGACATATCGACCGAATCAAAATGGCCGGGCTCGCGCCCGGCCATTTTTGTTTTGATGAGACCTTGTAGGGTGGCCAAAGGCGCGAAGCGCCGTGCCCACCATCTCTCGGCAATGGCGATAAGAATGGTGGGCACGCTTCGCTTTGCCTACCCTACAAACACTGCGGTCGCCGTCAGGCGTGCAGCTTCTGCAATTCCTTCAGGATCGCTTCGCCCATCTGCGTGGTCGAGGCGGCAATGGTGCCTTCCGACTTGATGTCGGCGGTGCGCAGGCCGTTGGCCAGCACCGCGGCGATCGCGGCGTCGACCTTGTCGGCGAGATCGCCCATGTCGAAGGAATAGCGCAGCGCCATGCCGAAGGACGAGATCATCGCGATCGGATTGGCGAGGCCCTGGCCTGCGATATCAGGCGCCGAGCCGTGCACGGGCTCGTACAGCGCCTTGCGCTTCTTGCTCTTGACGTCGACCTCGCCGAGCGAGGCCGAGGGCAGCATGCCGAGCGATCCCGTCAGCATCGCAGCGATGTCGGACAGCATGTCGCCGAACAGATTGTCGGTGACGATGACGTCGAACTGCTTCGGCCATTTCACCAGCATCATGCCGCCGGAATCGGCGAGCTGGTGCTCGAGCGTGACGTCGGGATATTCGCGCTTGTGGACCTGGGTCATGACCTCGTTCCAGAGCACGCCCGACTTCATGACGTTGCGCTTCTCCATCGACGTCACCTTGTTCTTGCGCTTCTTCGCAAGCTCGAAGGCGACGCGGCCGATGCGCTCGATTTCATAGGTGTCGTAGACCTGGGTATCGATGGCGCGCTTCTGGCCGTTGCCGAGGTCGGTGATGGTCTTGGGCTCGCCGAAATAGACGCCGCCGGTGAGCTCGCGCACGATCATGATGTCGAGGCCCTCGACCGCCTCGCGCTTCAGGCTGGAGGCCTCCGCCAGCGCCGGGTAGCAGACCGCCGGGCGCAGGTTGGCGAATAGACCGAGATCCTTGCGCAGGCGCAGCAGGCCGGCTTCGGGGCGGACTTCGTAAGGCACCGCGTCCCATTTGGGACCGCCGACCGCGCCGAAGATGATCGCGTCGGCGTCCTTGGCCTTGGCCAAGTCGCCTTCCGAGATCGACACCTTGTGCGCGTCATAGGCCGAACCGCCGACGAGGCCGGTGTCGGTCTCGAACTTGGCGATCCCGGCCGAATTGAGCCAGTCGATCAGCCGCTTCACCTCGCCCATCACTTCGGGGCCGATACCGTCGCCGGGAAGCAGCAGCAGTTTGTGGGTCGCCATGGTCGTTTCCTCTGAGGTCGATTTCGGCCGGAGTGCTAGAGCGGCGATGCGTGCTTGGCAAGACACCATTGCCGCCTCGCGGCTGTGCAAGGCGGGCAGGGCCTGCCACACTGCGCATGCCGGAGTACCCCTTGCACGCACCTGACCGCCCTCCACCCGATGCCCACCCCGCACGGTTGATCCTGACCCTGTCGCTGGCCGCGACAGTTGGGCTCGGCATCGGCCGCTTCGCCTATTCGCTGGTGCTGCCCGACATGCGGGAGGACCTCGGCTGGTCCTACTCGGCGGCCGGTTTCATGAACACCATCAACGCCGTCGGCTATCTCGCGGGCGCGCTTGTGGCGTCCCGGCTGATCCAGCGCGTCGGCTGGTCGGCCGCGATCCGCGGCGGAACCCTGGCCTGCGTCGCCGCGCTCGCGACTTGCGCGCTGACCGGGAATTTCGTCGCGCTGAGCCTGGCCCGTCTCGTGCTGGGCGTGGGCGCCGCGGCCGGCTTCGTCGCCGGCGGTGCGCTGGCCGCTTCCATCGCGCAGTCGCGCCCGGAGCGGGCCAATTTCCTGCTGAGCCTGTTCTATGCCGGGCCCGGCATCGGCATTCTCGCCTCGGGCCTGATCGCCCCGTTCACGCTGCAATATTTCGGGCCGGGCTCGTGGTGGATAGTGTGGTGGGCGATGACCCTTTTGTCCGTCGTCATGACCGTGCCGCTGTTCCTGGTCCGCATCGAGAGCGGCGTGCGGTTCTCGCAAGGCAGCCACGGCGCCTTCGCGATTCTTCCCGTGCTGATCTATCTCGCCGGCTACTTCCTGTTCGGCGCGGGCTACATCGCCTACATGACCTTCATGATCGCCTATGTGCGCGACAGCGGCGGCGGGGCCGCGGCGCAGGCCGCGTTCTGGAGCCTGATTGGGCTGAGCGCCTTCGTCACGCCGTGGGCCTGGCGCCGCGTGCTCGCGCTCGATCGCGGCGGACTGGCCACCGCCATCATTCTCGGCACCAACGCGCTCGGCGCCGCCCTGCCGATGCTCGGGCATTCGCCGGCATGGCTCGCTGTGTCGGCCGTCGTGTTCGGCGTCGCCTTCTTCGCCGTGGTCGGCTCGACCACCGCCTTCGTGCGCTTCAACTATCCGCCCGAGGTATGGCCGACCGCGATCGCGGCGATGACGATCTCGTTCGGCGTCGGCCAGACGCTCGGCCCGATCGTGGTAGGCGCCATCACGGACGCGCTGGGGAGCTTGAGTTACGCGCTGAATGTCTCGGCGGCGCTGCTGGCGTTGGGCGCGGTGGCGGCGCTGTGCCAGCGGAAGGTGGGGCCGGCCAAAAAAACGGTGCCGTAGGGTGGGCAAAGGCGCGAAGCGCCGTGCCCACGATGGCCGTTGTCGCGGATGCAGTGTTGGTGGGCACGCTACGCTTTGCCCACCCTACGGCAGCGGCGCGCCTAGCTCCCACTAAACGAATTGTACCCCTGGTCTTCCCAATAACCGCCCTTGTAGTCGTTGGTGACTTCCATCGACACCACGTATTTCGGGTTCTTGAAGCCGAGTTTTGTCGGCACGCGGATCTTCATTGGAAACCCATACGCGCGCGGCAGGATTTCGCCTGCGTATTTGAACGTCATCTGGGTCTGCGGATGCAGCGCGGTGCGCATGTCGAGCGGGGAATTATAGCCGTCCTTGTCGGCACACTGGAACCAGACGTATTTGGCGCGCGTGTCGGCGCCGATCAGCTTGAGGAAGTCGCGCATCGGCGTGCCGGTCCAGCTGCCGATCGCGCTCCAGCCCTCGACGCAGATGTGACGGGTGATCTGCGTGACCTGCGGCAGCTTGTACAATTCCGGAAGCGTCCACGACTTCTTGTTGTCGACGAGGCCGCGGACTTCGAGCTTCCAGTCGGCACCGTCAACATCGGGTGCGTCGTCGAGATCGTAATAGGCGTTGAACGGAAACGGTTTTGTGATCGCACTCTCGGGAAACGTCGGCGCCAGCGCGTCGGGATTGAAGATGAAGGCCTGCACGGCGTCGTTGAATTTCGAGACGGATTTCAGCATCTCCTCGGCGGAGGACGAGTCGATCACGTCGCAGCCGGTGAGCAGCGTCAGTGCGCCGAGGCTGGCGCCGCCCGCGATGAAGCGGCGGCGGCTGACCTCTGGCATCGTCTTGATGGAGTCCTTGATCAGCAGCCGCTTGTCGACGCCGGGGATCAGGAATGAGCGCTTGGCCATGACTCTCTCTCCGCTCTAGCGACCGATGATCATCGCACGCAGGCTCTTCGGCACCAGCAGCGCGAGTAAAACGTGAATGACGAGGAACGCGCAGATCGCGGCCATGCAGAAGAAATGGATGTAGCGCGCGGTCGGATAGTCGCCGAACAGGGACACCAGCCAGTGCAGCTGCACCGGCTTCCACATTCCCAGCCCCGACAGCACGATGATCACGCCGACCAGGATGATACCGGCATAGAGCGTCCGCTGCACGTAATTGTAGACGGTGAGGTCGGCATGGCCGAGCTTGAAGGTCAGGGCAGCCCTGACATCGTGGAGCACGCCGGACGGCGTGATCGGCAGCAGTTTCTTGCGGAAACGGCCGGTGGCGAAGCCCGTGACGAGATAGGCAAGGCCGTTGATCATCAAGAGCCACATCGCCGCAAAGTGCCAGAGCAATCCGCCGCCGAGCCAGCCGCCGAGCGTGTAGTCGCGCGGAAAGCTGAAACCGAACAGCGGCGAGGCGTTGTAGATCTGCCAACCCGACAGGATCATCAGGATCATGGCGAGGGCGTTGATCCAGTGCATGACCCGGACCCAGGCCGGCTGGATCACTTTGGCCGGGGTGGCGCTGACCTGCTCGTCGGTGACAGTGAGGCTCGACATGATGGTTCCGTCCTGAACATCGTCTGACAGCAATTATACGCCGATGCGTCCGCTTTCGTTACGCCCTGCCCGGCATCGAATCGATACCGGCGGGCTATCATGGTCACAATAAAGCGAGCCGGGGACCCCCGGCTCGCCATTTCGTCGCATCCGGTTCGGGGATGAAGCCGGGTCGCGCGGTATTTACGTCGCCGGCATCAGCACGGTATCGACCACATGGATCACGCCGTTCGACTGGTTGACGTTGGAGATCGTCACCATCGAGGTGCCGCCCTTGGCGTCGACGATCCAGACCTTGCCGTCCATCTTCTTCACCGTCAGCTCCTCGCCTTCGGCGGTCTTCATCTTCTTGCCGTCGGTGAGGTCGGACGCCTCGAGCTTGCCGGGCACAACATGGTAGGTGAGGATCTTGGTCAGCGTCGCCTTGTTCTCGGGCTTCACCAGAGTGTCGACGGTGCCGGCCGGCAGCTTGCCGAACGCGGCGTTGGTCGGCGCGAACACCGTGAACGGGCCCTTGCCTTCCAGCGTCGGCACCAGGCCGGCCGCCTTCACCGCCGCCACCAGCGTGGTGTGGTCCTTCGAGTTGACGGCGTTCTGGACGATGTTCTTCGACGGGAACATCGCGGCGCCGCCGACCATGACGGTCTTTTCCTCGGCGCGGGCGGGCGCGACAACGGTCGCGGTGATGGCCAGGGTGCTGAACGCGGCGGCAGCGAGATAGGCAATACGTTTCGACATGGAGGGTCTCCCGATTGGATTGTGACCGGCGATTGCCGGCGTTCGAGTTGGGCAACAACGGTGGCTGCGACCTGTGAGCGTGAAGCAGCAGCGACGTCGTTGGCTCGAATTACGGGAGGGTTTGCGAAGCGGTTTCGGATTAAACTTCTTTGTGATGGGTGAAACTAAGTTCAGGTGTGTTCGTGGGGGGCGTCATTGCGAGGAGCGAAGCGACGAAGCAATCCAGGCTGCCACCGCGGATGCACCGCTGGATTGCTTCGCTTCTGACGAGCCTCGACGATCTACCTGCCGCTCAATCCCTGTTGTGCGGCGTCTGAATGAACCCGCGATTATGCGTCGGGCTGATCAAGAGTTCGTTGATGCACACCCGCGCCGGCATGCTGGCGATGAATGCGATGGTGCGGCCGAGATCTTCGGATTGCAGCATCCTGGCCTGCTCCTCCTCGCTCGGCACCACCGGGCGCAGCTTCAGGATCGGGGTCGCCACCTCGCCCGGCATCAGGCAACAGGCGCGCAAGCCGTTGACGCATTCGTCCATGTTGAAGGAATGGGTCAGCGCCAGCACCGCATGCTTGGTCGTGGTGTAGGCCGGGCCCGGCATTTTCGAGACGTGGCGGCCGGCCCAGGACGAGACGTTGATGATGGAGCCGTCCTGTTGCTTGCGCATCGTCGGTAGCACCGCGCGCATGCAATAGAGCACGCCGTTGAGATTGACCTGGACCAGCTTATCCCAGCCCTCCAGTTCCATGTCCTTCCAGCTGCGCTTGGGGACATTGATGCCGGCATTGTTGACCAGCAGGTCGATGCGGCCGTGCTTCGCGACGATTTGATCGGCAGCCTTCTGGGCGGCGGCGGCGACCGACACGTCCAGCGCGATGGCCTCGGCGGCGCCGCCCGCCCCGGTGATCTTCGCGACTACGGTATCCAGGGCGTCCTTGCGCCGGCCCGAGACCACCACCGTCCAGCCGTCAGCCGCCAGCGCCTCGGCGCCGGCCTCCCCGATCCCACTGCCCCCGCCTGTCACCCAGGCCACGCGTTTCCCGTTTTTGGTCATGCAAACTGTCTCCGTTGCTTCATCGGGGCGGTTTTTGCTAATCCAGCCCTCGGTTTTGACCGGCCTTGTCTGACGAGCCTTGTGGTCAAGCCTTGCGGTCGAGGAAATCTTGCATGAACCAAGCAGCCAACGCCAATCTGTTTTCCCGCCTGTTCGATGGCCTCGACGATCCGAAGCGCCTCGCGATCGAGACGCACGACGGAGGACGCATCAGCTATGGCGATCTGATCGCCCGGGCCGGGCAAATGGCCAATGTGCTGGTCGCGCGCGGCGTGAAGCCCGGCGACCGCGTTGCGGTTCAGGTCGAGAAATCCGTGGCCAACATCGTGCTGTATTTGGCCACGGTGCGGGCCGGCGCGGTCTACCTGCCGCTCAACACCGCCTATACGCTGAATGAGCTCGATTACTTCATCGGCGATGCCGAGCCCTCGCTGGTGGTCTGCGATCCCGCCAAGGCGGAGGGCCTCGCCCCCATCGCCGCCAAGGTGAAGGCGAAAGTCGAGACACTCGGGGCTGACGGCAAGGGCTCGCTGACGGACGCCGCCGACAAGGCGAGCAGCGAATTCGCCACGGTGCCGCGCTCAAACGACGATCTCGCCGCGATCCTCTACACGTCCGGCACCACCGGCCGCTCCAAGGGCGCGATGTTGACCCACGACAATCTGGCGTCGAACTCGCTCTCGCTGGTCGGCTTCTGGCGCTTCACCGACAAGGACGTGCTGATCCACGCGCTGCCGATCTACCACACCCACGGCCTGTTCGTGGCGACCAACGTGACGCTGTTCGCGCGGGCGTCGATGATCTTCCTGCCGAAGCTCGACCCGGATCTGATCATCAAGCTGATGGCGCGCGCCACGGTGCTGATGGGCGTGCCGACGTTCTATACCCGGCTGCTCCAGAACGCCGCGCTATCGCGCGAAACCACGAAACACATGCGGTTGTTCATCTCGGGCTCCGCGCCGCTGCTGGCCGAAACCCATCGCGAATGGTCAGCGCGCACCGGACACGCCGTCCTTGAGCGCTACGGCATGACCGAGACCAACATGAACACCTCGAATCCCTATGAGGGCGAGCGCGTGCCCGGCGCAGTCGGCTTTCCGCTCCCCGGCGTCTCCGTACGCGTCACAGATCCTGAGACGGGCAAGGAGCTGCCGCGCGACGAGATCGGCATGATCGAGGTCAAGGGCCCGAACGTGTTCAAGGGCTATTGGCGCATGCCGGAGAAGACCAAAGCAGAATTCCGCGACGACGGCTTCTTCATCACCGGCGACCTCGGCAAGATCGACGCCAAGGGTTACGTCCACATTCTCGGCCGCGGCAAGGATCTCGTCATCTCCGGCGGGTTCAATGTCTATCCGAAGGAAATCGAGAGCGAGATCGACGCCATGCCCGGCGTGATCGAATCTGCCGTGATCGGCGTGCCCCACGCCGATTTCGGCGAGGGCGTCACGGCGGTGCTGGTCTGCAACAAGGGCGCCGATGTGACCGAGGCCGCGGTGCTGAAGGCGCTCGACGGCCGGCTAGCGAAGTTCAAGATGCCCAAACGCGTCTTCGTCGTCGACGAGCTGCCGCGCAACACCATGGGCAAGGTGCAGAAAAACGTGCTGCGGGATATTTACAAGGATCTTTACGCGAAGAAATAGGGGCTGTTGTTCGCTGCACTCTCGTCGTCATTGCGAGGAGCCCTTGCGACGAAGCAATCCAGACTACCGCTGCGGAAAGATTCTGGATTGCTTCGCTACGCTCGCAATGACGGATTTTGCGGCGGCTACTGCCCGCCTATCAAGCTCATCACAAACCGGCTGCCGACAATAAACAGATAGCACCCGAACGCGACCTCCAGCGTCCGCTTCGACATCGCATGCGCCGCCTTCACACCGAGTGGTGCGGTCACAAGGCTCATCGGCATCACCAACACGGCGCCGATCAGGGAGACGTAGCCAAGCGCGAACGGGATTTGCAGGGCTGCAACGGCCGGGTAGCTGGCCGCCGCAGGCCAGCCAGCATAGATGTAACCGAGCGCGCCGGGGATCGAGATCAGCACCGCGAGCGCCGACGATGTCGCCACGGCCTGATGGATCGGACGGCCGTAGAACGTCATCAGCAGATTCGAAAACAATCCACCGCCGATGCCCATCAACGTCGACAAAATGCCGACGCAGAAGCCGTAGATTCGCATCAGCGGACCTTTCGGCAGATCATCGCCGAGCTTCCAGCTCTCGCGCGCGAAGATCAGCCGTACCGCGGCCGACCAGGCGACGGCGACGAACACGATCTTGAACAGCCGCTCCGGCGCGTAGCGCGCGACCACGCTGCCGGCGATGACGCCGATCAGGATCGGCAGCCACCAGACCCGAAGGATCGCAAGATCGACGGCGCCGCGCTTGTAATGCGCCTGGAACGAACGAATCGAGGTCGGAATGATGACGGCGAGCGAAGTGCCGATGCAGAGCGGCATGCGCACCTCCAGCGGCACACCGGCGATGCGGAAGCACTCGTAGAACACCGGCACCAGAATCGCGCCGCCGCCGATGCCGAACACGCCGGCCAAAAATCCGGAGAGCGCGCCGGTTGCGATCAGCAGCAGCGTGAGCTCGAGGATCTCCTTGATATCAAGTCCTGCAATCACCCCTGACCTGCCCCGGCGATGGCTCGCAACTTCTCCGATGCATCGCTCGGATAGCCGCCCGCAATGCTCTAGGCGATCTGATTTGTCGGGTCGACCGCCGCATCGCCGGTCTGGGGTGGGATGCGGGATGCGCATATCCGCCCGTCTCGCGAAAAATCGGTGCGCTTTGCGGAAATTGCAGATTGCTCGCCGGCCATCGCTGCCGGTTCGCACGTCATGAACTGACTGGTTCGAAGCCTCGCCGGACTGCGGCGGCTTAGAGCCGTTCCAATAGTAATTTCAATGCGCCGCGGCCCTCCTGACAAGAGATGAATTCTGGTTCTGTCTTTAGCCGGTGCGCCATGGCCCTGGTATACCAAGCGCCCGATTGGCCTTGTTACATCAAGGGCCTAGAGCTGAACCCAGGTTCGATTTATGGCGATTTGGTGATTGCGCAGGTGAAATCGACTCCGTAAATAGAGCCGACCTTTCGCGATCCCCGCGCGCCCCATGCTGGGCCGCAATAAAGCAATTGAAGCCCATGACCGCACGGATCGAACGACCGCTTTCGCCGCACATGCAAGTCTACCGCTGGACCCTGACGATGGCACTCTCCATCGTCCATCGCGCCACCGGGATTGCCCTCTACGCCGGAACGCTGCTGCTGGCCTGGTGGCTGATTGCGACAGCCTCGGGCCCGGCCGCCTATAGCCACGTCCAGGCCTTCACCGGCAGCATCATCGGCCGGCTGATCGTGTTCGGCTTCACCTGGGCGCTGATGCACCACATGCTCAGCGGCATCCGGCATTTCGTCTGGGACCTCGGCTACGGCTTCAAGGCCAATGAGCGCGAAGCGTTGACCTGGGGCGCGTTGATCGGCGGCATCGTGCTCACGGTCCTGGTCTGGATCATCGCCTACGCGATCGGAGGCGGACGATGAGTTTCGACGAATCCCACGGCGCTCCGAAGGGCTCCTCCATGCGCACCCCGCTCGGCCGCGTGCGCAATCTCGGCGCGGCGCATTCGGGCACGTCCGATTTCTGGCGCCAGCGCATCACCGGCGTCGCCATGACGCTGCTGATGATCCCCGTGATCGTGATCGTGATGATGCTGCTCGGCCGCAACCAGGCCGGCGCCGCACAGATTCTCGGCTCGCTGCCGATCGCGGTGATCCTGCTGCTCTTCATCTTCGCCAGCGCCTGGCACATGAAGATCGGCATGCAGGTCGTGATCGAGGACTACATCCATAACGAGAAGCTGAAGCTCATCTCGATCATGCTCAACAACTTCTTCTCGTTCGCCGTGGCGCTCGCCTCGACCTACGCGATCCTGAAACTTTCCTCCGGAGTCTAACCCATGGCCACAGAGACCAATGGCAAGGGCAACGGCGCTCCCGCCACCAACGGCAAAGCCTATCCGATCGAAGACCACACCTATGATGTGGTCGTGGTCGGCGCCGGCGGCGCGGGCTTGCGCGCCGTGGTCGGCTGCAGCGAAGCCGGCCTCCGCACCGCCTGCATCACCAAAGTGTTTCCGACCCGCTCGCACACCGTCGCGGCGCAGGGCGGCATCTCGGCGTCCCTCGGCAACATGCACAAGGACGACTGGCGCTGGCACATGTACGACACCGTGAAGGGGTCGGACTGGCTGGGCGACCAGGACGCGATCGAATACATGGTGCGCAACGCGCCCGAGGCGGTCTACGAGCTCGAGCATTGGGGCGTGCCGTTCTCGCGCACCGAAGACGGCAAGATCTACCAGCGCCCGTTCGGCGGCATGACGCTGGACTACGGCAAGGGCCAGGCGCAGCGCACCTGCGCCGCCGCCGACCGCACCGGCCACGCCATGCTGCACACGATGTACGGCCAGTCGCTGCGCCACGCGGCCGAGTTCTTCATCGAGTTCTTTGCCATCGACCTGATCATGGACGACCAGGGCACCTGCCGCGGCGTCATCGCGCTCAAGCTCGACGACGGCACGCTGCACCGCTTCCGCGCCCAGTCCGTGATTCTGGCGACCGGCGGCTATGGCCGCGCCTATGCATCCTGCACCTCGGCGCACACCTGCACCGGCGATGGCGGCGGCATGGTGCTGCGCGCCGGCCTGCCGATGCAGGACATGGAGTTCGTGCAGTTCCACCCGACCGGCATCTACGGCTCGGGCTGTCTCGTCACCGAAGGCGCGCGTGGCGAAGGCGGCTATCTCGTCAACTCCGAGGGCGAGCGCTTCATGGAGCGCTATGCGCCCTCCGCCAAGGATCTGGCCTCGCGTGACGTCGTCTCGCGCGCGATGACCATCGAGATTCGCGAAGGCCGCGGCGTCGGCAAGAAGAAGGACCACATCTTCCTTCATCTCGACCATCTCGATCCCGCGGTGCTGGCCGAGCGCCTGCCGGGCATCTCGGAATCCGCAAAGATCTTCGCCAATGTCGACGTGACGCGCGAACCGATCCCGATCGTCCCAACCGTGCACTACAACATGGGCGGCATCCCGACGAACTATCACGGCGAAGTCCTGACCAAGAAGGACGGCGACGACAACGCCATCATCCCCGGCCTGATGGCGATCGGCGAGGCCGCCTGTGTGTCCGTGCACGGCGCCAACCGCCTCGGCTCCAACTCGCTGATCGACCTTGTCGTGTTCGGCCGCGCCGCGGCGCTGCGCCTCGCCGAGAAGCTCACGCCGAACGCCAGCCAGCCGGAGCTGCCGGCGAATTCGTCCGACCTGGCGCTCGGCCGGCTCGATCATTATCGCTATGCCTCCGGCGGCACGCCGACCGCGAAGCTGCGCGAAGGCATGCAGCACGTGATGCAGAACAATTGCGCGGTGTTCCGCACCGGCGACATCCTGAGCGAAGGCCAGAACCTGATCGAGAAGGTCCATAGCGGCATCACCGACATCGCCGTGTCCGACCGCTCGCTGGTGTGGAATTCCGACCTGATCGAGACGCTCGAATTCGACAATCTGATCGCGCAGGCGGTGGTGACGATGAACTCGGCCGCCAACCGCACTGAGAGCCGCGGCGCGCATGCCCGCGAGGACTTCTCCGAGCGCGACGACAAGAACTGGATGAAGCACACGCTGGCCTGGCTGGAAGATTCCGGCAAGGTCAAGATCGAGTACCGCCCGGTTCACGACTACACCATGACCAACGACGTCCAGTACATCCCGCCCAAGGCTCGCGTTTACTAAACGGCGCGCATGTACTGAGCGAACAGCGAAAGCTTTATCGAAATGGTTGAATTCGCACTTCCGAAGAACTCCAAGATCAGCGGCGGCAAGACGTGGCCGAAGCCCGCGGGCGCGACCGAGGTCCGTGAATTCCGCGTCTATCGCTGGAATCCGGACGACGGCAAGAATCCGAGCGTCGACACCTATTACGTCGACACCCATGATTGCGGGCCGATGGTGCTGGACGGTCTGATCTGGATCAAGAACAACATCGACCCGTCGCTGACCTTCCGCCGCTCGTGCCGCGAAGGCGTCTGCGGCTCCTGCGCGATGAACATCGACGGCCAGAACACGCTGGCCTGCACCCGCTCGATGCACGACGTGAAGGACGGCGCGGTGAAGATCAATCCGCTTCCGCACCAGCCTGTCGTGAAGGACCTCATCCCCGACCTCACGAATTTCTATGCGCAGTACGCTTCGGTCGAGCCGTGGCTGAAGACGACCTCGCCGACGCCGCAGAAGGAATGGAAGCAGAGCCACGAGGACCGCGAGAAGCTCGACGGCCTCTACGAGTGCATCCTCTGCGCCTGCTGCTCGACCTCGTGCCCGAGCTATTGGTGGAACAGCGAGCGCTATCTCGGTCCCGCCGCGCTGCTCCAGGCCAACCGCTGGGTGTCGGATTCGCGGGATGAAGCGACCGGCGAGCGGCTCGACAATCTCGAGGACCCGTTCCGCCTCTATCGTTGCCACACCATCATGAACTGCGCCAAGGCCTGCCCGAAGGGCCTCAACCCGGCGGAGGCCATCGCGGAGCTCAAGCTCAAGATGGTCGAGCGCCAGATCTAGGCGTCATTCATGCTGCGATCCCCGGCCGGAACGGCCGGGGCATTCTACGGCGGGCGCGTCTTCCAGTAGATTTCGCCTCCGCCCCTGCGCGGGCAAGCCGACGAGTCGCAACCTCTGGTTCCAGCTACAAGCCGCTTCCTTCCCGGCGCGAAATTCAAGTAAGCTCTCCGGCGTGGGACCGGAGCGACCGTGCAGGGCGCACAACGCAATTCGCTGAGATTGCTGCAGTGGATGATGGCTGCGTCCCTGGCGCTGCCGATTGCGCTGTTCGCGATCGCCGCCTCGATCTCCTACCCCTCGACCAAAGAGATCGCCGACCGCGAGATCGAGCGCACCCTCGATGTCGCGCACGAGCACGCGCTCAAGGTGTTCGAGACCATCGACCGCAGCCTCGCCGAGATCAACGAGGTGGTGCGCGACATGCCCGACGAAATCATCCGCTCGCGCGAACCGGCCCTGCACCGCCGCCTGAAGCAACTGACCGATTCGCTGCCGCAGCTCAAATCGGCATGGATCTTCGATGCGGACGGAAAGTCGCTGGTCAACAGCCTGGCATCGCCGCCGCCGGCGCAGAGCTTTGCGGACCGTGATTACTTTGCCGCCCATGTCGACCAGAGCATCGGCAGCTACATCGGCGTTCCCCTGACGCCGCGCCAGCCCTATCAGGGCGCGCGCTTCTTCGGGGTCAGCCGCCGCCGCAGCTCCGACGACGGCAGCTTCATCGGCGTGATCCAGGCCTCCGTCCTGCCGGAATATTTCGAGAGCTTTTATGCCAGGATCGGCTCCGATCCCGGCAGCTTCCTCGCCATGGCACGTACCGACGGCGTGGTGCTGGCGCATCTTCCGCGGCGGGACCGCGACCTCAGGCTCGATCCTAACGGGCCGGTTGGCCGCAGCATCGCAGCTCACCCCGAGCATGGCCTCATCACCATCGCCTGGCCATCGGACGAGGTCGAGCGGCGCATCGGCTACCGACGCATCGCCGAATACCCGATCTATGTCAGCGCGGGGCTGGAGACCTCGGCAATCCGCGCGCGCTGGTTCGCCACCATGGGCCAGCATCTGGTGTTCGGTATTCCCGCCACCGCGCTGCTGTTTCTGCTGCTGGCGTTCGCGTTCCGGCGCACCCAGCATCTTCAGGCCGAGGCCGCCGCGCGGCGCGAAGCCGAGGAGGCGCTCAAGCACAGCCAGCGCCTGGAGGCGCTCGGCCAGCTCACCGGCGGCGTCGCGCACGACTTCAACAACCTCCTGACCGTGATTCGCGCCTCTGTCGACCTGCTGAACCGGCCGCAGCTGAGCGAGGAGCGGCGCCAGCGCTACATCACCGCCATCGCGGACGCGGTCGGGCGCGCGGCCAAGCTGACCTCGCAGCTGCTCGCCTTTGCACGGCGCCAGACCTTGAAGCCGGAAGTGTTCGACGTCGGCGCGCGGCTGCAGTCGCTGCACGACATGCTCGCGACGCTGCTCGGACCCGCGATCGAAATTGCGATGCGGCTGCCGGCCGAGCCCTGTCTCGTCAATGCCGATGCGAGCCAGTTCGAGACGGCGTTGATCAACATGGCGACCAATGCGCGCGATGCCATGCACGGCAAGGGCAGGATCGTTTTCGAGGTCGAGGCCGCGGCGACCATTGCGGACACGCGGGCTCCCGTCTCGGTCAACGCTGACCTTTCAGGCCACCATGAGCTTTCCGGCAAACATGAGCTTGCTGACAAACATGGCTTCGTCGGCATTGCCGTCAGCGACACCGGCATCGGCATTCCGGCTGCGAGGCTCGAGCGCATCTTCGAGCCGTTCTTCACCACCAAGCAGGTCGGCCACGGCACCGGTCTCGGCCTGTCGCAGGTGTTCGGCTTCGCCCGGCAGTCCGGCGGCGAGGTGACAGTCACCAGCGAAGTGGGCCACGGCAGCACCTTCTCGCTCTATCTGCCGCGCGTGGCGCCGCACCTGCTGCCGCAGCGGCAGGCACCGAACACGGCCCCGGCTGTGGCCGGTAGCGGCATGTCGGTGCTGCTGGTCGAGGACAATATCGAGCTCGCCAATTTCGCGGCCGACGGCCTCACCGAGCTCGGCTACAGCATCACGCTGATCGACAATGCAACTGATGCGCTCGCCGAGCTGGTCATGGATTCCGATCGCTTCGATGTCGTTTTCTCCGACATCGTGATGCCCGGCATGACCGGGCTCGATCTCGCGCAGGCAGTCCGCGAGCGCGGCATCGGCGTGCCGGTCGTGCTGACCACCGGCTACAGCGAGGCGCTGTCCCAGGACGGCAAGGTCGATTTCGAGCTCGTGCAGAAGCCCTATGCGATCGATCAGCTATCGCGCGTGCTGCACCGGCTCGCGCGACGCCGGGTGCGCGACGGCGCCGCCGAATGATCCGACACTCGGAACCGAGTGGAACCTTTTGATTTAGCTTGCGTTATCCGGCCATGCAAAAGCCGGCCAGAAAGCGCGAATCGGGCAAGAAGCCGCCCATCGTCGAAATCGTCGGCGAGACCGGCGAGGAAGAGGCTCCGCCGCCGCCCGAGTTGGTCGAGCCCGACCCGGAGCAATCGCCCGAAGAGGCCGAGCAGGCCCGCAAGGACTACCTCCTCACCCGCTTCTGGATCAGCGCGCGCGGCTTCTGGGGCCGCAACGGCGACCGGCTGGCGTGGCCGTTCTCGATCGGCCTCGGCGTGCTGATCGTCCTGACCGTCGGCTTCCAATACGGCATCAACGTCTGGAATCGGGCGATCTTCGACGCGATCGAAAAACGCGAGGCGTCCACCGTCTTCCATCTCACCGCGGTGTTCTTCCCGCTCGCGATCGGCAGCATCGTGCTCGGCGTGGCGCAAGTGTTCGCGCGCATGGGCATCCAGCGGCGCTGGCGCGCGTGGCTGACGGCCAGCGTGCTGACGCGCTGGCTCGGCAACGGCCGCTATTACCAGCTCAATCTCGTCAGCGGCGACCACAAGAATCCGGAATACCGGATCGCGGAGGATCTGCGCGTCGCGACCGATTCGCCGGTGGATTTCCTCGCCGGCGTGACGTCCGCGCTGCTGTCGGCCGCGACCTTCATCGTCGTGCTCTGGACCATCGGCGGCGCGCTCACCGTCACGCTTGCGGGATCGTCGGTGACCATTCCCGGCTTCCTGGTGATCGCCGCGATGCTTTATGCGGGAATCGCATCGGGCTCGATCCTGGTGATCGGCCGCCAATTCGTGCAGGTCTCCGAGGACAAGAACCAGGCCGAGGCCGATTTCCGCTACACGCTGACGCGCGTGCGCGAGAACGGCGAGAGCATCGCGCTGCTCGGCGGCGAGGAGGAAGAGCGCGACGGCATCGACCGCAACTTCACGAATGTACTGCGGCAATGGGCGCGACTGGCGGGCCAGCACATGCGCACCACGCTGGTGTCGCAGGGATCGAGTCTTGTTGCTCCCGTGGTCCCTCTCCTGCTCTGCGCGCCAAAATTCCTCGACGGCAGCATGACGTTGGGGCAGGTGATGCAGGCGGCTTCCGCCTTCACCATCGTGCAGAGCGCGTTCGGCTGGCTGGTCGACAATTATCCGCGGCTCGCCGACTGGAATGCCTGCGCTCGCCGCATCGCCTCGCTGATGATGTCGCTCGACGGCCTCGAGCGCGCCGAGCAGGGCGACGGAATCGGTCGCATCAAGCGTGGGGAGACCAGCAACGACGCCATGCTGGAGCTGAACGACCTCTCCGTCACGCTTGATGACGGCACCGCCGTGGTCGGCGAGACCGAGGTGGTGATCGAGGCTGGCGAGCGGCTCCTGGTGGCCGGCGAATCCGGCACCGGCAAGAGCACGCTGGTGCGCGCCATCGCCGGGCTCTGGCCATGGGGTGGCGGCAGCGTCAATTTCCATCCCGACCGGCGGCTGTTCATGCTGCCGCAGCGACCCTACGTGCCATCAGGCTCCTTGCGCCGCGCGGTCGCCTATCCCGGCGCGGAAGATGACTGGACCGTCGAGGAGATCGGCGAGGCCTTGCACAAGGTCGGTCTCGACCATCTCAAGGACAAGATCGAGGAAGAAGCACCGTGGGACCAGACGCTGTCTGGCGGCGAGAAGCAGCGTCTCGCTTTTGCGCGGCTGTTGCTGCACAGCCCTGATATCGTCGTGCTCGACGAGGCCACCTCGGCGCTCGACGAGAAGAGCCAGGACAAGATGATGAAGATGGTCACCGACGAGCTGCCGAAGGCCACCATCGTCAGCGTCGCGCATCGTGTCGAGCTGGAGGCCTTTCACAGCCGCAAGATCGTGCTGGAGCGCCGCAAGGGCGGTGCAAAACTCGTCAGCGATATCGACCTGATCCCGCGCAAGGGCAAGCGCAAGCTGCTCGGGCGATTCCTGGGCCAGCGCAAGGCGCCACCGAAGAAGGCGGCGTGAGGCTAGCAGCTGTAGCCCGGATGGAGCGTAGCGCAATCCGGGACAGTCCATCGAGAGGCGAAACCCGGATTGCGCTGCGCTCCATCCGGGCTACCGACCCCTCGTGAACGATTGGAGTCCCCGGCAAAACCGGCTATGCATGCGCCGCTTGCAACGAGGACTTTGACTTGGCGACCGACAATGCCCCTTCGTCCGCGCCGTTCGGCGCGTTTGCGCCGAATGCGGCGCAGGCCGCGATCATTCGCCTCGCGACACAGTCGCGGCTGAAGCGCGGAGCGTTCCGGCCCTGGCTTTCGCGATTGGTGAACCTGCTGCGCAGTGGTCCCGTCGACGTGCAATACCAGGGCGCATCGTTCCGCTTCTATCACCAGGGCAGCGCGACCGAGCGCGGCGCGCTGTTCAATCCCGATTACAATCTCGACGAGCTCGACTTCCTGCGCCAGCACACCCCGGAGGCCGGCGTGTTCGTCGATGTCGGTGCCAATGTCGGCACCTTTGCGCTGGTGATGGCGCGACAGGTCGGGCCATCAGGCAAAGTGGTCGCCATCGAGCCGCATCCGATGACGTTTGGACGGCTCTCGTTCAACCAGGCCGCGTCGAAAGCGACGCAGGTGCGCCTGGTGCAGGCGGCCGCCGGCGACAACGACGGCGAGCTGATGATCGAGAGCGGCGGCGGCAATCTCGGCGCCACGCATGTCGTCACCGGCACGGCCAGCGCGGAGGCGATCAAAGTACCCTCGCTGCGGTTGACGCGCATTCTCGACGAGGCCGGCATCACGCGAGTCGATTCACTCAAGATCGACGTCGAGGGCTTCGAGGATCGCGTGCTGATCGGCTTCTTCCGCGACGCGCCGCAATCGCAATGGCCGCGCGCGGTGGTGATCGAGCATCTGTCACAAAAGGATTGGCGGGAAGATTGTATCGCTGACATGGTCGCGCGCGGCTTTGTGGTTGCGCGCAAGACGCGGAGCAATACGTTCCTGTCGCGCTGACGACGAACGACAGAGGTAGCGATGATCGACCATATGGGCTTCCCGGTCTCCGACTATGAGCGCGCCAAGGCGTTCTACGCCAAGGCATTGGCGCCGCTCGGCTACAGCCTGATCATGGAGGTCACGCAGGAGCAGACCGGACACGATCCGGCCGCCGGTTTCGGCGCCGACGGCAAGCCGGATTTCTGGATCGGCGGCGAGGGCGCGCTGAACAAGCCGGTGCATGTCGCGATCCTGGCAAAGGACCGCGCTGTGGTGGATGCATTCTACAAGGCGGCGATTGCGGCGGGCGGGCGCGACAACGGGCCGCCCGGGATCCGGGCACATTATCATCCGACCTATTACGGCGCCTTCGTGCTCGATCCTGATGGACACAACATCGAGGCGGTTTGCCACGCGCCGGAATAGATAAAGTTCCTTCTTCCGGCCGGAACCTCGTTCCGCGCCCGCCGTTGTCGTCCCTTGCAAGAAGGAGCACGACATGGCCAACGACAATGCTCGCGACGTCGATCGCGATTTGGATCGCGTGTGGGATCTGATGAAGTCGATCGGATTCGCGATGCTGGTGACGCGCGATGGCGACAAGCTCCGCGCGCGGCCGATGAGCGCCTATCTCGATCGCAACGCGGACACGATCTATTTCCTCACCGACGCGCGGCGTCACAAGGACGATGAGATCGCGCGCAATCCGTCCATCAACCTGTCGTTCGCGGATGCGGGCAGCCAAAAATACGTGTCGCTGACGGGCACTGCCGTGGTCTCCAATGACCGTGCGAAGATCAAGGAGCTGTTCGCGACGCCGGCCAAGGCGTGGTGGGACTCTGCGGAAGATCCCAACATTCGCGTGCTCAAGGTCACGCCTGACGATGCCGAGTTCTGGGATTCGCCCGGCACGGTGATCTCCTATGTGAAGATGGCGGCCGCGGCGGTGACGAACACGCGGCCCGATCTCGGCGACAACCGCAAGGTCTCGATGTAATGCCGATCGAGCCGCCCGAGATTCCGCCGTCGACGCCGGGCACGCCCACCGAGCCGCCGCCGGGGATTCCGCCGGGCAATCCGCAGCCTGAAATCGCGCCGCCGGTGCGCGAGCCCGGCGCGCCGACGCCACCCGACGAACTGCCGGGCCGCATGCCTGAAGAGATTCCATCGCGCGGGCCGAACGGACCGCTCACGCCGAATCCTGCGACGGATGCAAGTCCGCCGCGGGATCGCGCATGAGGCGACGCATCACATCGGAGGCAATTGCAACCTGCGTCTGAATGCGCAATGAACGTCACTATAGTGAGGTGATTTGCGTGCAGAAATAAATCGCGCCGCGTCGGCTTCGTCCGCCACAATCCGGCCTAACGCGTAGCTGTTCATCCCAACACTTCGTCAAAGAACCTTCCGGGGAAGTTCACCATCATGACTAATCTTCGTTTCGTGCTGCTTGCCACCACGGCTCTGACCGCGATGCAGTTCGCAAGCTCCGCATCACATGCGCAAGGCGCGCCGCCGCTCGTGGTCGCGCAGGCGCAGCCACAAGAGACCGGCCCTGACGGAAAACCGAAGGAGCCGCCGAAGGGAGCGCCCGCGCGCCCGGCTACACCGCCGCCTGCGGCGCCCGCGCGCCCGACCGCACCGCCGCCCGCAGCTGCACCGCCCCATCCGCCCGCGCCGCCTCCGCCGGCGGCCGCTCCGCAGCGCCCAGCAGCACCGCCGCCGCCTCCGCCGCCACCTGCGGCTCGTCCGGCACCGCCGCCGCC
>NZ_JBVVPN010000069.1:0-16905 GCF_055811035.1 Bradyrhizobium sp. MI1.10
GCCCCGGCATTGGCCCTTGCCCCCCCGGCCATCCCCGCCTATAGCTCTCGCTTTAATGACATCGAAATCGACCTTCGTCCTCGGTCACCGGCATTTGCTGGGCATCGAGGGCCTTTCCGCGGCCGACATCACCGGCCTCCTCGACCTGTCCGAAGAATATGTCGAGCTCAACCGCCAGGTTGACAAGAAGCGCACCGTCCTGCGTGGACGGACGCAGGTAAACCTCTTCTTCGAGGCTTCCACCCGGACCCAATCCTCGTTCGAGCTCGCCGGCAAACGGCTGGGCGCCGACGTCATGAACATGTCGGTGTCATCCTCGTCCATCAAAAAGGGCGAGACGCTGGTCGACACCGCCATGACGCTCAACGCCATGCACCCGGATATCCTGGTGGTGCGCCATCACGCCTCCGGCGCGGTGGAACTGCTGGCCCGCAAGGTCGACGGTTCCGTGATCAATGCCGGCGACGGCGCGCATGAGCATCCGACACAAGCCCTGCTCGACGCGCTGACCATCCGCCGCAACAAGGGCCGGCTCGAGGGCCTCGTGGTCGCGATCTGCGGCGACGTGCTGCATTCGCGCGTCGCCCGCTCCAACATCATCCTGCTCAACGCGATGGGCGCCCGCGTCCGCGTCGTAGGCCCCTCCACGCTGCTGCCGCCCGGCATCGAGCGGATGGGCGTCGAGGTCGCGCGCGACATGCGCGAGGGGCTCAACGGCGCCGACATCGTCATGATGCTGCGGCTCCAGCGCGAGCGCATGAACGGCTCCTTCGTGCCGTCGACCTCCGAGTATTTCCATTATTTCGGGCTGGACCAGAAGAAGCTCGCCTACGCCAAGCCAGACGCCCTCGTCATGCATCCCGGCCCCATGAACCGCGGCGTCGAGATCGACACTGCGGTCGCTGACGGCGCGCAGTCCCTGATCCGCGAACAGGTGGAAATGGGCGTGGCCGTGCGCATGGCGGTGCTGGAAGCGCTCGCCCGCAACCTGCCGAACGCGTGATGCTCATGTTGACCGACCGCCGACCCATCCTGCTCGCCAATGCCCGCGTCGTCGATCCCTCCCGGGATTTCGATGGCCCCGGCGACGTCCTGATTGCCGACGGCATCATCCGCGAGACCCGCCGCGGCATTGGCGCTGCCGGCGTCCCCGAGGGCACCGATGTCGTCAACTGCGCCGGCAAGATCGTCGCACCCGGCCTGATCGACATGCGCGCCTTCGTCGGCGAGCCCGGCTTCAGCCATCGCGAGACCTTTGCCTCCGCGAGCCAGGCGGCTGCGACCGGCGGCATCACCACCATCATCTGCCAGCCTGATACCTTGCCGGTGATCGACAACTCGGCGACCGTCGACTTCGTGATGCGTCGCGCCCGTGACACCGCGATCGTCAACATCCAGCCGATGGCGGCGCTGACGAAGGGCATGCACGGCGAGGAGATGACCGAGTTCGGCCTCCTCAAGGCAGCCGGCGCGATCGCCTTCAGCGACTGCGACAAAAGCGTGATCAATGCGCAGGTGATGCGCCGCGCGTTGACCTACGCGCGCGATTTCGACGCGCTGATCGTGCACTACACCGAGGATCGCGATCTCGTCGGCGAAGGCGTGATGAACGAGGGCGAGTTCGCCTCGCGGCTCGGCCTGATGGGCATCCCGAACGCGGCGGAGGCCGTGATGCTGGAGCGCGACATGCGCCTGGTCGCGCTGACAGGCGGCCGCTATCACGCGGCGTCGCTGACCTGCATCGAGTCGCTCGAAATCCTCCGGCGCGCCCGCGACGCCGGCCTCGCCGTGACCGCCTCGGCCTCGATCAACCACCTTGCGCTGAACGAGAACGACATCGGCCCTTACCGTTCGTTCCTGAAGCTGTCGCCGCCGCTGCGCACCGAGGACGACCGCCGCGCGCTGGTCGCCGCCGTCGCCTCCGGCCTCGTCGACGTCATCATGTCCGACCACAATCCACAGGACGTCGAGGTCAAGCGCCTGCCTTTCGCGGAAGCAGCCCCCGGCGCCATCGGGCTGGAGACCATGCTCCCGGCGGGCCTTCGCCTCGTGCACAATGACGAGTTGGACCTCAAGACGCTGATCCGGGCGATGTCGACCCGGCCGGCCGAGATTTTGGGATTGCCTGGCGGAACCCTGCGCACTGGCAGCCCCGCCGACGTCATCGTGATCGACCCCGATGTGCCCTGGGTGGTCGATCCCGCCGACCTCAAATCGCCCTGCAAGAACACGCCTTTCGACGAGGCCCGCTTTACAGGCCGCGTGGTGCGCACCATTGTCGGCGGACGGACGGTGTACGAGCATGTCTGACGTGCGGAGCTGCAGCCAGGGAATTTGCAGACATGGAATTTGCAGACATGGCGCTTGAATTGTTTCTGCCGGTGGCTTTCGTCATCGGCTACCTGCTCGGCTCGATTCCGTTCGGGCTGATCCTGACGAAACTCGCCGGTACGCAGGATATCCGCTCGATCGGCTCCGGCAGCATCGGCGCCACCAACGTGCTGCGCACGGGGCGCAAGGGCCTTGCCGCCGCAACCCTGCTGTTCGATGCGCTCAAGGGCACCGTGGCGGTGGTGATCGCCGGCTACATCGCCGGTCCCAATGCCGCGATGCTGGCCGGGCTCGGCGCCTTCCTCGGCCATCTCTTCCCGGTCTGGCTCAAGTTCCGCGGCGGCAAGGGTGTCGCCGTCTATATCGGCATCATGCTCGGGCTGTTCTGGCCGGCCGCACTGGTGTTCTGCCTGCTCTGGTTGGCGACCGCCTTTACCGCCCGCTATTCCTCGCTCTCGGCCCTGGTGGCCTCGTTCATCACCCCGCTGTTCCTGTTGTGGTTCGGCCAGCCCGCACTCGCCGCACTGGCGGCGGTGCTGACGCTGCTGCTGTTCTACGCTCATCGCGAGAACATCAAGCGGCTGCAATCGGGCAAGGAAAGCCGGATCGGCGAGAAGGCATAAGCCGGGAAACCACGGATACCGCGGCACCCCTTCTGCATTATATCGCAAATGGTGTTCGCAACTTGCAGCCGAATCACGGCTGTATGGACGAACGGGTTCCAGGCCTTGGCCCTGATCGTGGGCATGGCTCTACGCGGTTGCTCAGAATGAGCGAGAAGATTGTCAGCGCGCAAGAGGATGGCGATTTGCGAGGTGCTACCTGCACCGCGGCAAGCCGGCTGCTCTCGACGACGGATATCTGGTCTAGTGCGCCCTCGCCGGTTCCTGCTCCCAAGCCTGTGCCCGTTTCGCCACCGACGCTGCAGCCTGCTCGCATCGCGCAAGCTCCTCTGACTGTCGAGGCCGTGACCGGCGCGGCGCCAGTTGCGTCCGCGCGGCCCCGCGCCAACCCATGGCCGCCGCAAAAATTGTCGCTAGCGCTCCAGGGCGGCGGCACCTTCGCCGCTTTCACTTGGGGCGTGCTAGAGCGGCTGCTGGAAGAGCCATCGATCGCGATCGACACCATCAGCGGCGCCAGTGCCGGCGCGATCAACGCGCTGCTGCTCGCTTCCGGTTTCGCCGAGGGCGGCCGCGAAGGCGCGCGCGCGCGGCTGAACCGGTTCTGGATCCGGCTGATGCACGAGGCCTCGTTCCGATCGCTGATGCTGATCGGCGGTTTCTCGCCGGCGGGAAGCTCGGTCGCGTTCGGCCCGACGCTACGCTCCGGCCAGTTCGATCCGTTCGATCTCGATCCGCTGCGGCAGGCGCTGTCGCGCGACATCAACTTTTCCGCCTTGCGCGACCCCCGCTGCCCTAAGCTTCTGATCGCGGCGACCCGGATCCGCGATGGGCAGCAGCAGATCTTCCGCAATGACGCCATCACGGCCGACGTCGCGCTGGCCTCGACCTGCCCACCTTTGGTTCATTGCGCGGTGGAGATCGACGGCGAGGCTTATTGGGACGGCGGCCTCGGCGGCAATCCGCCCCTGCTGCGGCTCGTGCAGGACACGACGAGCACCGAAATCCTGCTGGTCCAGGTCACGCCAGCGCGTGACAGCTACGTGCCGATCACGCTCGCCGCGATCGACCGCAGGCTGGACCAGATCGCGGCCAACGCCGCCCTCAATGCCGAGATCGCGGCGATGGAATGGGCGCAATCGCAGGCCGCATCGTCGCTGCGGCTCTCCAGGATCGCCGCGGAAGATTTCGTCGACGGCCTGGCGCAGCGCTCGTCCACCGATCTCGGCCGCGGTTTCATTCGCGCGCTTCACCGCAGCGGCCGCGAGGCCGCCGGGCGCTGGCTCAAGCAAGGTACCGACCACAGCGCAGCGCCGGCCGCATCCGGCCAGCGCATCGTTGCCCTCGAACCTGCCTAGCCTGATCTCGCCAGCGCCTGCTCCAGGAACCACGCCGTCGCCAGCGCATGCGCGTCGTTGCCGAAGCGCGCGATCACCTGCACGCCGATCGGCAGGCCATTGGCCTTGAGCACCGGCACGTTGACGCAAGGGTTGCCCATCAGCGTCCAGAGCCGGTTGTAGCGGGGGTCGCCGGTGCTCGCGAGCTCCTTGGCCGGCGGCGTGCCCGGCGCCGAATAGGTCAGCAGCACGTCGAACCCCTCGAACAACTCGCCAAGCTCGCGGCGACCGCGGCGGCTGACCCGGCGTGCGTCGTCATAGTCCTTGGGTGTGAGACCGACCGTCGCATCGAGACTGGCGCGCAGCATCGGCGCGATCTCGTCGTGCCGTTCGGAAAATTCCCAGGCGAGCGCGCGATGCGCCTCGAAGTCCTGAATAATCGGATGGATGCGCCAGGCCTCCTGCACCGCTTCCGGCAGATCGATAGTCTGCACGCTGGCGCCGGCCCGCGTCGCCGCCTTGATCGCGGCTTGCAGCCCCTCCTCGGCGGCCGGCTCCACGTCGCCAGCGAACTCCTGCCTGATAACGCCGATGCGCGGCGCCTTCGCCGGGACGATGCCGGCGAATTCGGTGCGGCCGGTCATCGCCAGCAGTCCGCGCGCGAGATCTTCCGCGCGCGCGCCGAACAGGCCGACCGTGTCGAGCGCCCACGAATAGCATTTGACGCCGACCGTCGGCAGCATCCGGAACGACGGCTTGATCGCGGCGGTGCCGCAATAGGCGGCGGGCCGGATCACCGAGCCGCCGGTCTGGGTGCCCAGCGCCAGCGGGATCATGCCGGCACCGACGGCCGCGGCCGAGCCCGAGGACGAGCCGCCCGGCGTATGCCCGAGATTGTGCGGATTGAGCGTCGGGGTCGGATCGCGCGAGGCGAACGCCGTGGTCGTGGTCTTGCCGATGATTGTGGCGCCTGCCCGCTTCAGCATCATCACCACAGGCGCGTCCGCGCGCGGCTGCCAGCCGCGATAGATCGATGATCCCATCTCGGTCGGAAAATCGGCGGTGTCGATGATGTCCTTGATCCCGACCGCGATACCGCGCAGCGGCCCGGCGCTTTGCGCCTTCGCGGATTTGTCGTGACGGACAAAGGCGTGAACGTCCTTCTCCCGCGCCTCGATGGCCGCATGCGATTGCGCGATGGCGGCCTCAGGCGAAAGCTCGCCTGCTTCGATGCGGCGCTGGAGATCGGCAAGTGAGATCATGGCAATACCCTTCTTATTGGGATCGCTTTTAGCATCGGGGCAAGGTCGCGCAAGCGTACGCAGCTGTTGCCCACGCCCTCAGGTTGTTCCATGCTGCGCCTGCAAGGAGCTGCCGTGGACGCCATCAATCCCAGCGTAGAGCTGACCGAAGCCGACAGGATCGACCGCCTGCGGCTGATCCGGTCCGACAATGTCGGGCCGCGCACCTTCCGGTCGCTGGTCGATCATTTCGGCACGGCGCGCGCGGCGCTGGAGCGGCTGCCGGATCTCGCACGCCGCGGCGGTGCGCAGCGATCGGCGCGCATCTGTAGCGCCGAGGAGGCGAAGGCCGAGCTCGCCGCGAGCCGCAAGTTTGGAATTGCCTGGCTCGCGCCCGGCGAGGACGGCTATCCGGCGCGGCTGGCAACGCTCGACGATGCGCCGCCGCTGCTCGCCGTGCGCGGCGACAATGCCACGCTGATGCGGCCGATGATCGCGATGGTCGGCTCGCGCAACGCCTCTGGTGCAGGCTTGAAATTCGCCGGTCAGCTCGCCCGCGAGCTCGGCGAGGCCGGCTTTGTCGTCATCTCCGGCCTTGCCCGCGGCGTCGACCAGGCCGCGCACCGCGCCAGTGTCGAGAGCGGCACCATCGCCGTGCTCGCCGGCGGACATGATTGCATCTATCCGCCCGAGCATGGCGATCTGCTCGCAGCGATCCTCGATCGCAAGGGTGCTGCGATCTCCGAGATGCCGCTCGGCCATGAGCCGCGCGCCCGCGACTTCCCCCGCCGCAACCGGCTGATCTCGGGCGCCGCGCTCGGCCTGGTCGTGGTGGAGGCGGCGCACCGCTCGGGCTCGCTGATCACCGCGCGCATGGCCGCCGAACAGGGCCGCGAAGTGTTCGCGGTGCCCGGCTCGCCGCTCGATCCGCGCGCCGCCGGCACCAATGATCTGATCAAGCAGGGCGCGACGCTCGTCACCGAAGCCGCCGACGTCGTCAACGCCGTCGCACCGATCATGGAGCGGCCGCTGATGCGCACCGCGAACGAGCCCGACAGCGAGCCGTTCGAAAGCGATCCGCAAGGACACGACCGCGACCAGATCACCGGCCTGCTCGGCCCTGCCCCTGTCACGATCGACGATCTCGTGCGGATGTCCGGCGCCTCGCCTGCCATCGTGCGCACCGTGCTCTTGGAGCTCGAGCTCGCCGGCCGGCTCGAACGCCACGGCGGTGGCTTGGTCTCGCTGCTTTAAGGAGAGTTCCGCTCGTCGAAGCGCGTGCGCGCCGAGGCGATCTGCTGCTGATGCGTGATCGCCCATTCGCCAAGTGCCCTCACCGGCTGTTGCAATCCGCGGCCGAGATCGGTCAGCTCGTAATCCACCCGCGGCGGAATGGTCGGGAAGATCGTGCGTGTGACCAGGCCGTCACGTTCGAGCCCGCGCAGCGTCAGGGTCAGCATCCGCTGCGAAATGCCGTTGATCATGCGCTTGAGCTCGTTGAAGCGCTTGGGCCCGTCACTCAGCATCATGATCACGAACACGCTCCATTTGTCGCCGACGCGCGCGAGGATCGAGGCGACGCCACGGCAGTCGGCGTGGTCGCGATCCGGCATCGGCGTGGCAGGCAAATCGATGTGCGCAGGTTTCAAAGATGTGCCCATGGCTCAAAAAGGTGCGTTCTTGCGGGGATTTCGATAGTCACTCATGTAGCTCTGGTTACAAACTTATACCAGGGTGATCCCGAATGAAACTCCTCCATCTCGACTCCAGCGTGCTCGGCCCCCACTCCGTTTCCCGGCAGGTCTCCGCCGCCATCGTCGACCGTCTCAGGCAGGCGACGCCATCGCTCGACCTCGTGTATCGCGACCTGACGCAGAGCCCGCTCGCCCATCTCTCCGGCTCGCATCTGGCGGCCGCGCAAGGCGCGCCTGCGCCGGCGGAACTCGGCCCCGACCTCGCCGCCAGCAAGGCCGCGCTGGACGAGTTTCTTGCGGCGGACATCGTCGTGATCGGCGCGCCCATGTACAATTTCACCATTCCGAGCCAGCTCAAGGCCTGGATCGACCGGGTCCTGGTGGCGGGGAAGACGTTCAGCTACGGCGCCAATGGCCCACAGGGCCTTGCCGGCGGCAAGCGCGTGATCTTCGCGATCTCGCGCGGGGGCTATTACGGCGCGGGCACGCCCGCCGCATCGTTGGAGCACCTCGAAAGCTATCTGCGCGGCGTGTTCGGTTTCATGGGCATCCATCATCCCGAATTCATCACCGCCGACGGCATCCAGGTCGGGCCGGAGCATCGCGAGAAGTCGCTCGCAAGCGCGCTTGAGGCGGCAACCAGCCTGCGCGCGGCCTGAGGCAACGCCCACATCATCAGCCGCCGCAACATTGCCTGCGGCGGCTGATCGACCGGTGCGCGATCGGCGAAGCTAAAACCAGGAGCCCTGAATGCCGAGGATGACGGCGACGAGGGAAACGAACAGGCCGATGCCTGAGAAAAGAGCGACCCCGATGAACTCGGAGGTGTCGGAACGCTTGGCGGGAATGGTGGAGTTTTCGGTGTAAATACGCGGTGCTGAAATCGGGGAAGTAATACGAGCTGCCTTTGGCATATCGGGCTCCCTTGAAAATGAGTCTTCGTGACCCCCTGCCCGTAAAAGTGTCTTGGCAGCGCAAGCGAAGGTTCAACGCCTCACGCAAGGTTCAGAAAATACAGCTCGCGAGACGTGGGAACCGGCCGGCGCAACCACTCGCCGCTGCGCCGACCGATTCAATTTGCACCAAGATTGATCAGCCGCGATAGATCGGCGCGCCGCTCGGCGAGGCAACCGCGCCGCCGTCGACGAAGATTTCCTCGCCCTGCACATGGGCGGAATCGTCGGAGGCGAGGAACAGCACGGTCTTCGCGACGTGATCTGTTTCACCAATGCGCCCCAGCGGCGTCGTCAGCGCGATCCGCTTCTCGAACGCCTTCTCGGCTTCCGGTGTTGCGGTCGCAGGTCCCCAGATCGGTGTGCGGATCGCACCCGGCGCGACCACGTTGACGCGAATGCCGCGCGGAGACAGTTCAGATGCCATGATCCGCGCCATCGCCCGCACGCCGGCCTTGGCGGCGCCATACGCCGAATAGCCGGGAATGCCGAGCACGGAGATCACCGAGCCGCTGAGGATGATCGAAGCGTTGTCGTTGAGATAAGGCAGCGCGGACTGCACGGTGAAGAACACGCCGGTCAGATTGGTGCTGATGACCTTCTCGAAGACCTCCAGCGTGGCCGACCCCAGCGGCGTACCGCCGGCGATGCCGGCATTGGCGAACACGACGTCGAACTTGCCGAACTTTCCGGCGCCCTTCTTGATCGCAGCTTCGGTCGCGGCAATGTCGGTGGCGTCGGCGGTCAGCGCGAGCGCGTTCGGCCCGAGCTCGTTCGCGGCCGCCTCGAGCGTCTCCTTGTTGCGCCCGGTGATCACCACTTTGGCGCCCTCGGCCACGAACAGCTTTGCCGTTGCCAGTCCAATGCCGCTATTGCCGCCGGTGATCAGGGCCGTCTTGTTCTTCAGTCTCACGTTCGCCTCCAGTGGTTGCATCATAAAACTATGATTGCCATCTAGGCTATCTGGTTTTAATATGCAACCACACGAGCGCGTGAACGGCGACTGGACCGTGCGATCGCGAAAGGACCCGACCATGGTGAAACGAACGAGCTTCGAGGGCGACGCCTGCCCGATTGCACGCTCGCTGGAAGCGATCGGCGACCGGTGGTCCCTGCTGATCATCCGCGAGGCGCTGTTCGGCCTGCGCCGCTTCGGCGAGTTTCAGAGTAAGCTAGGCATGGCCAAGAACATCTTGTCGGCCCGGCTGGGCTCACTCGTGGACCACGGCATTTTAGCAACCGCCCCGGCGTCCGACGGCAGCGCCTATCAGGAATATGTGCTGACGCCGAAGGGCCGCGGCGTCTTCCCGGTGTTGGTAGCGCTGCGCCAATGGAGCGAGGAATTCGACGATCGCCCGTCGGAGATCGCGACCATCCTGGTCGATCGCGAGAGAGGCCGCCCGGTGAAGAAGCTCGAGTTGCGCGCCGAGGACGGGCGGCTGCTTAGGCAAGCCGATACCACGCTGAAGCCGCGGCCCGCGCCGCGACGGCGGTCGGCCTAGTAACGTCGAACTGCCACCAGCCCGTCATTGCGAGCGTAGCGCCTATCAGGCGCATGTGCTGACGGAAAAGGTCCGCGGTACCTTCCCGACGCGGATACCACGTTGAAGCCGCGGCCGCCGCCGCGGCGGCGGTCAGCGGGTGCGCGCCATCTCTCCAACGTCGTCCTGGCGAAAGCCAGGACCCATTATCCCAAGCAGGAGTTTGGCGAAGACTCGTCACCCGGAATTCGCACCGCACTCAGGTCGATAGACCTCGCGGTATGGGTCCTGGCTTTCGCCAGGACGACTCGGAGAGAGAGACAGCGTAATCGATTCCGCTCGGCATCCCCCCTTCACGACAGCTTGCGCTTGCTCCGCAGCCGCAGATGCTCGTCGGCCTCCAGCTTGGTCATTCCCAGGAGATAGTGCAGCACGTCGAGCTTGTGCCGCTCGGCCAGCTTGCGCAGCGCCCCGACCTGCTCGGCGATGAAGGCGACCGCCTCCTCGACGCCGCCCTCCCCCGGTTCCTCGTGACGCGAGCCTCCCGCCTCGCGCGATGCGGCGCCGGCCCGTTTCTTTCCTGGCTTAGTCACCAGCCCCCACCCGAATCCATGCCCCCTAGAAACATTACGCCGACATCGGCCGCAACTCAAAGGTGGTATTTTGCAACTTTCTCGATATGAAACTTTTCCCATCGGGATAGCTTTCAACACCCCTCGATTTGACAGCGAGGGCCTCACCACCCATGTTCGGGACGAAAGGGCCGACCCGAATCTCATCGAATTCGGCCCCAAATTTCCCCATAAGTTACTGGAACTACATGAATATCGTCATTGTGGAGTCGCCGGCGAAAGCCAAGACGATCAACAAGTATTTGGGCTCGTCCTACGAGGTTCTGGCCTCGTTCGGCCATGTCCGGGACTTGCCGGCGAAGAACGGCTCCGTCGATCCCGACGCCAATTTCAAGATGATCTGGGAGATCGATCCCAAGGCGGCCGGCCGGCTCAACGACATTGCCAAGTCCCTCAAGAACGCCGATCGCCTGATTCTCGCCACCGACCCTGATCGCGAGGGCGAGGCCATCTCCTGGCACGTGCTGGAGGTCTTGAAAGAGAAGCGCGCGCTCAAGGACCACAAGATCGAGCGCGTGGTGTTCAACGCCATCACCAAGCAGGCGGTCACGGACGCCATGAAGCATCCGCGCCAGATCGACGGTGCGCTGGTCGACGCCTATATGGCGCGCCGCGCGCTGGACTATCTGGTCGGCTTCACCCTCTCCCCCGTGCTGTGGCGCAAGCTGCCGGGCGCCCGCTCGGCGGGCCGCGTGCAGTCGGTGGCGCTGCGGCTGGTCTGCGACCGCGAGCTCGAGATCGAAAAGTTCGTTGCGCGCGAATACTGGTCGCTGATCGCGACCCTGCTGACGCCGCGCGGCGACGCCTTCGAGGCACGTCTGGTCGGCGCCGACGGCAAGAAGATCCAGCGGCTCGACATCGGCACCGGCGCGGAAGCCGAAGACTTCAAGAAGGCGCTGGAAGCCGCCAGCTACGCCGTGACCACGGTCGATGCCAAGCCGGCCCGGCGCAATCCGCAGGCGCCCTTCACCACCTCGACGCTGCAGCAGGAAGCCAGCCGCAAATACGGGTTTGCGCCGGCGCATACCATGCGCATCGCGCAGCGGCTCTATGAAGGCATCGACATCGGCGGCGAGACCACCGGACTCATTACTTATATGCGTACCGACGGCGTGCAGATCGATCCGTCCGCGATCACCCAGGCCCGCAAGGTGATCGGCGAGGATTACGGCAACGCCTATGTGCCGGACGCGCCGCGTCAGTACCAGGCCAAGGCCAAGAACGCCCAGGAAGCCCACGAAGCGATCCGGCCGACCGACATGTCGCGCCGCCCCGACAGCATGAGCCGCAAGCTCGAGTCCGACCAGGCGAGACTCTATGAACTGATCTGGAAGCGCACCATCGCGAGCCAGATGGAATCGGCCGAGCTGGAACGCACCACGGTCGACATCACGGCGAAGGTTGGCGGCCGCACGCTGGACGTGCGCGCCACCGGCCAGGTCGTCAAGTTCGACGGCTTCCTCGCACTTTATCAGGAAGGCCGCGACGACGAGGAGGACGAGGACTCCCGCCGCCTGCCCGCGATGAGCCCCAACGACGCGCTGAAGCGGCAGTCGCTCGCCGTCACCCAGCACTTCACCGAGCCGCCGCCGCGCTTCTCCGAGGCCTCGCTGGTCAAGCGCATGGAAGAGCTCGGCATCGGCCGGCCCTCCACCTATGCCTCGATCCTCCAGGTCCTCAAGGACCGCGGCTACGTCAAGCTCGAGAAGAAGCGCCTGCACGGCGAGGACAAGGGCCGCGTCGTGGTCGCCTTCCTCGAAAGCTTCTTTGCCCGCTATGTCGAATACGACTTCACTGCCAATCTGGAAGAGCAGCTCGACCGCGTCTCCAACAACGAGATTTCCTGGCAGCAGGTGCTGAAGGATTTCTGGACCGGCTTCATCGGCGCGGTCGACGAGATCAAGGATCTGCGCGTAGCCCAGGTGCTCGACGTGCTCGACGAGATGCTGGGCCAGCACATCTATCCGGCGCGCACCGATGGCGGCGACATCAGGCAATGCCCGAGCTGCGGCAACGGACGGCTGAATCTGAAGGCCGGCAAGTTCGGCGCCTTCGTCGGCTGCTCGAACTATCCGGAATGCCGTTACACCCGTCAGCTCGCCGCCGACGGCGAGGCGACCGCCGATCGTTCGCTCGGCCAGGACCCTGATACGGGTCGCGATGTCTGGGTCAAGGCCGGCCGGTTCGGGCCCTACATCCAGCTCGGCGAACAGAAGGATTATGCGGAGGGCGAGAAGCCGAAGCGCGCGGGCATTCCGAAGGGGACTTCCCCTGGAGATGTCGAGCTCGACCTTGCGCTCAAGCTGCTGTCGCTGCCACGCGAGATCGGCAAGCACCCGGAAACCGGCGAACCGATCACCGCGGGCCTCGGCCGCTTCGGGCCGTTCGTGAAGCACGAGAAGACCTATGCCAGCCTCGAGGCCGGCGACGAAGTGTTCGACATCGGCATCAACCGGGCGGTGACGCTGATCGCGGAGAAGATCGCCAAGGGCCCGAGCCGCCGCTTCGGCGCCGATCCCGGCAAGGCGATCGGCGATCATCCCAGCCTCGGCACCGTCACGGTGAAGGGCGGCCGCTACGGCGCCTATGTCACGGCGGGCGGCGTCAACGCGACGATCCCGAGCGACATCGAGAAAGACGCCATCACGCTGCCGCAGGCGATCGCGCTGATCGACGAGCGCGCGGCCAAGGGCGGCGGCAAGAAGCCGAAGAAGGCGGCCAAGCCCGCCAAGGCCAAGAAGGCTGCGGCGAAGGCCGCCGACGGCGATGACGCCGCGCCAAAAACCAAAAAGCCGGCCGCGAAGAAGGCGGCCAAACCCAAATCCGAATCCACCAGCAAGGCGCGCGCAGCCGTGTCGTCGACGGCCAAAACGTCGCCGACCAAGGCAGCTGGCGCCAAAGCTCCGGCCAAGAAAAGTGCCGGCACCAAATAGAGGTTAAGTGAAACGCAAGAATGACCGTGGCTTTCCCGACAGGGCAGCCATCGTCGCCTTCATCAAGGCAAATCCGGGAAAGGTCGGAACCCGCGAAATTGCGCGCGAGTTCGGCCTGAAGAACGCCGACCGCATCGAGCTCAAGCGCATGCTGCGCGAGCTCGCCGACGACGGGCTCGTCAAGAAAAAGCGCCATACGATTTCAGAGCCGGACAGCCTGCCGCCGACGCTGGTCGCCGACATCACCGGCCGCGACGCCGACGGCGAGCTGGTCGCCTCCCCCACCGAATGGGACGAAGTCGAAAGCGGCGAACCGCCAAAGATCCTCATCACGATGCCGCGCCGGCCCAAGCCCGGCACCGCGGCCGGCGTCGGCGATCGCGCGCTGCTGCGGGTCGAGCGCTCCGACGAGACCGAAGGCCCGGCCTATCGCGGCCACATCATCAAGGTCTTCGACAAGACCAAGAGCCGCATCCTCGGCGTCTTCAGCAGCCTGCCCGAAGGCGGCGGACGGATCATCCCGGTCGACAAGAAGTCCGCCGACCGCGAGCTGAACATCGCGCCGACCGAGACGCACGGCGCGCAGGACGGCGATCTCGTCAGCGTCGATATCATCCGCTCGCGCGGCTTTGGGCTGGCGTCAGGCCGCGTCAAGGAGAAGCTCGGCTCGGTCAAGTCGGAGAAGGCGATCAGCCTGATCGCGATCTACGCGCACGACATCCCGCTGCAATTCCGCCCCGCGGCGGAGCGCGAGGCCGAAGCAGCGGAGCCGGCCAATTTGAAGGGGCGCGAGGACTGGCGCGACGTGCCGCTTGTCACCATCGATCCGCCGGATGCCAAGGATCACGACGACGCGGTGCACGCGCAGCCGGATCCTGATCCCAACAACAAGGGCGGCTTCATCGTCGATGTCGCCATCGCCGATGTGAGCTTCTACGTGCGACCGGGCACCGCACTCGACCGCGACGCGCTCGACCGCGGCAACTCGGTCTATTTCCCCGACCGCGTCGTGCCGATGCTGCCCGAGCGCATCTCCAACAATCTCTGCTCGCTGGTCCCGGGCGAGCCGCGCGGCGCACTCGCGGTGCGGATGATCATCGCTGCCGACGGGCGCAAACGCTCGCACAGCTTCCACCGCATCCTGATGCGCTCCGCAGCCAAGCTGAGCTACGCCCAGGCGCAGGCCGCGATCGACGGCCGGCCGGACGACATCACCGGCCCCCTGCTCGATCCGATCCTGCGGCCGCTTTATGCGGCCTATGCCTGCGTCAAGCGCGCGCGAGACGAGCGCGATCCGCTCAATCTCGATCTGCCCGAGCGCAAGATCCTGTTGAAGAGCGACGGCACGGTCGACCGCGTCGTCGTGCCCGACAGGCTCGACGCGCACAAGCTGATCGAGGAGTTCATGATCCTCGCCAATGTCGCGGCAGCCGAGATGCTCGAGAAGAAATCGCTGCCGCTGATCTACCGCGTGCATGACGAGCCGACCCTGGAAAAGGTCCACGCGCTCGCGGAATTCCTGGAGACGCTGGACGTTCCCTTCGCGAAATCAGGCGCGTTGCGCCCCGCTCTGTTCAACCGCGTGCTGGCGCAGCTCGAAGGCCACGACCATTTTCCGCTGGTCAGCGAGGTCGTGCTGCGCGCCCAGGCACAGGCCGAATACTCCTCGGAGAATTACGGTCATTTCGGCCTGAACCTGCGCCGTTATGCGCATTTCACCTCGCCGATCCGCCGCTATGCCGACCTCGTCGTGCACCGTGCGCTGGTTCGCGCGCTCGGTCTCGGCGAAGGCGCGCTGCCCGACACCGAGACGCCGGAAACGTTGAGCGAAGTCGCAGCCCACATCTCGGTCACCGAGCGGCGCGCGATGAAAGCGGAGCGCGAGACCGTCGACCGCCTGATCGCCCATCACCTCGCCGACCGCATCGGTTCGAGCTTCCAGGGTCGCGTCTCCGGCGTCACGCGCGCCGGCCTGTTCGTCAAGCTCGCCGAGACCGGCGCCGACGGCCTGATCCCGATCCGATCCCTCGGCACGGAATATTTCAACTATGACGAGGGCCGCCACGCCCTCGTCGGCACCCGCAGCGGCACCATGCATCAGCTCGGTGACGTCGTCGACGTCCGCCTGATCGAAGCAGCTCCGATCGCAGGCGCCCTGCGCTTCGAGCTGCTGTCATCGACGGGTGAGACCGCGCCGCGGCACCGCAGGTCCTCCGGTCCGCAACGCCGCCCCTCGTTCAAGGCGCATCCGGGGCGCAGTCCCGACAAGAAGCGCAAGCCGGACAAGCCGAAGAAGCCCGGCAAGGGGAAAAAAGCCAAAGGACAAAGCAAGGGCAAGGGTCAGAAGGGTAAGGCATGGTGAGCACAGCCCCGAAGATCTGGACCCGCGAGACCGGCCTCGTCGAGAAGCGCGACGTCTTTGCTGCGATAAGGCGCGGCTTTCGCGGCCGCTGCCCGCGCTGCGGTGAGGGAAAGCTGTTCCGCGCCTTCCTGAAGACGGCGGATAATTGCGCGGTCTGCGGCCTCGATTTCACGCCGCATCGGGCCGACGATCTGCCCGCCTATCTCGTCATTGTCATCGTCGGCCATATCGTGGTGCCCAGCATCCTCTGGATCGAGACCAATTACACCACGCCGGTCTGGATCAGCTTCGCGGCCTATCTGCCCTTCACCTTCGTCGCCTCGCTGGCACTGCTGCAGCCGGTGAAGGGAGCCGTGGTCGGATTGCAATGGGCTCTGCGCATGCATGGGTTTGACGAGAACCCGACGGATGGTATTCCGCCGGTGTAAGCAAAATAAGCAAAAGTGGTTTGGGTGAGGACATGACGGATACGTCGCAGGCAACCGACAAGGCGAAGATCCACGAGGGCAAGGAAGCCGACCATCATCCCTATTTCCGCCCGCGGGATGCGGCGACACTGATCCTGGTCGACCGCAGCGGAGCCATTCCAAAAGTCCTTGTCGGCAAGCGCCACGACAAGGTGGTGTTCATGCCCGGAAAATTCGTCTTCCCCGGCGGCCGCGTCGACAAGGACGATTTTCGCGTGCCGTGCGCGGCGCCTGTAACCGCCGAGCTGGAAGCCAATCTCGCCAAGGGCAGTCCGAAGACTCCGGCCTCGCGCGCGAAGTCGCTGGCGATTGCCGCGATCCGCGAGGCCTGCGAGGAGACCGGCCTCTGCCTCGGGCGCAAGGCCGAAGGCAAAGCGAAACTGGAAGGCCCCTGGAAGCCGTTCGCGGATGCGGGCCTGCTGCCCGATCCCTCCAGCCTGTTCCTGATCGCGCGCGCGATCACCCCGCCCGGCCGCGTCAAGCGGTTCGACACGCGCTTCTTCACGGCGGACGCCTCCGCGATCGCCCATCGCGTCGACGGCGTGATCCATGCCGATGCCGAGCTTGTCGAATTGGTCTGGGTCGAGCTCGGCTCAAAGCCGCTCGCCGATCTGCATCCGATGACGCGCAATGTGCTCAACGAGCTCGACGCGCGCCTTGCCGCCGGCCCGCTCCGCCATGATGCGCCGGTGCCGTTCTTCCATTTCTACGGCGGCAAGATGCAGAAGGATATTTTGAGCTGACTGGCCGCGCGGGCCCACGTCTCTCCTCCGTCATTCCGGGACGCGCGTAGCGGCGAACCCGGAATCCATCGAGCAGCAAGGACGGTGTTGAATGGATTCCGGGTTCGCCGC
>NZ_JBVVPN010000069.1:16915-27997 GCF_055811035.1 Bradyrhizobium sp. MI1.10
GTCCCCTCGGGCTCCCACTCCCCCACAACCACCTCCGGCGGTGTCGGGGGGGGGGGGGCGGGGGGCCCCCCCCCCCCCCCCCCGGCCCCCCGTAATGACGCGAATGTGCTGAGCGCGCATCGAAAAACAAAATAATCTTCCCGCCTCCCCCGATGGCGGAGTTCCTGGGCATGCCTATGTCTTCCGGAACGACACCAAGAACGGACACCGGGCGATGGCACAACGGCAACTCAAGCTTGGCGCGTTCATGCGCCCGATCAGCATCCACACCGGCGCCTGGCGCTATCCCGGGGCCTGGCCGGACGCCAATTTCAACTTCGGCCACATCAAGACGCTGATCCAGAAGCTCGAGGCCGGCAAGTTCGACGCCTTCTTCATGGCCGATCACCTCGCCGTGCTGAACATGCCGGTCAATGCGCTGAAGCGCAGCCACACGGTCACCTCGTTCGAACCGTTCACGCTGTTGTCGGCGCTCTCCGCCGTCACCGAGCGGATCGGCCTGATCGCGACGGGCTCGACCACGTTCGACGAGCCCTATCACGTCGCGCGGCGCTTCGCCTCGCTCGACCATCTCAGCGGCGGGCGTGCGGGCTGGAACATCGTCACCACCTCGAACCCGGATGCGGCGCTGAATTTCGGCCTCGACGACCACATGGAGCACGCCGAGCGCTACAAGCGCGCCCGCGAGTTCTACGACGTCGTCACCGGCCTGTGGGATTCCTTTGCCGACGACGCCTTCGTCCGCGATGTCGACAGCGGCGTGTTCGTCGATCCCGCCAAGATGCATGTGCTCGACCATCACGGCAAATATCTGAAAGTGCGCGGTCCCCTCAACATCGCCCGCCCCGTCCAGGGCTGGCCGGTGATCGTGCAGGCCGGCGCCTCCGAGGATGGCAGGCAGCTCGCCGCTGAGACCGCTGAAGCCGTCTTCACCGGCGGCGGCAGTCTTGCCGACAGCCAGAAACTCTATGCCGACATCAAGGGCCGCATGGAGAAGGTCGGCCGCGATCCCGAACACCTCAAGATCCTGCCCGGCGCCTTCGTCGTGGTCGGCGACAGCGTCGACGAGGCCAGGGAGAAGCGCGCGCTGCTCGACAGCCGCGTGCATTACGACAGCGCCATCGCCTCGCTCTCGGTCGTCCTCGGCACGGATGCCTCCGGCTTCGATCCGGATGGACCGCTTCCCGAAATTCCCGAGACCAACGCCAGCAAGAGCGGCCGCCAGCGAATGGTCGATCTCGCCGCGCGCGACAAGCTCACGGTGCGCCAGCTCGCCCAACGCGTCGGCGGCTATGGCGGGCTATCCTTCGTCGGCACGGCCAAAACCATCGCCGACCAGATGGAGGAATGGCTGGTCGGGCGCGGCTCGGACGGCTTCAACATCATTTTTCCGTTCCTGCCCGCCGGCCTCGACGATTTCGTCGACAAGGTGGTCCCGGAGCTCCAGCGCCGCGGGATTTTCCGGAAAGAGTACGAAGGGCCCACTTTGAGAGAGAATCTGGGCCTGCCGCGGCCGAAAAACCGGTTCTTCGAGGCCTGATTGGCCCGATTTGAGTGCTTTTCGAGCCCTAAAATCTTGACATCAGGCGGTTTCTGGCTAGGTTGCCGGCCAACGCGGGCCATTTGGCCGGCTCCAGATTCCCTTCATTCCTGAGGTACTGAACATGGCCAAAGCGGTCACCATCAAGGTCAAGCTCGTGTCCTCGGCCGACACCGGCTTCTACTACGTCGCCAAGAAGAATTCGCGCACCATGACCGACAAGCTGGTCAAGAAGAAGTACGATCCCGTCGCGCGCAAGCACGTCGAATTCCGCGAAGCCAAGATCAAGTAAGCAAGATCGCGGAACGTAGAAGACTTTTGCGGGGCCCTTTCGGGCCCCGTTTTATTTTGGCCCCTCTGTCGTGTCCCGGACGCGCAGCAGCGCCCCGTGGACGTGACGCTGCGCTGCGACCGGGGCACGAGAGCTGAGCTCGGCGCAGCGAGTCATCGCCAGTTATTCTATCAACCCTCGGTTGCCCGCCTCCAAATGTATGTTACCGTGCACTTGCCGGGCGGAATGTCCGTCCCGGCTTTGGAAGGACATGGTCATGAGATTCTCATCAAGCCTTGTCGTGCCTTCAGCCGTCGCTGCCTTGTCGACCGTCTTGCTGTGCGCGCCGGCAGCGTCGCAAATCCCAACCGGCTCCGCCGCCACGATTCCCCCCGTCACGGTCGACGCGCCGAAACAGGTGGCAAGGCCGCATCTGTCGGAGCGGGGAGTAAACACAATTGCGCCGCGTCGGACTGTATCAACAGCTCGAACGCCAACCGCGCGCACGCCTTCCTATGCGCCGGGTTCTGTGATGGGGAGGATTGCCAGCCTGGAGAAAGTCGCCAGCAGCTGCAACGGCGGCTGTGCATCAAGCTTCCGGCACGGCAACGAGCCCTGGATTGGATGCAGCGAGTCGGGCGGTAACGTGAACTATGGACCTTTCTCGCCAACGTGCCGAGACACCATCACCCATAAATCCTACGTGGATTGCGTCGAGACGAAGGTGTTCCTGGGCGAGTTTCGAAACAGAGCCCACTGGTTTTGCAGCAGCCTGCAGGCCGGCAACAGGTTCAAGGTCGCCGATCTCAAGCGGTCAGGACGCACGCGTTAGTCCATGCTGCCAGCTGGTCGCGCGCGGGCACGTCGGATTCAGCGAAGCCAAGACAAACAGGATCGCGGGATAGACTACGGACTTTCGACGGGGCCCGGTGGGCCCCGTTTTGTGCGCTCTGGTGTCCCGGGCGCGCTGCGACGCGCAAGTCACCCGCACAGCGTTCAGGCCCGTTCGACGACCGGGCGTTGCGGCACCTCAATAAGCGGCCGCCGATGAGTCCTGTGCTAAACCTGCGCTTCCGCTTTCGTACCCTGGCCATTTCGAACCAGACGCGGCTCCGTTCCCGCCAAAAGCCTTTGGATGTTGGCACGATGGCGGATGATCACGTAGAGGCCGCCTCCGATCACCAGCAACCGATACGGCAATGGGTGCTCGACCGCGCAGACAAGAACAATTGCCGTCAACGCCGCGAGCATCGAGTTCAAGGAAACGATCCGGGTCATAGCCAGCACGAAGCCAAAGGCGGCTGCAGCCCCCAATCCCACGGGCCACGACATCGCCAGCAACACACCGAGCCCGGCCGCGGCCGACTTGCCGCCCGTGAAGTTCAGCCAGATCGATCGGCTATGTCCCAACAGCACGGCAATTCCAGCCAGACAAAACAGCCCATGGCACCCAGACCTGCAGATCAGACGCTGTCGCCGGCGGGGATAATTCCGCGTACAGCCAAGGACAGAACGAACGCGCGACGATAATGGCACCCACGCCCTTCAGCACATCGCCGACGAGCACGAACAAGGCAGGCCATTTGCCGAGAGTGCGCAAGACATTCGTTGCCCCGGTGGACCTGGAGCCATGCCTTCGGATGTCGATACCCCTGAGCAGTTTCCCCGCCAGATAGCCCGTGGGGACCGAGCCGAGAAGATAGGCGATCACCAACCCAACCGTATCCAAAAAGCCATGGGTCTTAGGTCCAGTTTGAACGCTGTTTTATCCCCGACTTCGTCTGACCGCCATGGGTCTGAAGAGGCCGCGGATGCTCGTGAGCACCCGCTCCGCTATGCCGTCCGCAACACTGGCACCGCTCGGCATTGGCCCGGGGTTGCGCCTTCGCAAGTTCGCTCTCATGTCCCGGACGCGCTGCAGCGTGAAACGCTGCTGCGCAGAGCCGGGACCCAGAAAGCAACACAGCACGATGCAGCGACATGGGCCCCGGTTCTGCAGCGCACCTTCGAAGTGACGCTGCGCTGTGTCCGGGCACGAGAGCTGGGCTAGGCGGGCTCCTGAAGCTGCCGTGTCTTCTAGACGCACAGGAGACACCACTGAGATCGGATGGCTTCACGAAGCTTGTCCTGATATGAAAAAACACCAGCCGGGATGGCCTCGCCGACATGAGAAGAATCCATAAGTCCGTTTGTCTTCCCAACGATGTCGGCCGAGTCATCGTCTTCGCGTGGAACCGAAAGTCTGAGCAAGACCAAAATCTGGTCTGTATTGAACCGGACGAGCGAGTGAGGTGGAAGGCGACCCTTCCAACCAAGGACGCAGGCGATTGCTTCGTGGATGCAGAACTTGAAGGTGATCTAATCCGAGCCAATAGCTGGAGCTGTTACACCGTTTGGCTCGATCCCCTGACGGGTGAGACAGTGCGAACACAATTCACTAAGTAGTGGGCGGTCTCCCGTGGTCGGATGCCCGCTGCAGTGCATGCCGCGATGAAGGCTAAGCCGTGCGCTTCCCCCTCCCCCTACGCCGTCCGCAACACCGGCGCCGGCGGCAGCGACGGACGGATCAGCGCGAACGCCACCTGCACGATGCCACCGGCCAATCCCAGCGCGACGCCGATGCGCCAGGCCATCGTATACGAGCCGAGCGCGTCGTAGACGCACCCCTCCGCCGTACGCCCCGAGGAAGCTGCCGATCCGGTGGCTCATGAAGGCGAAGCCCTGGATCATCGCCTGCCAACGCAGGCCGAACATTTCGGCGACGGCACCCGCGACCAACGGGCCGGCGCCCATCCACAGAAAGCCCATGATGGCGCCGAACAGCAGGGTCGAGGCAGGCGTCGCCGGCAGCATGAAGTACCAGGCCAGCGCCAGCAAGCGCAGGACGTAGATGCCGCCAAGCAGCGCGGCGGCTGCGACGGACAGCCTCCATGTCGCCCCTCGGCCACGAGTTGCCCCCGAGGGACGTTGATCCTCGTCAAGCAGCGAAGCAACGCAGTCCTCTACGCTCAAACGATCGGGCACGAGCGCACCATGCTTCCCTTCACCCTTGAGCAGTTCCTCAGCGTCTTCGCGGCCTACAATACGGCAATCTGGCCCGCGCAAATTTTTGCTTATGCGCTTGGCGCCATCGCCGTCGCCGCCGTTCTCTGGAAAGGCCGTGCCTCTGATCGCGTTGTCTCAGCCGTCCTCGGATTGATGTGGCTGAGCACTGGCATTTTCTATCACGGCGTCTTCTTCTCCTCGATAAACAAGGCCGCGTTCGCCTTTGGCGCCTTGTTCGTCATAGAGGGCGTGGCACTGCTCTACACGGGTGTCGTCCGCGGCGGCCTTCGTTTCGCGATGACTTTCGGGCTTCGAGCGGTGATCGGCGCGGGGTTTGTTCTCTACGCATCTCTCATCTATCCGATGATCGGAATTGCAGCGGGGCATTCTTGGCCGACGTTACCGATGTTCGGTGTAGCTCCTTGCCCTGTTACCATCTTCACCTTCGGTCTTTTACTTATGACGACCGACCGCTTGTCCTACTGGCTCCTGGTGATCCCCTTCATCTGGTCAATCATCGGCGGGAGCGCAGCTATCTTCCTGGACGTTCGGCAGGATTGGCTGCTTCTGATTAGCGGCTTCATTGCCGTTCCGATCGTCGTCGTCGGGAACCGACATACACCTACCGTACTAGCCGAGACGAGATTGACGCCCTCAACCGAATTGAGCCCCTGATTGCAACGTGTGGCAGCGACCGCGCGCCCATGTTGGAAAGCCACTTCCGAGAATGGACGACTTGGCATGCCTTCAGGCAACATGATTTGGAAGGCAGTTGTTGCAGGATTGTGCGGAAGCATCGCGCATTCGCTGCTGATGTACTTCAAGTTTTGGGCTGGACTGCTTCCATCATTCCAGCCCTATGAAAGCCTCCAAACGACGCTGAGCCATGTGACCGGCACGGCAATCCATCCAGTGGTGCCGTGGCTACTTTCATTCCTGAATGGCTCAACCTTCGTCAGTCTCGCCTTTGGACAGCTCTATCGATGGCTGCCAGGCAATATCGGAGCGATCAAAGGAATGGCATACGGCGTGCTCGGATGGGCGACCATGGGGTTGGTGTTCTTTCCCATGATCGGGCTAGGATTTTTCGGAGTGCAGGCTGGGCTTGGCATTTCGCCAGCACTGTTCTCGCTGGCGATGCTCGTGACTTACAGCGTCATCCTGGGCATCGTTTACGACGCGCTCAATTGAAGACGCGGCCCCCCTACGCCGTCCGCAACACCGGCGCCGGCGGCTGCGACGGCCGGATCAGCGCAAACGCGATCTGGATGATGCCGCCGGCCAACCCCAGCGCGACGCCGATGCGCCAGGCCATCGTATACGAGCCGAGCGCATCGTAGAGCACCCCTCCCCCATACGCGCCGAGAAAGCTGCCGATCTGGTGGCTCATGAAGGCGAGGCCCTGGATCATCGCCTGCCAGCGCAGGCCGAACATCTCGGCGACCGCGCCCGCCACCAGCGGGCCGACACCCATCCACAGGAAGCCCATGATCGCGCCGAACAGCAGGGTCGAGGCAGGCGTGGCCGGCAGCGTAAAGTACCAGGCGAGCGCGAGTGAGCGGAAGACGTAGATGCCGCCGAGCAGTGCGAGCTTGTTCCAGCGCTGGCCGGCCCAGCCGAAGAACAGCGAGCCAAGCACGTTGAAGCCGCCGATCATGCCCAGCGTCTGCGCGCTCAGCATCGGATCGAGGCCGCAGATCGCGAGATAGGACGGCAAGTGCGTGGTGAGGAACACGAGCTGCATGCCGCAGACGAGATAGGCGCAGCTCATCACCACGAAGGACGCGTTGCCGAAAGCGGTCTTCGCTGCAATCAACGCCGTGGCATCGACGATCTCGTCAGTCGCGGGCTTCGGCAGCGGGACCGCGTCGACGCGCCCGGCATACCAGGCCGCCGGGATCATCAGCACCGACATCACCACGAAGCCGGCGAGCCCGACGCGCCACCCGAATCCCTCGTTGAGCATCTGCCCGATCGGCGCCGATAGCAACGCGCCGAGCGAGCCCGCGCCCGAGACGATGCCGAGCACGGTGGAACGCACCGTTGCGGGCACCGCGCGCGCCGCCACCGACATCGCGATCGCAGCCGCGGTGCAGGCGAGCGAGGTGCCGATCAGCACGCCGGCGCCGATCATGATGGCGACGAGGCCGTTCGCGGTTGCCATCAGCACCAGGCCCGCGATGTACATGAACGAGCCCGCGATCATGATCGGACGGAAGCCGTAGCGCGTGGTCATCGCGCCGGCGAGCGGCTGGAGAAAGCCCCAGGCGAGGTTTTGCACGGCCAGCGCCAGCGTGAAGTCGGAGATCGACAGATGGATGTCGTGGGTCAGCGGCTGCATGAAGATGCCGAGGCTCTGCCGCAGCCCCATGCTCAGCGTCAGCATGATCGAGGCGCCGATCAGGATGGGCAATGTCGGGCGCAGGACCTGCAACAGGGGCATTTTCGTCTCCCTCATCGGCGCGGCGCGAGCGCCGTCGTCTGCAATATCGGTTGATTTTGGTTACACAGACCTGTGTACTTAGGCTATGGATAGCGTGCACTGTCAAGCGAACAGGACATTCACCGCCGCATGGCTCCCCCGCCCGCCCCACAGACGATGAAAGAGCGGATCCTCGAGACCGCCGACAAGCTGTTCTATCTGCAAGGCATTCGCGCCATCGGCGTCGACACCATCGCGGCCGAGATCGGCATCTCCAAGCGCACGCTCTACAACCACTTCCCCTCCAAGGACGCGCTGATCGCGGCCTATCTGGAGCGCCGCTTCGTGCAGCCCCGCCCCTCGGACAAGCCTCCGGCCGAGCAGATCCTCGCCACCTTCGATTCGCTGCAGCGCCGCTTCGCCGCAAAGGACTTTCGCGGCTGCCCATTCGTGAATGCAGTCGCCGAGCTTGGCCCGGCGGATCGTGCCGTGAAGAAGATCGCCATCGCCTTCAAGGAAAGCCGCCGCATCTGGTTTCGCGACCGCCTCAACGAGCTCGGCGTTACGAATGCAGAGGCGCTCGCAACGCAGCTCGTGCTGCTGGTCGACGGCTCCATCGCACAGGACCTCGTCCGCGACGACCCCGCAATGGCGCGTGCCGCGAAGGAGGCGGCGGCGGTGTTATTGCGAAATGCGGGGGTGGATGTGGGAGATGAGACTGCGGTGAAGCGAGGCAAACGGCCGGCCCGGCATCCCTGAAGTAGCTACGAGATCAGAACCCGATCCGCCCGCCGCAAGAAGGCCGGGCAGGCCAGCACGCACTCCAGCGGCCAACCCGTTGGCCAAGCTTCATTTCGATCTCTTGAAGGGAGCGCGCCGGTATCCCTGAGGGAGTAGCGAAGAGCGAACAGCTGGTGCCGCAACTTATGGCCGCACTTCGTGACCGAGCCTATTAACATAGTTAAACTTGATTTAACGTATTTAATCTTTCCGCCAGCCCCGGAGAGAACCCATGCCTGACCAGGACGACCGCCGCGAATTTCTAAAGACCTGCGGAAAGTTCGCAGCCGTGACACCTCCAACTATAACGCTGCTGCTCTCCACCTCCCTCACGTCCGATGCAATTGCTAAATCGGGTGCGAGCGCGGTCCATCACCACCACGGCAACAATGGCTGGGGTAACGGCGGCGGCGATGGCAGCCCCAACGGCAAGGACGACAGAGGCCGCTAAACATTTTTCGGCGGCACCACAGTTGAAACGGCTCGCCGGTCACCAATTTTTCCGACGCCATTCTTATATCGGTAATGCAGTCCAGTCGGGCCCCAGCTCTTCCCATTGCCCCCGGAGCTGGGGCTCATTTTTGTTCGGCTAGGAACGACTTGCCGATTGCCAAGTTTTCCCGTGCCCCTCCCCAAGGGGGCAGCTGCTTCGCCAAGGCAGCTCAACAGCCCCAGCTTCACCGCCCTGAAGCTGGGGTTCCTTTTGCTGTCTCAATTGCCTTCCGCCTGGCCGCATCTTCTTCAGCGCGTCATGGACGCGCTGGCCGAAGCCGCGACCCTGAAGCAGTGAGCCTGACGTATTGAAATCCGATGTTTACCTATGGTAGATTGCCATTTTTTCCCGATAGTTCTTTTTGTGCTGGGGAGAACATCCATGCGAAGCTCTCGCGCAATCCTTTATGTCCAACAACTTAGCGAACTCACTTCTCAGCTCTCAGAATTGGAATATCTTCGAGGTCTGGTCGAAGAAGCAGAGCGAAGCGCCCGCGCTGTGCCTCCATTACGCTTGACACATCCTGCTTCGCGCCGCCTTCGAAGTCGTGAACCAGGCGCCCTGTCTGTCCGCCTCCGTCGTCGCGCGCCACCAAGCTGGAATGCAGGAGCTATCAGCCCCCCTGACAACGACAACCAAGTCGACCAGACTTTGCTGGAGCCATTCCCCGACGGATGGTGGGCTTCCCCCTAAAGCCTCTCCAAGCGCTGCCCCGACGAAGGGATTTGATCCCATGCACCACATCCAGAGTACGCATATTGCCGCGATATTAAAACTGACCGCCCGGCAGCTTGAAGCACTTCGCAGCCCCCGAGAGATCCAAAAGGAATATTCCGAAATCCTCGTTTTGAGAGAGAAGATAAAACTGGTGACCGATCAGAAGAAGGCTCGCCGGCAATCCTTGCTCGGTGTCTGCCACGCGCCTGGTAAATGATCCTGAACTCCACGATCACGTGTCCCAAGTGCGGTCACGCTGCTGCCGAGGTCATGCCGACCGACGCTTGCCAGTTCTTTTATGACTGCAAACGCTGCGGCGAGCGTCTGAAGCCGCTCCCCGGCGACTGCTGCGTGTTCTGTTCCTTCGGCACCGTTCCCTGTCCGCCGGTTCAAGAGAACGGCACGGGCTGCTCTAGCTAGCTGCCCTGAAGGGAGTGGATGCAGCACAAGAGGAGTGGTGCGAGCGTTTTGCGGCATGCTTGACACGTCACGACAACCCAAGGGAGCATCTGGCGTTTTTTTTCATTCTTTTGGAGATTGCCACGATGACTACCATCCACATGGACTCGTCCGTCAGCCAGACCGCCACCCGCGCCGTTATGAACGGAGGAGTTCTGAGCTGCACAAAGACCAGCGACAAGGATGTTTATTCTCATTCGATCTGGGCGACCGAAAGCAACATCCGGCAGTTCACGATGCACGAAGGGGACAGCATCGTCATCCCGCCCGGTTCGAGCGTGACGACATGGATATTCCGCACGCGGCCGGGAAAATCGACTTGGACCATGGACTTCGAACTCAAGGAAAAGGCTGCCTGACGCGCCATATGAAACAGCCTCTCTCGGAAATCCGGGAGCGGTCACCTGAATGACCGAACTGAAAGGAACAATCGCCATTTCGGCGTAGTTGACCTTCTTTACACCGGAGAAGGTCATGAATCGAAAATCGCTTCTTCTTACAGCCGCACTGTCCTTCGCTGTTGCCGCACCGGTCCTCGCACAAGGCGGCGGAGGTGGTGGTGGCGCGGGTGGCGCGGCCGCGAGCGGCGGCGCGTCCGGATCATCCGCGAGCTCAGGTGCAGGCACTGGCACGTCTGGCGCCGCCAATGGAGGTCCCTCGGCCCCATCCGGCATGGGCACAAACGCAACCTCAACCGGCGCTCACACCAATAACTCTCCAACCAACCCGAACGTTCAGCCCCCGACGCAGAACGGCAACACCGCGAGCACACCGGCCGCACCGGGCAGCTCGGGCGCGGGCAGCACCGCGACCGGATCGACACAGATCGGCACGCCAAACGGGAGCGACAGGTCCGGCATCACGGCGACCAATGGTGCCAACAGCGATAACAGGGACCAGATGAGCCCCGCTGAGCAAGCAAGGACGGGGATCAAGACACTTCCGCAAGATCAAACTCCAGGAGCCGTCAGTGCGCCGGGCGTTGGCGTCGGTCATGCGGCGAACGGCTTGCCGATCGGTACGCCAGGTTCGGGGACCAGCAACGTCGATCAGAAGTAACCCGGACTTTCGGTCCACATGGATTCCATCGCTTGAGCCGAGACGCCGCGGCGTACTGGATTCCCCGCCTGCGCGGGGAATGACAGCAGAGTTCGTGGGATTTTCGGAATGCTAGCAGCATGCTCCTGTTTTGCCCGACGAGTCAAACGGCATTGCGGTCCAGCATCAGCCGTTTTGCGGCCGACGTAAGCCATTGATCCGACTAGCGTCGGCTACTGTGTCGTCCGTGAACAAGGCTCTAAGCGATTGAGCAGGAGTCAGTTTTCCGGTTGCGGCGGCATTTGAGATTGCAGGGA
>NZ_JBVVPN010000070.1:0-25302 GCF_055811035.1 Bradyrhizobium sp. MI1.10
ACAGACCAACCTATAGGGGGTCAATTTTGGACGCCGATCCCCCGGCTTAGGGGGTCAATATTGCAGGCCGAATGACAGAGAGATGGAGCGTGAGCGAATTTACGGGAGAGGTTCAAGCGAATATGGGCCTGGTCTTGGATCAGGTCTGTGCGGGACTGCCGAATGGCGGTGACCACGAGAGCCGTCGGTATGTCGCTGAGCAACTGATTCAAGCGGTGCGGGCGGGAAAAACGACTCTGGGGCAGCTGACCTCTGCGGGACGTCGCGCTGTCGTCTATCTGAAGAATGCGCCGAAATCAGCCTAGCAGTCCCTTGTTGCCGGCCCGATCTGCCCTGCGTTCGCTCGCAGGCAACCGCTTACCCGACAGACCTCGTGGCGTTAGGGCACGTTGACGGGTGGCATGGGCGCGGTCGGGCGCGGCATGAACGCGCTTTGGCGGTGGCCGCGTGCCGCCAGCATGATCGCGAAAGCCGTGAGAACGATCAGGAGTCCACGCATATCGACAGATTACTCGGAGAGCTGTATCGCAATTATGAAACGGCTCATAGCCGGTGTGCCGAATCAAAGAAAATGAAGCTGTTGTATCATTCGATGAGGCGAACGGACGCGGTTGGACTGCAAAGCGCCAAAGTCATAGCGCTTGTTCTTGCGGCAAGACGGCAAAGCCATGCCTTTTGTGCCGAAAACGTGCGTACGGGCCTCGTTGGAAGCAGAAATCTGCGGCGGATTTCAATCGTAGGATCAATCGCTGGATGCCTTCGTTCTTGGCCTTCTGTTGGGCTTTCGTCCCCGTCACGAGTTCACCGAACGGGCCGCGGATCATGAGCGTCTAGGCCTCCAAGCTTCTCCTGACCACTTGCGATAGAGACTGACCCACGAGCTGTTCGTAAACGCCAGGATCCGTCGCACCCTCGGTATTGATGAGGAAGACCCGTGCGTCAGGTTCAAGACCAATCAGGCCGCGCAAGGTCGAATCGGCAGCAACTTTCAGCAACCCTGCCAGACCAACCCCGCCACTTTCGCCTGCAACGATAGCCGGATCACCGTCCCGGGGATTGGCCAAACGGTTCATAACCGCGACGGCGTCCTCGTCATCGACAATCATAAAAGCGTCGGCTGCGCGCGAAAGGATGCGCCAAGCGACGAGCGAAGGTTCGTAGCACTCGAGCATCGCCATCACTGTCGGCTGCCCATGAGCTACCTTGACACGATGCCCGGTTCGAGCGCTTTCAAACAGGCACGCTGCGCGCGATGGATCGACAACCGTGAAGAACGGGCGATTATCACCTAACAACACCGAAAAATGTCCGGCGACCGCTGCGGCAAGTCCACCGACTCCTGCCTGGACGAAGACGTGGGTCGGAGGTTCGGGCAACTGTCGTAGTGCTTCAGTCAGGAGCGCGGTATATCCCTGCATTACCAGACCAGGAATACGCTCGTAGCCCGGCCAGGACGTGTCAGACACCGTGATCCAGCCGTTCTCTGCGGCAACTCGGGATGCTTCGGCAACGGAGTCATCGTAGTTGCCGCTGACGCGGATCATCTGCGCGCCATGTCGGACGATTGCTGCGCTACGCTGATCGCTGACGCCCGAGTGAATGAATATAGCGCAGTTCGCCCCCACTAGCTGAGCGCCCTGCGCTACGGACCTGCCATGATTGCCGTCCGTGGCGCAGGATACCGTCATCCCCCGTGCTACGGCCTTCACCTCAGGTGCGTGAAGCTCCGAGATGTCGACAGCCCTGCCGAGGCGCGGAGTTGCTGCTTCTAAGACGAGCCGGATCACGGCATAGGAGCCGCCCAAAGCCTTGAAACTGCCAAGGCCGAGCCGGTGACCCTCGTCCTTGACTTGGATCGAGCCCACGCCAATCTCGTTGGCGAGGCCCGGCAATGAAATCAGCGGTGTTTCCTTGTGGCCATTGCGATATCTAAGAAACCGCTCCACCTCGCACGCAGCTTCGCAACTCAGCATGTTGGCATCCGCACCATCCAAAGGCGCCCGGTGGTCAGTGCGATGGTTAAGAAGCAACATGGTTCGAGTTCCCGGGGCGCAGATCTAAGCATCGCGGCGATGCGCTTGTCGAAACACTAGCGGGAATCCCAGCGATGTCACGCCTTCTCGCTAATCCGCAACAAATGGGAGGCCGCTCTCGATGACGACCCTGACGGTGCTCAGGATCGGGCGGGTGATGCCTGATGTTTGAAGATCCGGCGGGAGGGCGTTGCGGACATCGCTCACCCGTTCCGCGCTGCACTCCTCGTTTCGAGCACGAGGAAGGATGACGATTTCTAGGCCGTGGACACGAACTCGGTTTCTCATCACGTATCCAGATCCACCAGCACGAGAGCAAAAGAGGCAGCAGAGGCAAGCGCGTTGGATTGCGGTGGCGGGCCCTGCTCCCGGCCGGTTGATGCGTCCCTTCATGTTCTGCCGGCCCGGACGGCCAAACCGCGGCCGAAGTCGAACCAGCATCGACGCTGGTCGTGATCGCGTTGCACGGTGAAGCAAGGACCTCCGGTGGCAAGGCGTCCTTCGTAGCCGAATGGAGACTCTGCGCGCTATTCGGACGCGGAAGTTCGGCAGCGGTGAACTCGTGCGGCCTGCGAAGAGTAGCGTCGGCCCCAGCCCGCAGATGATGGCGCCTGATGCCTATCGCGCCTTAACGAAGAATGAGGGCCGTTTTGCAAAGCCATCCCTCGTCTTTGGAGCCCAATAGGTCACAATCAGGTCTACGCTCGTGTTGAGTCCGACCGAAATGAGCCAGGACGATGAACTGCATGCTGACACTCCCAGATGGGTCGACGAGTTGCGGGATGAACACGAGAAAGCATGCGGCTGTCTTCGGGTTCAGCGCCTCTACGACGATGCCCTGGCGAAGAGCAGAATACGCATCTGTCGTCTGCAATTCTATCGGATCGACGCTTGCCTCGCGCCACGCCTTGATCCCGAGCCAGATGAGATATAGGCCTCCGGCGATCTTTAGCAAGGTGAACGCTTGTGCGCTTGCGACAACACGGGCAGACAGACCGACGGTGCTGCCGAAAACGTGGACAAGCCCTCCGGTACCCAGGCCAACGCTCGATGCGAGCGCTTCACTTCTGCCGCCAGCAAGCGTCCGGGCCACAATATAGAAGAGACCCGGGCCCGGCGTGACCACCACAAACAATGCCACGGCGAGGAACAAAAAAGAACGTATGCGAGTCGAACATTGCTCAGCCCGTTAATCGTTTCAACTGACGTTCGCGGCGCCAATCTTCGTGCATGATGGCTAGACCCGTTTCACGCCTGAGTGCAATTGCACAAAGCTCAGGACTGCAGCGGCCGTGTGGCTCGCTGCAAAGCCATTTGTAACGCCGCCGGCCGCTGGACGGTTCTGGCTCATTTGCGCTCTTATCGGAAGTGATGGAATGCACAGCCGACGCCTCGCAGGCCTTTGCCGATGAAAGCGGCGGCGCGTGGCTGAGGGACCCAAGGCTTCGCGGTCATGGCTCTCCAACAGTCGGATGACCAGTTTCGGCTGCTCGAAGAAGGAATGCACTTCTTCTCTGAGAGATCTTCCTACTGCCGGGTTGACGGCCTTGACCAAAACCAGAGGACGTCAATCTGGTACAGCAAGAATGCCGCAGACTGGCTCTATGGAATGAACCAGTTCTGGCCTACATCGGTCTCATGAATGCTCGACAGCATAGGCGACCCGAGATGAGCAATGAAAGCGCTCACCTGCACTCTGAAACAGCGATCGGCGCACCGGTTTACAAGACCTGGATGTGCGCGCTCTGCGGGGTTGTTTACAGCGAGCGGGAGGGATGGCCGGACGAGGGCATTCCGCCGGGCACTCGCTGGGAAGACGTCCCCGACGAGTGGATCTGCCCCGATTGCGGTGCAGACAAGAGTGAATTCCAGATGACCGAGGTCTGAACGAAATCCCGTTGATGCTGCGAGCAGCGTGCGCGGCATTCATCAATTGCCAGGGAGCTAGCATGTACGTCCCCCCACATTTCGCCGAGTCGCGCCCCGAGGCGCTTCACGATCTCATCAACAAAAATCCTCTCGGCATCCTCTTTACCAACGGGAAGAGCGGGCTCGACGCAAATCACCTACCTTTCGAGTTGCACGCGAAGGAAGGGCAACAGGGCGTGCTTCATTCACATGTGGCTCGCGCAAATCCCATTTGGCAGGATATCGCTACGGGGAACGAGGTGCTGATCGTATTCCGCGCCGGGGATGCCTACATCGCGCCGAACTGGTATCCCAGCAAGGTCGAGTTCAAGAAGCAGGTCCCGTCCTGGAACTATATGGTGGCTCATGTGTACGGACGCGTGACGATCCGCGACGATGAGCGTTACGTTCGTGGCATGGTCGCGCGGCTGACGCGCATCCATGAGGCGAAGCAGGCCGATCCTTGGAAGATGACTGACAGTCCCAAGGACTACATCGATACGATGCTCAAGATGATCGTCGGAATCGAGATCGAGATCACACGACTCGTTGGCAAGTCGAAGCTTAGTCAGAATAAAGAGGTCCGGGACATTCTCGGTGCAGGGAACGCGCTCAAGGCCCAGGGCAAGGATGTGATCGGCGATGCAATGCTGGCCGCCGCTGTGGCCAAAGCGGAGCAGGCCTGACTCATATCCGACGGAGCGACATGCTCGGAGAAATCGTGGCGCAACGCCCTACTTGTGATCCTCGCGTATGGCGGGGCCAAGCCCATCGGCGGCCCTGCGCAAGCATGGATAATCTCATTCGCCCTACGATCGTCTGCCGCTGGCGAAAGCTCTGGTTGGAGTCAAAAACTGGAGATCAGTGCGCGTTCTTCCCGGCGCGCTGCGGAGCACCCCAACCCAATGTTCAAGTTCGCGGCGAGCGCCGATTGCTGCGAAAGAGACCTGAGCGCGGCCATCCAGATATTATCTGGCAGTTTCCATCCGTGGGCGCTTGGACAGTTTGGCCTTTCTGTTCGCGCGGACCGATGCCTCAAGGACACCTTTCAGGCGGACTGCGGCCCCCTGCAATTCCGCGACGGAAAAGCCGCCGAAGCCGAGCATTAGACCGAACCGAGCAGGCGCATCTTGGTACATGGGCGAGATCGGTCGCACAACCAGCCCGGCCTTCTGTGCTTGCTCGGCTAGCTTGACGTCGTCGAGGCCGGCAGGAAGCCAAAGCACCAGGTGCATACCTTGGTCGCTTGGTTGGAGCGCTGTCCAGGACGGCAGCTCTGTCTTAATGGCGGAGATCAGGGCCGCGCGCCGTTCTGCGTAAGCGCCCCGGATGCGCCGTATGTGAGCTTCGAAATAGCCCTCGCGCATATATTGCGCGAGCACATATTGATCGGCTGTCGGAGAATGGCGGTCAATAAGAGCACGGGCGCCTGCGAACGCCTCCACCAGCGGAAGGGGAACGATAGCGTATCCGATCCGCATGGAGGAAAAGAGCACTTTGCTCATCGTCCCGAGATAGACGACACGTGTAGGATCGAATCCCTGCAGGGACGGAAATGGATGTCCCGCGTAGCGAAGTTCGCTGTCGTAATCGTCCTCGACGATCCAGGCATTGTTTTGACGGGCCCAGGACAGCAGAGCCGTGCGTCTCGCCATGCTCATCGGCATGCCGAGCGGATATTGATGCGATGGCGTAACGAACGCGACCCGAGCCTTCGAGCATCGGACGAGGCCTTCGTGGACGTCGATGCCCTGCGCGTCGACGGGAATCCGAGAGGTCTGGACGTTGAAGTTTCCGAGAACCGCGACAATACCGGGATAGGCGGGGTCTTCCGCCCATACTGCGTCTCCGTCCGCAAGAAGAACGGTTGCAGCCAGAAAAAGACCCTGCTGCGTACCCGCCGTGATCACGACCTGGCCGGCTTCGCATTTCACTCCACGGGCTTTACGAACGTAATCAGTAATCGCGAGCCGCAAATCAGGCAATCCTTTCGGATCGATGTATCCCGACGGGGCAGCCACGCGCAGCGCTCGGACGCGATTACCGAGACGGCGCCACTTGTCATCCGGGGCGACCGCGCCTGCCGGATGAGCGATTGCAAATGGCATCGTCCCTTGGGGCCGAAGAGTTTGCACGACCTCTGCAAGACGGGCGACGTTCTCCCGCAACACAAGGCCGATCCGCGGCGGCTCGATGAATGCCTGCGGTGGGCTCACGAGTTCGCTGTCGCCATTGACGTTCGCCACGATCGTGCCGCCTCTGGCGCGCGCTTCGAGGTAGCCTTCCGCATGTAGCTGACCAAACGCCTCGATGACCGTACCCCTCGCGAGTTGGAGCGATGCAGCGAGGGTGCGGGTGGACGGCAGCCGTTCGCCCGGCTTCAAGATCCCGTTTGATATCGCCTCGCGAAGTGCCTGCGTGAGTTGTTGTCCGACCCGGCCTGCGGTCTTGTCGAGAGAACCCAGCGAGGGAATTGCGATGATGTTTCGGCGCCTTGCCATTGCCGTTCTGGTCTACCTATCCGCTCGTACTTTGAAGTCCAGAATAGACCAACTCTGTGAGTCATTGAAAGAAATCGTCACATACCGCTCTACCGCTCGGCTTTGACATCCCAACCCCCGACCAGTGATGGCCTTGCGGGTCAGCTACCATCTCCCCATGACGTAGGTAGGCCGGCCCGAGGGCCGTGGAAGATCGCCTCGTTGAATCAAGGGGCTGAGCATCTTCGTTGTTGAGAGGCTATCCAGTTTCGAAGCCCATCGAAAGTGTGAAATCCATCGGCCGCGTAGCAACGGACGTCCGGACGGAAGGCCTGCATCAATTCGGCGAGCGCATGTCCCGGATCGAGGTCCAGCACCCCTGCTGACCCCCAGCTCTGCCAGGGCCTCCAGGGTCGCCGACCAGTCGATGAGGCGCGCGACCTGGCAAGCGAGCTTCACTGTTGCATCGCTTGGGTAGAGATGCGCTCGCCGTCGCCTCCTGCGAGCAGAATCCGCTGGCTTGCGATCGGCTCGCGCCTGCTGGCGTCGAGCGCCTCTTGGAACGGTTTGCAGGCGCGCGCGAGCCGTGACGTGTGGGAAGTGATCTCAATGCTGTCTATATGTTGAACGCGGCTGCGGCGCTCAGGCGCTACATCGATGATCGCCTTGTAGAGATGGATCGGCGAGCATCAACGATAGCTCGCTGCCAGACCAATGAAGAATGCATGATTTGAGGTTCTCCGCAGGCGCGGGACGCCCCGGCGGCGAAGGTTGCTGTTCGGCGCCAAGCAGAGGTTTGCCCTGAACCAAGCTCCAGCCAGACCTGCAGTTCATCGCGAGGAGCGGGCGTGTTCGCCGTCGAGTTGCGCGAGCAGCCAGTCTGCAAACGCGCGTACGGCCGATCTTTGTCGGCTGGCGCGCGGATAGATGAGACGGTGACCGACGTAACTGATATCGTTCGCGCGTCCCGCCAATGGGGCAACCAATCGCCCATTGGCCAGTTCACGCTCGGCCAGGAGGGTTGATTCCAACGCCACTCCCAATCCCTCCGCAGCGGTCGCAATTGCAAGAAAGCTCCGATCGAACCTCATGCCGTGGAGGGCGGGGGCTTCTAATCCGTTCGCGGCGAACCATTGATGCCACTGCACCTGCTTCACGTCTGAGCGGATGAGCGTCTGATCGAGCAGATCAGCGGCCTTCCCTATCGATTTTGCGAGCGAGGGAGAGCAGAGCGGGGTAACCGTCTCTTCCGGTAGAGGAACAATCTCGACGCCTTCTGCGCGCGGCGGACCGTAGACGATATCGATATCGAAATCATCGTTGCTGAAGCGCGCATAATCCGTGCTTGCGGCCAATCGAACCTCGAGCTTCGGGTAAGCAGCGAGAAACTGCGCAAGCCGTGGCGCCAGCCATTGCGCAGCAAAGCTTGGGGCGGAGTGGACGCGCACCAGTTGCGGTCCGCGCGCAGCGACTTCCTCAAGGCCGCGGCGGAGCTGATCGAACGCCGCCCCGGTGTGACGCATCAGATTTTCGCCGGCAGGCGTGAGCCGCACAGACCGCGCGCTGCGCTCGAACAGAACGGTCCGAAGCGTGGCCTCCAGCTTGCGGATCGCGTGACTGACGGCGCTCGGCGTCAGGTGAAGCTCATTCGCCGCATCGCGAAACGATCCGGTCCGGGCTGCGGCTTCAAAGGCACGAATTGAGGATATCGGGATCTTCGAGAGCATCCGATAAGTGAACCAGATTCATCGATCCATGACAACTGTGCGTTAGTACAGCCGGCCTCCGCGCGTCATTCCTAAATCCAGCAAGGAAGAACAATTTGCGGGAGGAATTGATGCTGCTCAGCGGTAAGACGGCAATCATTTCGGGCGCGGCCTCGCCGCGCGGGATCGGGCTTGCCACCGCCCGGCGATTCGCCGCCGAGGGCGCTCGGGTGGCCATTCTGGATATCGACGCGGGCGCCGCGGCGGACGCTGCGGCATCGCTTGGAAAGTCCCACATTGGACTGGCGTGCAACGTCGCCGACAAATCGTTCTGCGAACAGGGAGTCGCCCGCGTGATCGAAACCTTCGCACGCATCGATATCCTGATCAACAATGCCGGGATCACCCAGCCGGTCAAGTTCCTGGACATTTCGCCGGCCGATTGGGATCGAATTCAGGACGTCAATCTCAAGGGTATCCTGTTTCTGTCGCAAGCGGTGATCCCGCATATGCGCGCACGAAAGTCCGGATCGATCGCGTGCATGTCGTCCGTCTCGGCTCAGCGCGGTGGTGGCATTTTCGGCGGCCCACACTACTCGGCTGCGAAAGCGGGGGTCCTTGGCCTCGCCAAGGCGATGGCGCGGGAGTTCGGCCCTGACGGGATTCGCGTCAACTGCGTCACGCCCGGCCTGATCGGCACGGATATTACGGCAGGCAAGCTGAACGATGAAATGAGAGCGAAAATTCTGGAAGGCATTCCGCTCAATCGCCTCGGCACGGCAGAAGACGTTGCCGGTATCTACACCTTCCTAGCGTCCGATCTATCTGCCTACGTCACGGGTGCCGTGATCGACGTCAACGGCGGCATGCTTATCCACTGAGCCAGCGAGATAAGGTCCAGATCGATGGAAACGACCACCAATACGCTTATCAACGCGCCCAAGCTGGCGGACCGCGCCTACAATATCCGCCGCAATGCGCTGCGCATGGGCGAAGTCCAGGGGCAGGGTTATATCGCGCAGGCGCTGGACATATCCGATGTTCTCGCCGTGGCCTACTTCCACGCCATGCGTTACCGGCCTGAAGATCCGTCATGGGACCGCCGGGACCGCTTTCTGCTCTCCAACGGACATTATGCCATCGCACTCTACGCAGCTTTGATCGAAGCGGGAATTGTCCCGGAGGAAGAACTCGAAACCTATGGCAGCGACGAGAGCCGCCTGCCGATGTCGGGCATGGCCTCCTACACGCCCGGAATGGAAATGTCGGGCGGATCGCTCGGACTTGGGCTGAGCATTGCCGTCGGCATGAGCCTAGGACTCAAGCGCAAGAGATCCGAGGCACGGGTATACACGTTGTTTTCCGATGGCGAACTCGACGAAGGCTCCGTCTGGGAAGCGATCCAGTCGGCAGGCCACTACAAGCTCGACAATCTGATCGGCATCGTCGACGTCAACAATCAGCAGGCGGATGGTCCTTCCACGCAGGTCATGGCCTTCGAGCCGCTGGTCGACAAGCTTCAGGCCTTCGGCTGGTTCGTGCAGCGGATCGACGGCAACGATCTCGATGCCGTGGCTGCAGCGTTCGACGCCGCCAAATCCCATCCCGAGCCCAAGCCGAGGATGATCGTCGCCGACACTCTGATGGGGAAGGGCGTTCCTTTCCTGGAACAGCGCGAGAAGAGCCATTTCATCCGCGTCGAGCAGCACGAATGGCAGCTCGCGCTTGCCGCGCTCGAAGCCGGGAGGCAGGCATGAAAACCGTCAGATCAGCACCTCAGCCTGGCAAGCCGCGCCTGACCACCTCCGCCATGATCGCGTCGATCGCGTCCGAGGGACAGAAGACGAAGCCTGCGCCCTTTGGACACGCGCTCGTCGAGCTCGCACGCCACCGCCCTGAGGTGGTCGGCATGACGGCCGATCTCGGCAAATACACCGACCTGCACATCTTCGCGAAGGAATTTCCGGACCGTTATTATCAGATGGGCATGGCCGAGCAGCTTCTGTTCGGCGCAGCGTCGGGCCTTGCCGCCGAAGGCTTCATGCCGTTCGCGACCACTTACGCCGTGTTCGCATCGCGACGGGCTTACGACTTCATACACCAGACGATCGCGGAGGAAGATCGCAACGTGAAGATCGTCTGCGCGCTGCCGGGGCTGACCTCGGGCTATGGCCCGAGCCATCAGGCCGCAGAAGATGTCGCCCTGTTTCGCGCGATGCCAAACATGACCGTCATCGATCCCTGCGATGCCCATGAGATCGAGCAAATGGTGCCCGCCATCGCCGCGCACCGCGGGCCGGTCTACATGCGCTTGCTGCGCGGCCAAGTACCGGTCGTGCTCGACGAATATGACTACAAATTCGAACTCGGCAAGGCCAAACTGATCCGTGACGGGAAGGACGCCCTGGTCATCTCATCCGGCATCATGACAATGCGTGCACTCGAGGCCACGCAAACTTTGATGCGCGACAACGTCGATACCGCGGTGCTGCATGTTCCGACGATTAAGCCGCTCGACACTGAGACGATCTTGCGTGAAGCCGGCAAGCCGGGCCGCCTTGTCGTTGTTGCCGAAAACCACACCACAATTGGCGGACTTGGCGAGGCGGTTGCTGCACTTCTGATGCGTTCAGGCGTTCATCGGCGTTTCCGCCAGATCGCATTGCCGGACGAATTCCTTGACGCTGGCGCACTTCCGACACTGCACGACCGCTACGGGATTTCCACCGCAGAGGTCGCAAGGCAGATCAAGCAGTGGCTTTAGTGCACCGGCGCTAAGCGCCAATCAAGGGAAGCCCCTTGAGGAGCTACGCCCGCCGTATATTGCGGCGGCGAGCGATGGCTCTTGCCCAAATGCCGGCGATCGAAAGCCGGTGAAGAGCCCGGAAGGCTGCACGCCAGCGCAGCTTGCAGTCGGCAGCAACGTCAATGCAGGATCAGGAGTAAAACATGATTGTCTCGAAGCCCGGAATCATCAGCCGCCGTTCCCTGTTGAGGGCGGCTACGGCCGTACCTCTCTGCAGGATTCTGACCCGTCCGGCGTCTGCCGCCGAGTTCGTCTAGAAGTTCGCGACCGGACAGGATCCGACCCATCCGGTGAATATCGGCGCAAGAGGCGATCGACCGATCCGCGAAGCGACGAGCGGCCGGCTGGAGATCAGGCTGTTTCCGGCCAATCAGCTCGGCTCCGACACCGAACTCCTGCCCCAGGTACGCAGCGGCGGCGTGAGTTCTTCAACCAATCGTCCTCGATCCTTGCCACCTGGTGCCGAGCGCGGGCATCGTGAACACCGGCTTCGCATTCGCCGATTACGATAGCGTATGGAAGGCGATGCACGGCAAACTGGGCACCTATGGAATTCCGGTCGTTGCCCGTCAGGACGACTGTCAGACCTGCTTCCTTTGCGAGCTTTATTGTCCCGAGGATGCGCTCTGGGTCGCCCCCTTCGCCGACGAGAATAAGCCCGTCGACGTCAGGGCACTCAAGCGAACGGCGCGATGGGCAGCTATCGCCGAGCTGTCGGCTGGACCGACGAGACGCGGGATCGCCGCGGCATCGACCGGAGCTATCCTATCTACTCTTTGGTCAATGAGTTGGGCTGCGGCCGCGCCCTGTCCACTTAAGATGCATGCGCTCGCGCGGGTTCGCGGGCTTCGCGGCGACGCTGGCGCCGTGCGCGTCGGCGCTTCGCTCGCTCTGCCGGGAGCGGCAAGGATGGCACTGGTGGCCCGGCCGTTTCCACTAGCACCTTCTCGACCGGTTCGTGTTCGGTCCGGCGCGCCTCCATGGATTCGAGCACGGCTCGTCCCTTCACAGTAATCCTCCAGCCGCCGTTTTGACGCACAACGAGACCGTCCGAAAAAATGTCGAGCCCGGGCACGCGCGCGGCCAGCCGCTTGGTGCGTTCGGCCCATTCCGGGCCGCTGGTGGCGAGGATTGCCATGTCCCGCTTGAGGTCCGCCATCACGGCGAATCCTTCCGGATAACTCATCAGGACTTTCAAGACTGTGACCTGGAAATTCACCCCGGACCCGCCCGATCAACGCCACATCGTCGGCGCTTCTGTCAGCGCTATCCGGCCGATCTGCCGCAGCTCGTCCGGGGTCGTTTCGCCGGTCTTTGCGGCTTCCAGGATCTTGCAGGCCACGTGGGTGCGAGCGCCGGCCTCGTCGCGTGGTAGCTTTTCGCAGACCTCGTCGAGCACCGCTCGCAATAGAGCGGTAGTCGCTTGTTCAAACATGGGTGCGACCCTCGGAAAAACCTGATCCTACCGCAAGTCTTTCGATTTGGGGATTCACGAATGTTAACCAATGAGCTCTGCCGCGCTGCACACGACCCGCGCCTGCGCCCCTTCCTGAAATCCTGCTCGAAACTGCGCCTCTCAAATCGGCAGGCCGAGTTGCGGCTCAGCCTGCCCCTCACCATGGCGCGAGGACAACGATACTCCCAAGAAGCCGAACGGCTTTGAAGCGGGCATCTCGCTTTCAAGCAGCGATCGAGAAGTGTTCGAGCTCGCTGTGGTTCGAAATCGCGATCGGCATGGACCTGCTGCGCGTGATGATGTCCAAATCGTTGACTTGAGCGTTCAGCGTGACGGTCCGGGCCCGCGCAGTGCTTGTCCTCCCAGTGCCGCCAGACCTTCTCGATCAGCGGGCCCAACTCGGTGGCCATTGCGTCGAAAGCGCTAAAGATCGGTTGAGAACGTGTTCTCCGCACCAACCGACTTCCGGATCCGGTTCGCGCGGACCTCGGGTGATCAATGCCCTCGATATCCAGTAGTATTACGCGCCGGCCTTGCCGAAATTGGCTTGCAGAAGTCGAGCGACTGATTGCGGACCTCGAGGCAGTGTACAGGCCGGTTCGGCGAATCGCGACGAAACGCGGTGGGAACGGCCCGACCAGTTCGACATCGCCCGGCGCGTTTCGGGACATATCGGCTTCAGCACCGGGATCCACGGCTGCGTGGGGCAGATGGTCGCGCGGCTCGAAGGCGAAGCCGTGCTGGCCGCCTTGGCGGCGAGCGTCGCATCAATCGAGATAACGGGCGAGCCGGTATACCGCGACAGCAGTGGATTGCGGGCCCTCAGCTCACTGCCGGTACGCGTTACGACGAAATAGCGCCAGCCCGGGCTCTTTGCAGCGGCTGTCATTGCCCTCCAGGACGGCTGACGGACCTGCTTCCTTTGCGAGCTTATTGTCCCGAAAGGTGTTGTCGTGCAAGCCCCGCTGCTTCCTCGACGTAGTTGCTATAGTTCAGCACGCCTTTCGCATGAAAGTTCGTTGAGCCGAGAAGGGATCTTGTTCTTGAAAATGAGCTTCCCAAGGGCCCGAAGGATCAACGATCGCGTTGATAACGTTTGCATCGAAAATCAACGCGGGCCCTCTATCAGCCTTGCGAAATACCATCGTCGTCGTCGTGGCGAACCCCAGGCCGGTCACCAGATCAACGCCGGCGGCGAGCAGCGCATCGCGCTGCGAGTCCGTGCTCTGGCGGTCGGAGTCCGACGACACGCGCATGTAGCCAACCAACATAGGCGGATACGCATCGGAAATAGGTTTCCGTATTGCAGCGCGTGGCGACAGAGTTTTCCGCATGTTTTTTGCGCCGCCAGGCGTTTAGTTTAGGACGCCACTACAAGATTCGGTAGTTGGCTAAAGCCACTTTGAGGCCCTAGGGTCCGGCCGCCTTCCCCGCCGATTATCATCGACGAACTGAAGTGAACGCAAGCGCACGTGAAGCCCGCAGCGCCTGCCGGTCACCTTCCGCCCTTCCATCGCGTAAAGACTGAAGTGTAACCATGTCCGAACAATCCTTGCCGACGCTGCCGATGTGGCGCGTCGATCATATCGAGCCCTCGCCCAAGATGTTGGCGCTGCGCGCCAACGGTCCGATCCACCGCGTGCGCTTCCCGTCCGGGCACGAAGGCTGGTGGGTGACAGGCTACGACGAGGCCAAGGCGGTGCTGTCCGACGCGGCGTTCCGGCCCGCGGGAATGCCGCCGGCGGCATTCACCCCGGATTCGGTAATTCTCGGTTCGCCGGGGTGGCTGGTCTCGCACGAGGGGGGCGAGCATGCACGGTTACGCACGATCGTGGCGCCGGCCTTCAGCGACCGCAGGGTGAAGCTGCTCGCGCAGCAGGTCGAGGCGATCGCCGCGCAGTTGTTCGAGACACTCGCGGCCCAGCCCCAGCCCGCCGACCTGCGGCGCCACCTCTCCTTTCCGCTTCCGGCCATGGTCATCAGCGCGCTGATGGGCGTGCTCTACGAGGATCACGCGTTTTTCGCCGGGCTGTCCGACGAGGTAATGACGCACCAGCATGAAAGCGGCCCGCGCAGCGCGTCGCGCCTGGCCTGGGAAGAACTGCGCGCCTACATTCGCGGAAAGATGCGGGACAAGCGCCAGGATCCGGGCGACAACCTGCTGACAGATCTGCTCGCGGCGGTCGACCAGGGCAAGGCGACCGAGGAGGAGGCGATCGGCCTGGCCGCGGGCATGCTGGTGGCCGGGCACGAGAGCACCGTCGCGCAGATCGAATTCGGCCTGCTGGCCATGTTCCGCCATCCGCAACAGCGCGAACGCCTGGTCGGCGATCCATCCCTGGTGGACACGGCGGTGGAGGAAATCCTGCGCATGTACCCGGCGGGCGTGGGCTGGGACGGCATCATGCGCTATCCGAGGACCGACGTGACCATCGCCGGCGTGCATATTCCCGCGGAGAGCAAGGTGCTGGTCGGACTGCCGGCGACGTCGTTCGATCCGCGCCATTTCGACGACCCGGAAATCTTCGATATCGGGCGCGACGAAAATCCGCACCTAGCGTTCTCCTACGGTCCGCACTACTGCCTCGGCATGGCGCTGGCCAGGCTGGAACTCAAAGTGGTGTTCGGTTCGGTCTTCCAGCGCTTTCCCGCGCTGCGCCTGGCCGTGGCGCCCGAAGAACTGAAGTTGCGCAAGGAGATCATCACTGGCGGGTTCGAAGAGTTGCCGGTGCTCTGGTGATGCGCGGACGCCCCTGGGAGTCGCGATCTTCTCCGCAATTTGCCGGCGCGCCTGGCGCGCGCCGTTCAGATCAGCCAGCCAACAACTAAGCAAGATGGACGTGCAAGAAACCACAGCAGCATGCCGGGACGCCTTCGCCGAACTGGCTTCGCCAGCGTGCATCGACGACCCGTATCCGTTCCTGCGATGGTTGCGCGAGCACGATCCGGTGCATCGCGCGGCGTCGGGCCTCTTTCTGTTGAGCCGCCACGCCGACATCTACTGGGCGCTCAAGGCCACGGGGGATGCGTTTCGGGGGCCGGCGCCCGGCGAACTCGCGCGCTATTTCCCGCGTGCGGCGACCAGCCTGTCGCTCAATCTGCTGGCGTCCACGCTGGCGATGAAGGACCCACCGACGCATACGCGTCTGCGCCGGCTGATCTCGCGCGATTTCACCATGCGCCAGATCGACGACCTGCGGCCGAGCATCGCGCGCATCGTCGCAGCGCGCCTGGACGGCATGGCGCCCGCGCTGGAGCGCGGGGAGGCGGTGGACCTGCATCGGGAATTCGCGCTGGCCTTGCCCATGCTAATCTTCGCCGAACTGTTCGGCATGCCCCAAGACGACATGTTCGGGCTCGCCGCCGGCATCGGCGCCATTCTGGAAGGCCTAAGCCCGCACGCCAGCGATCCCCAGCTCGCCGCGGCGGACGCGGCCAGCGCCAGCGTGCAGGCCTACTTCGGCGACCTCATAGAGCGCAAGCGCACCGATCCCCGCCACGACATCGTGTCGATACTGGTCGGCGCACACGAGGACGATGCCGACACGCTGTCGGATGCGGAGTTGATCAGCATGCTGTGGGGTATGCTGCTGGGCGGCTTCGCCACCACTGCCGCGACCATCGACCATGCGGTCCTGGCGATGCTGGCGTATCCCGAACAGCGGCACTGGCTGCAGGGAGACGCCGCGCGGGTGAAGGCATTCGTCGAAGAAGTCCTGCGCTGCGACGCGCCCGCCATGTTCAGCTCCATTCCGCGTATCGCCCAGCGCGACATCGCACTAGGCGGCGTGGTGATCCCGAAGAACGCGGACGTGCGCGTGCTGATCGCGGCCGGCAATCGCGACCCGGACGCCTTCGCCGACCCCGACCGCTTCGATCCCGCGCGGTTCTACGGCACCAGTCCTGGCATGTCGACCGACGGGAAGATCATGCTGAGCTTCGGCCACGGCATCCACTTCTGCCTCGGTGCGCAACTGGCCCGGGTGCAGTTGGCCGAGAGCCTGCCGCGGATCCAGGCGCGCTTCCCCACGCTGGCATTGGCCGAGCAGCCCACCCGGGAGCCCTCCGCGTTCCTTAGGACATTCCGCGCGCTGCCGGTGCGGCTGCATGAGCACGGGGGCTGAGATGCGCGTCGTGGTCGACCAGGATCTGTGCGGAACCACCGGGCAGTGCGTGCTGACGCTGCCGGGCACCTTTCGCCAGCGCGAACCGGACGGCGTGGCGGAAGTGTGCGTGGCGACGGTCCCGCAGGTGCTGCACGCCGCCGTGCGGCTCGCGGCCAGCCAGTGCCCGGTCGCCGCCATTCGGGTCATCGAAAGCGACGCTGGCGATGACGAGCGCGCCAGCGCCGACCCCGCGCCTTCTCCGGTGAGGCCGAGCGGCATGCCGCGAAAGACCAACGCAATCCACGAGGACACGATCGGACGGTTTGAAGGCAAGGTGGCCGTGGTGACCGGCGCCGGCGCCGGCATCGGCAAGGCATGCGCCCTAGCCATCGCGCGCGAAGGCGGCAGAGTGGTGGTGGCCGACATTGATGGCTCGGCGGCCATCGCCTGCACCGCGCAGATCGCGGCCGAAGCGGGCCTCGCGCTGGCGCTGGCGATGGACATCGCCGATGCGCAGGCGGTGGCAGCGCTGTTCGAGACGGCGGAGCGGCACTTCGGTGGGGTCGACCTGCTGGTGAACAACGCGAGCGCCATGCATCTGACCCCGCGCGACCGAGCGATCCTCGACCTGGACCTGGCGGTCTGGGATCAGACCATGGCGACCAATCTGCGCGGTAGCCTGCTCTGCTGCCGGCAGGCCATCCCACGGATGATCGCCCGCGGCGGCGGCGCCATCGTCAACATGTCGTCGTGCCAGGGGCTCAGCGGTGACACCGCGCAGACGTCCTACGCCGCGTCGAAGGCGGCGATGAACATGCTATCGGCCTCGCTCGCCACCCAGTACGGTCATGCGCAGATCCGCTGCAACGCGGTTGCGCCGGGTCTCATCATGACCGAGCGTCTCCTCGCCAAGCTGGACGAGCGCATGCAGCGGCATCTGCGCCGGCACCAGCTCCTGCCGCGCGTCGGCCGTCCCGAGGACGTGGCCGCGCTGGTGGCGTTCCTGCTTTCCGAGGATGCTGCGTTCATCACCGGCCAGGTGGTGTGCATTGACGGCGGCATGCTGGCGCATGTGCCGACGTACGCCGACGGTGGCAACAGCCGCGCCGCGCGGCCTGCCGGCAACACCGCCGAAGCGCCTGCGGCGCCGCGCTGCTGATGGACATGCTGCTCAACCCCCTGGCTCGTCGGCACCGGCGGCGGTACGACATCCCGGTCGTGCCCGGCGCTTTCCCCCTGGTCGGGCATCTTCCCGCCATCGTCTGCGACCTGCCGCGCCTGCTGGGGCGCGCGGAACGGATGCTGGGCAGCCACTTCTGGCTGGATTTCGGCCCTGCCGGACACCTGATGACGTGCGTGGATCCGGATGCGTTCGCACTGCTCCGGCACAAGGACGTGTCCTCGGCGCTGATCGAAGAGATCGCGCCCGAATTACTTGGCGGAACGTTGGTCGCCCAGGACGGCGGCGCGCACCGGCAGGCGCGCGATGCGATCAAGGCGGCGTTCCTGCCCAAAGGGCTGACTCAGGCCGGGATCGGCGACCTGTTCGCGCCCGTCATCTGGGCGCGGGTGCAGGCGTGGCGTGACCGCGGCGACGTAACCATCCTGCGCGAAACCGGCGACCTGATGCTCAAGCTCATCTTCAGCCTCATGGGTATCCCCGCGCAGGACTTGCCGGGATGGCATCGCAAGTACCGGCAACTGCTGCAGTTGATCGTCGCGCCCCCGGTCGACCTGCCCGGACTGCCCTTGCGGCGCGGCCGCGCCGCCCGCGACTGGATCGACGCGCAGTTGCGCCAGTTCGTCCGCGACGCGCGCGCGCATGCCGCGCGCACCGGGTTGATCAACGACATGGTGAGCGCCTTCGATCGCAGCGACGATGCGCTCTCCGATGACGTCCTGGTCGCCAATATCCGCTTGCTGCTGCTTGCCGGTCACGACACCACCGCCTCGACGATGGCCTGGATGGTGATCGAGCTGGCGCGGCAGCCTGTGCTGTGGGACGCCCTGGTCGAGGAGGCGCAACGCGTGGGCGCGGTGCCGACCCGGCACGCGGACCTGGCGCAGTGTCCGGTCGCCGAGGCCCTGTTCCGCGAGACGCTGCGCGTGCATCCGACGACCACGCTCCTGCCGCGTCGGGCGCTGCAGGAATTGCAACTCGGCCAACGGCGCATTCCCGCGGGCACCCATCTGTGCATCCCGCTGCTGCATTTCTCGACCTCGGCGCTGCTGCACGAGACGCCTGATCAGTTCCGCCTGGCGCGGTGGCTGCAACGCACGGAGCCGATCCGGCCGGTGGATATGCTGCAGTTCGGTACCGGCCCACACGTCTGCATCGGTTACCACCTGGTATGGCTCGAACTGGTGCAGTTCTGCATCGCCTTGGCGCTGACCATGCACAAGGCCGGGGTGCGGCCGCGGTTGTTGGGCAGCGCCGAAAAAGGCCGGCGCTATTACCCGACCGCACATCCCTCCATGAAAATCCGCATCGGATTCTCATGAGCTGGCATCGCTTGCGCCCGTATGGCGAGGCAGCGACGCCGGCAACACCGCGGCGGCCCGCCGCTCGCCGTGGCCGTCACCTGTCAGGTACAAGGACATGAACAGCATGCAGACCGGTTCCACGCTACACGACGACCGAACTGGCGTTTCCGCGCTCGGCGGATTGGGCCCGCAAGCGCGCGGCGCTTCCGGCAGGCTGCTGCCGGACATCTGGATGCACGACGGCGTAAAGCGGGTCGAACAAGCGCTCGCGCGCCTTCTCTGCGCCGAAGACAAGGGTGAGACCGAGCTGATGGCGGCGATGCGCTACGCCACCTTGCATGGCGGGAAGCGCACCCGCGCCTTGCTCTGTTTGGCCGCCGGCGCACTGGCCGACACGCCGGCGCACATGCTCGACGACGTCGGCGCCGCCATCGAGATGATGCACGCCTGTACCCTGGTCCACGACGACCTGCCCGCGATGGACAATGACGTGCTTCGCCGCGGCCTTCCGACCGTGCACGTCAAGTTCGGCGAAGCCACCGCGATCCTGGTCGGCGACGCGCTGCAGGCGCACGCCTTCCTGACCCTGGCGAGCCTGGATGCGCCGGGCGACAATCCTATCGCGCTCGTGCGCGAACTGGCGCGGGCGGTGTCCGCCGAGGGTGCCGCAGGCGGGCAGGCCATCGATCTGTCGCTGGTCGGAAAGCACGTCGAGCTGGACAGGATCGTCGCGATGCACCGGATGAAGAGCGGAGCGCTAGTGCGCGCGTCCGTTCGCATGGGCGCGCTATGCGCCATCGCGGAGGATGCCGCGCACTCTGCGCTGTACTGTGCGCTCGATCGCTACAGCGCCTGTTTCGGCCTGGCGTTGCAGGTGGTCGATGACATTCTCGATGCGACAGCGGATACCACAGCGCTGGGCAAGACCCCCGGCAAGGACGCGGCGGCGCAGAAGCCGACCTGCGCGTCGATCATGGGGCTGCAGGCTGCGCGCCAGTTCGCGCTCGATCTGTTGCGCGACGCCGGAGAGGCCATCGTCCCGCTGGGGCCGCGTGCGGAACGGTTGGAGCAGATGCTGCAGCGAGCCAACGCGCACCTGTTCAAGCACGCGCCATGCGCATGAGCGCGCCCGTGCGCATGGAGTCGCCCCTGTGCCGCTGCGATCGGCCGGCGGTAGCGGTGCATGCTGCACCGTGTCCGAGTCCGCGGCGCCGATGGCAGCGGTTGCCCTGCACGGCCGCGGCGCGCTGCGGCCAAGCCTATGCGGCGGACCTGCGACGACGTGCGCGGCGTCTGCCCGATCCTGGTTCTCGTCAACCGTCTGAAGAAAGATCCCGCGTGAACGCGCAGTCCGAACAGATCCTTTCCGAATTGCGCCACCTGCTGGGCGAGATGAGCGATGGCGGCAGCGTCGGTCCGTCCGTCTACGACACGGCGCGAGCTCTGCAATTCCACGGCAACGTCACCGGTCGGCAGGACGCCTACGCGTGGCTCATCTCGCAGCAACAGGCCGATGGCGGATGGGGAAGCGCGGACTTCCCGCTGTTCCGCCATGCGCCCACGTGGGCGGCGTTGCTGGCATTGCAGCGTGCCGATCCTCTTCCCGGCGCTGCCGACGCAGTCCAGGCTGCAACCCGGTTCCTCGAACGCCAGCCCGATCCCTACGCGCATGCGGTGCCGGAAGACGCGCCGATCGGCGCGGAGCTGATCCTGCCGCAATTTTGCTGCGAGGCCGCATCCTTGCTGGGCGGCGTGGCGTTCCCGCGCCACCCGGCGCTGTTGCCGTTGCGGCAAGCGTGCCTGGCCAAGCTGGCGGCGGTAGCGACGTTGCCGAGCGGCCATCCGTTGCTGCACTCCTGGGAAGCCTGGGGGACCTCGCCGACTACCGCATGCCCGGACGACGACGGCAGCATCGGCATCAGTCCGGCGGCCACCGCCGCCTGGCGTGCGCACGCCGTGACACAGGGGAGCACGACGCAGGTCGGGCGCGCCGACGCGTATCTGCAGGCAGCATCGCGGGCGACGCGCAGCGGCATCGAAGGCGTCGTTCCCAACGTCTGGCCGATCAATGTGTTCGAGCCATGCTGGTCGCTGTACACCCTGCATTTGGCCGGGCTGTTCGCGCATCCCGCGCTCGCCGAGGCGGTGCGCGTGATCGTCTTGCAGCTCGACGCCCGCCTGGGCGTGCGCGGTCTCGGCCCGGCGTTGCATTTCGCGGCCGATGCGGACGACACCGCCATCGCGTTGTGCGTCCTGCGCCTGGCAGACCGCGAGCCGGCGGTCGATGCCTTGCGCCATTTCGAAACCGGCGAGCTGTTCGTCACCTTTCCCGGCGAGCGCAATGCCTCGGTGTCGACCAACATTCATGCCCTGCATGCATTGCGATTGTTGGGAAAGCCCGCCGCCGGCGCCAGCGCCTATGTCGAGGCCAATCGCAACCCGCACGGTGTATGGGACAACGAAAAATGGCACGTTTCGTGGCTGTATCCCACCGCGCACGCGGTCGCTGCGCTGGCGCAAGGCAACACCGAATGGCGCGACGAGCGCGCGCTGGCGGCGCTACTGCAGGCGCAGCGCGACGACGGCGGCTGGGGCGCTGGTCGCGCGTCCACATTCGAGGAAACCGCCTATGCGCTGTTCGCGTTGCATGTGATGGACGGGAGCGAAGAGCCGACAGGGCGCCGGCGCATCGCGCAGGCGGTGGCGCATGCGCTGGAGTGGATGCTCGCCCGCCATGCGGCGCATGCATTGCCGCAGACGCCGCTGTGGATCGGTAAGGAACTGTATTGCCCCACGCGGGTCGTGCGTGTGGCCGAACTTGCCGGGTTGTGGCTGGCGCTTCATTGGGGGCGGCGCGCCCTGGCCGAGAGAGCAGGAGCGGCGCCATGATCCTGACCGAACGCGCGCTGCAGCAGGTGCTGGAGTGGGGGCATTCCCTGAACGGGTTCGCCGACGAGCATGCCATGGAAGCGGTCAGGGGCGGCCAGTACATCCTGCAGCGCATCCATCCGAGCCTGCTCGACACCAGCGCCCGCACCGGCCGCGATCCGCAAGACGAAACGCTGATCGTGGCGTTCTATCGCGAACTGGCGCTGCTGTTCTGGCTCGACGATTGCAACGACGTTGGCCTGATCGCGCCGGAGCAGCTCGCCGCTGTGGAGCAGGCGCTGGGGCAGGGCGTGCCGTGCGCGCTCCCCGGATTCGACGGCTGCGCTGTGCTGCGCACCTCGCTGGCCGCACTCGCCTACGATCGTCGCGACTATGCTCAGCTTCTCGACCATACCCGGCGCTACTGCGCGGCGCTGCGCGCCGGACACGTGCGGGCGGCGGGGGCGGAACGCTGGTCCTACGCCGAGTACCTGCACAACGGCATCGATTCGATCGCCTACGCGAATGTGTTCTGTTGCCTGTCTTTGCTGTGGGGGCTGGACATGGAGACCTTGCGCGCGCGTCCGGCGTTTCGCCGGGTCCTGCGGCTCATCTCCGCGATAGGGCGTCTGCAGAACGATCTGCATGGACGCGACAAGGACAGCTCGGCCGGCGAGGCCGACAACGCGGCGATCCTGCTGCTGCAGCGCTACCCGGCTATGCCTGTGGTGGAGTTCCTCAAGGACGAGCTGGCCGGCCATACGCGCATGTTGCACCACCTGATGGCGGAAGAATGCTTTCCCGCGCCGTGGGGAGCGTTGATCGAGGCCATGGCGGCCATCCGCGCGCAGTACTACCAGACCTCGACCAGCCGCTACCGCAGCGACGCCGCGGGGGCAGGCCAGCGTGCGCCGGGCTGAACTTGCGGGACGCGGCGGCGTGCGCCCGCTGCCGTCGCTCCGATCCGACGCAACGCCGTCGCCCGACGGAGCGAGCGTGAGCGACACCGCCCTGAGCCGGTGCAAGGACGACTACCTGGACATCGTGCTGGGTCGGCGAACGGCGCCGGCCACGCTCGCCGGCGGTTGGAAGTATATCGGTTTCGAACACTGCGCATTGCCCGACTTTGACCTGGCGCACATCGAGCGCTGCGCCTGGCTGCTGGCAAGATTATGCGCGACGCGGACTCTATAGCGGTCACCGAGAAACCCGGTACCAAACCTTCCAGCGTCATGCCGACGAAGGTCGCGGAGATGAAGACCGCATTCTGGGCTAGGGTCGAAAAGCTCGTCTTCAGCATCAGGCTCAGCACGGTATTGGCAATGTAGATGTCGAAACCGTCGAAAAGCATTCCTATGCCGATCAGCAGTATGATGCGGCGATAGAACGGCCCGACCGGCAGTCGAGCAAGACGAGTGCCTGCGTTCACGGGTGTCGACATTGACGCTCTCCATTGATGCGGCCCGCCTTCTTCGAACGTCTGCCGCTTGTCGTTCTGTTAGTTCAGCCGCTTCTGGTTGGCCGTGTCGCGATACCAGTCGAACGGCTGCTCGTGCGTGGCGATCATCACGCTCTTGGTCTCGAGGTGGTCGTCGAAGGTCTGGGTGCCACATTCGCGGCCGGTGGCGGCGAGGCCGCCCCAGGGCGAGGCGGGGTCGAGCCGGTGATGATCGTTGACCCAGACGACGCCGGCCGACGGAGGCGGCAACTCGATCCGCGCGGGCGACGTCACGGGTGCGATCGCTGCGGCAAGGCTGAAGGGGAAGTCGTTGGCAATCCTTGGGGCAGACAATCCCAAGCACCTACCTCGGTTGGCAGGTTCCAAATTATACTGCGGTGCTTAGACTCGTCGAGCGAATGCAACTCGCAACATTTGGCAAAACAAGATCACCTTGTAACACAAATCGTCCTTCTCGCTTCCTTCGGAAGGCTGCCAGGCTTGTCGACGCCGATAAAATGAGCCCTTCCTTTCGGAAAGGGCAGGAGCCAGATGACGCTCTCATGGCGAAAAGCACAAGTCCTCGGCAGGCCCAAGGGTCAGGGGCTCGCAGCGAGAACCTTCGTCCGAAGCCGCCGTCGAAGGCGGCCTTCTGAGGCGGGATGAGAGCCGGAGGCGGAAACTAAAGGGGATGAATGTTCGGGGCACATCCATTCCGCTTACGTCCAAGGTATCGGTCCTGTGCTCCAACCTTCAACCCTGCGATCGAAAAGCGGTGCATCATGACAAGAGAGCCGGGCGTCACCTCGGCGAACGCAAGTATTCGGGCAAGAATCGTCTGGACGATTGTCCTTGGCTTTGCCGCCGATCCTTTGATGCGTTGGAGTTGGCCGGACCCTGGGCAATATCTTGGCAGCATGACTCAGTTCATCAAGGCCTGTGGCGGACGAGCATTCGAGCATGGCACAGCATACGTCACGGGAGAGACTCGCGCGGCGGCCCTGTGGCTGCCTCCGGGCGTGCAGCAGGATGAGGATGCGCTGGACGCAATCATGGCGCTGTCCCTGCGCCCTGAAATCACCGAACATATGGCACACCTGCGCCAGGGAATGGCCGAACATCATCCCTCCGAGCCACATTGGTATTTGCCCCTGATCGCTGTCCATCCGAACTGGGCCGGACAAGGGCTTGGCACATTGCTGATGAAGTACGCTCTTCAACGCTGTGATGAGCAGGGCCTCGCTGCCTACCTCGAAAGTTCGAATCCTGAAAACATTCCGTTTTACCAACGCCACGGGTTCAAGATTATTGGAGAGATACAGCACGGTTGCTCACCGCCACTTACGCCGATGTTGCGAAAGACGCGGTGAACGGAATTCGGAGACGCTTCGCATGCTGCGGCTCCCGAAGCGTCCTTGGAGACGAACTGAGGCGCATTGCCTCATCCGGATTGTTACTGGACAACTTCTCGCCGGTGATTGGGTGGCTGCCATCGAATTTTGGGTGGCTGCCATCGAATTTGTCCGGTGGCGTCTATGGTGGGAAAGATCAGCATGGGCGCGCGGCGGCAGGTGGTGTCGGCCGAGAGGGATCGTTGCCGGTCGGCCACCCGGGCGGAAAAGAGGCGCATCTCGATGCGGCATGCGCGACGACCGGCTGGCATCGCAAGTATGCGGTGCGTGCAATTCGGGCACGCGCAACACTTGGACCGAGGCCGGTCGAGGCACCGCGAGAGCACAAGCGTGGATGTGGGGCTACGATCAAGGACGCGATGACCGCAGTGTGGGGGCGTCGGATCGGGTGTGCGGCAAGCGGCTCAAGGGCCGGGTTTCGTCAACTCCTGCAGCTACGCCAATCATGAGGCTGGCTCCCTTTGTGTCTCGATCGACGGCAGTGGCCCACCGTGGATCTTTGCCTCAAAACTCCGCAGCCGCTGATAGATCGAGATCAGTTCGACAATCGTGCTCCAGGAGTTGACGAGATACTGAAACGAGGTTCGTACTTGCGTGAACGCGTT
>NZ_JBVVPN010000071.1:0-8388 GCF_055811035.1 Bradyrhizobium sp. MI1.10
GGGAGTTTACCCCACCGGGGGTGCATCCCCCCCGCGGGCCGCCCCCCCCAACGGGGGGCGGCGGCCCCCCCCGCCGGGGCGCGGGCGTGCCGCGCCCCCCACGCCGGGCTACCAGACATTCGCGAACGTGATCTCGCGCACGCCCACGGCTGCGGAAACGCGCCAAAAATTGACCGGAATCGAGCCAAATCGAACCCGCCCATCTTGGGGATCGACTAATCTCTGATCTATAGTTTGATCGAACCAGGTCCGCACCCCGAGGTTGCCGCCGTGAACGATATGCAATGGACGCCCATCGGCTCCGAACCCTTACCCCCGCCGCTGCCGCCCACGGGGGTCGATTTCACCGGCAACCGCACCGAGTTTCGCAAATTGGTTACCAAGGGTGCCCTGCTCGAGCTCGTCACCTTCGGCTTCTACCGGTTCTGGCTCGTTACCGACATCCGTCGTCATCTGTGGGCGAACACCGCGGTCGACGGCGACGCCGCCGAATATACCGGGCGGGCCAAGGAGCTCTTGGTCGGCTTCCTGTTCGCGCTCGCGATCCTGGTGCCGATCTACCTCGCTTACTTCCTTGTCGGCATCGAGTTCGAGCGCTGGCAGGGCTTTGCCTCGACGCCGCTGTTCATCAGCTTCTACGCTTTCGGCCAGTTCGCGATCTTTCGCGCGCGGCGCTATCGCCTGACGCGGACGGTCTGGCGCGGCGTGCGATTCTGGATGGATGGATCGGGCTGGGCCTATTCGTTCCGCGCCATGCTGTGGGGCTTGCTGGTGTTTCTGACGCTTGGGCTCGCATTGCCATGGCGCGAGGCCTCGCTCGAACGCTACAAGATGCGGCACACCCATTACGGCGATTTGCGCGGCGATTTCGCGGCTGACGGCTGGACGTTCTTCAAGCGCGGCTGGTGGCTGTGGCTGCTGAGCCCGATCGCGATGGTGATCTTTCCGCTCGCGCCGTTCGTCTATGCCGAGTTCAAGGCGCGCGAGTGGCGCTGGTGGCTCGACGGTATCCGCATCGGCGATGTCAGCGTGTCCTCGCAACTTCCGCACAACGCATTTTACGGCCTGTACTGGAAGGTGATCGGCTGGTGGATGCTGCTCTCGGTCATCTTCGCCGCTTATGTCGGCGGAGCCACCATGCTCGTCGTCAAGCTGAGCGGTCTTTCGGTCGAGCAGGCGTTGGGGCCCGGCAATGCGGCCAAGAGCATCCCGACACTGGTGATGATGGTCGTCGGCTACCTCGCACTCGCCCTGGCCCTCAACATCGTCATGCGGGTCTATCTCCAGCGCGATCTCTGGGCCAAGGTGCTGGAAACGGTCGATGTGCACAACATCGCCGCCGCCGCGGACGTGCGCGGCAGCGCCGAGCTTGCCAGTGCGCTCGGCGAAGGCTTTGCCGATGGACTCGATGTCGCGGGATTCTGAGCTGTGAGTGACGTATTCGCCGAAGCCCCGGCGCAGTCCGCAAAGCCGACGATCTTCTTCGACGGCGTGTCGAGCCGCAGGCGGCAGGTGACGCTGACGCTCAGTGACGCGCTCGAGATCCTCGAAGAGGGTGCGACGCCCGTTCGCTGGAACTATGCCGACATCCGCCGCGCCGACAGCCCGCCCGGCATTTTGCGGCTCGCCTGCGGTTCCGCGCCGCCGCTGGCGCGGCTGGAAATCCGCGACGCTCTGCTCGCCTCAGACGTGACCGCGCGCTGCATGCGGCTCGACGACCACCAGACTTCGCGCCGCGGCGTCGCAAAGATCGTCGGCTGGTCGATGGCTGCCGCCGTCTCCATCGTCTGCGTCGTGCTGTTCGGCGTGCCGCTCGCCGCCGACCGCCTCGCGCCGCTGGTGCCGAAACCGATCGAGCGGCGCATTGGCGATGCGTCGGAGGTTCAGGTGAAGACCATCTTCGGCCGCAATGCGTGCGAGGATGCGGCGGGGAAGGCGGCCTTCGTCAAACTGGTCAACCGGCTACGCGATGCCGCCGGCCTCGACGACGATTCCATGACCGCGGGCGTGCTGCCGACCCCGGTGCCGAACGCGTTCGCACTGCCGGGCGGCAAGGTCTTCGTGCTGAAGGGCCTGCTCGACAAGGCCGAAAGCCCGGACGAGCTCGCCGGCATCCTCGCCCACGAGCTCGGTCATCTCAAGCATTACGACAACATGCGCGGCCTGATCTACAACGGCGGCACCTCGTTCCTGATCGGCCTGTTGTTCGGCGACGTCACCGGCTCGAGCGCCGTGATCTTCGCCTCGCGCAGCGTGGTCGAGGCTTCCTATTCACGCGAAGCCGAGACCGCTGCGGATACGTTTGCCATCGAGATCATGCACAAGCTCGGCCGTTCGCCGAAGCCCGCAGCCGAATTGATGTTCCGCATCACCGGCAAGGAAGGCGGCGGCCTCACGTCGATCCTGGCGAGCCATCCGCTGACCGAGGACCGGCTCGCGCGCATGACGAAGGAGGATCGCCCCGCCAGCGGCCCGCCGCTGCTGACGGATGCAGAGTGGCGGTCACTGAAGGGGATCTGCGGCAGCGGCAAGATCTGAATCTCTTGCCGCCGACGCGTCGGCCCCGCGCCAAATCATGAATCGGCGAGGAACGATCCCTCGGGGAGTGGTTATCCCCCGATAGACAGCGGGAATGTTCCTCATGGCTTACGGTCGTTTCGTCACGATGATCGCGGCTTCCACCGTGATCATGTTCGGTCTGATGTATCTCAACACCTTCGCTCTGGATCACGTCTGGTACAGCCAGACCCGGACGTGGATGGCGTTGCTGATGGGCGCCGTCATGGCCGCCGTGATGCTCGCTTTCATGTGGGGCATGTACAGGAACCGCACGGCGAACGTCGCCATTCTGGCCGCCAGCGCCGTCGTGTTTGCGGTTTCGCTCTGGCTCGTTCGAAGCCAGCAGACCGTGACCGACGTCGCGTATATGGAGACGATGATCCCGCATCATTCCATCGCGGTTCTCACCAGCGAGCGCGCGCACATCAGGGATCCCCGCGTCCGCAAGCTGGCCGACGACATCATCGAAGCCCAAGTGCGGGAGATCGGCGAGATGGAACGGTTGATCGCCGACCTCAAGGAGAAGCCCGCGCCCGCGGATGCGAAGGATCTGCCGCCGCGGCCGCCGACCTGACGGAGCGGCCCTCGTATCACTTTGCCGGGGCGGCCGGATTGGTTGAGCCCGTGGTGACGCTCGGCGCGTTGTTCGGGCTGGTGGTCGTGGTCTGGGGACCGACATCGCGTCCATTGTAGAAGAAGACGGCCGCGACGACGGCGATCACGAAGATCGCGCCGATCGCCCAGCCCACCGGGCTGTTGAGGCGTGCTCTGTCTACTCTGCGGTCGTCATCCTGATAGGTCATCGTGCTCTCCATCCTAGAGCAGGAAAAACCTTGCGCGGGCGAAGCTGTTCCTACCGTGACGCGGTTTGCAGGCCGGCGCCTATCTCGTCCCGTAGGCGCGGTCGCCGGCGTCGCCGAGGCCCGGCAGGATAAAGCCGTTCTCGTCGAGACCTTCGTCCACCGCGGCCGTCCAGATCGGGACGTCCGGATGCAGTCCGCGCAGCCGTTCGAGCCCTTCGGGGGCGGCGATCAGGCAGGCGAGGCGAATGTCCTTGGCGCCGCGCTCCTTCAGCCGGTCGATTGCGGCCACAGCCGTATTGGCGGTCGCAACCACCGGCGTTACCACGATCGCCAGGCGTTCGCCGAGATCGGACGGCGATTTGAAGAAATACTCGACCGCGGCAAAGCTGTGCGGCTCGCGGTAGAGGCCGATATGCGCGACGCGCGCGGTCGGCACCAAATCCATCATGCCGTCGACGAAGGTGGTGCCGGCGCGCAGCATCGGCACGAACACCAGCTTCTTGCCCGCGATCTTGGCCGAATGCATCGTCGCCAGCGGCGTCTCGATGACGGTATCGGCGAGCGGCAGGTCGCGCGTCACCTCGTAGCACAGGAGCATGCCGATCTCCTTGATCAGCTCCCGAAACGATTTGGTCGAGATCGATTTGTCCCGCACCAGGGTCAGCTTGTGCTGCACCAACGGATGATCGACGATCGTGACGCCTTGCATGACGGGATGCCTTTCTTCCTTCTCCCCTTGTGGGAGAAGGTGGCGCGAAGCGCCGGATGAGGGGTACTTTCCGCGAACTCCTGTGAGAGATATGCCCGCGGAGACAACCCCTCACCCGGCTTCGCTTTCGCGAAGCCACCTTCTCCCACAAGGGGAGAGGGTTTAGAAAACCGTGCCGTCGCTGATCACCTTGAGCGGCGGCGAACCATCGGGGCGGCGCGCGAAGGCGATGGCGCGGCCCGCGGCCCAGGTGCCGCCTTCCAGAATGCTGGCGAGCGGCAATGTCTCAGGGGTGCGGCCGAGTTTTGCGCGGACCAGATCGGCAAACCGGTCGAGCAGCGCCACGGTCAGCGCGCGCCACTCGACGACGAGCAGCGAATCCACCGCATGCGCATGTTCGGCATCGGCGGCGTCGCGCAGGCGCAGCACCTCGTGATCGACGAACAGCCCGCCATTGCGATACTCGGCAAGCCCGGTCAGGCCGTCGATGTCGGTGACGTCAATTCCGGCGCGCTGGAGCGGCTCGATCAGCGAATAGCTCAGCCATTGCGACAGCTTGTGCAAGGGCACGAGACCCGAGGTGGCATCGCTGGCCTTGATCGCCGGATGGCGCCAACAATCGCCGAGCGGAATTCCGGCAAGCTCCAGCCGGGACGGCCAGATCGGTCCGAGCTGGTTCAGCACCGCCGAGAGAATCGCGGGTGCGGGAACCGCGCCGCCCTTCGCCTGTGCCGCGATGTGATCGAACAGCCCGCCCGGCCGCGGCATGTCGTGCGAGCCGAACACGTCAGCGCGCTCCGCCACCAGCCTGCCCAAGCGCCGCAGCAGATCGGTCCGCCCCTCGAGCCCGAGCAGCGGATTGGCATCACTCACCTGAAAGGCGGATGTAAGCGCGGCAAGCGGCAGTTGCGCGAGCACGTCGGCATCGGTCCTGAACGGTGCGCGGGCATCGCGGGAAAAAAGGCCGCTCGCGAACATGTCGAGACTTGCAATCGCAAGTCCCTCCGACCGGCCGATCTCTTGTCGCGTCACAGCGTCGCGGTATCGCCACGCCGCGCCCGCGCCGGCATCGAGCAGCACGCTGACGATGGCAAGGTCGAACTCCGCGCGCGCCCGCGCCGCGCGATCGGGCCACGACGCCGCGTCTGCAAGCCGCGCCCAACGGTCGACGCCGCCAAGCACAAAATGGCGCCACCGCGCATGGAACGGAATCTCCAGCGTCGGATAGGCCTTTCGCGTCACCGCGAGCACGGCATCAGCAACGCCGTCCATGCGATCGAGATCAACAGTGAAATGGGTGAGTCCGCCGGCAAGGCCGATGTCAAGTATCTCCCCGGCACGCGCGCGAACCGCTGCTGCGCTGAGCAGCGAACGGGCCTGCAATTCCAAAGCGTCTGCCATCAATCGATCAGTATTTTTCCAGCGAACGCCCGACAACGCCGTCGACGTCCTTCTCCGGCGCGATGTCGGTGGAGTAATAGCCGGCGGCCTTCTTCGCGGCGATCTCGACATAGGCGTCGGCGGGAATGAGCTCGGGCGGGATCGGCACGCGCTCGACGATGTCGATGCCCTGCGATGTCAGCGCGTCGTGCTTCATGTCGCTCATCGAGAGGAAGCGGTCGATGCGCTTCAGGCCGAGCCAGTGGATGGTATCGGGCATCAATTGCTGGAAGCGGGCATCCTGGACGCCGGCGACGCATTCGGTGCGCTCGAAATAGGCGGCGGCCGCATCGCCGTCCTCCTGGCGCTTGCGCGCATTGTAGACCAGGAATTTCGTGACCTCGCCGAGCGCGCGGCCTTCCTTGCGGTTGTAGATCACGAGCCCGAGCCCGCCCTCCTGCGCGCCGCGGGCGGATTCCTCGATGCCGTGGATGAGGTAGGGACGGCAGGTGCAGATGTCGGAGCCGAACACGTCGGAGCCGTTGCACTCGTCATGCACGCGGCAGGTGATCTTGGTGCGATGGTCCGGCAGCTTTGTCACATCGCCGAACATGTACACTGTGGTGCCCCCGATCGGCGGCAAGAACACCTTCATGTCCGGCCGGGTCACCAGCTCGGGGAACATGCCGGCGGTCTGCTCGAACAGCGTGCGCCGCAGCTCGGTCTCGTTGGTCGCAAAGCGTTCCGCAAGGCCCGGCAGATACCAGACCGGATCGATCGCGATCTTCACCACCGACACACTGCCATTGGCATGCACGACGTCGCCGTCGGCGCGCAGGCGCTTGGCGGCGAGCGCCTCGCGGATCTCCGGCAGGTCCAGCCGCGCGCGCGTCACCGCGATGCTCGGCCTGATGTCGATGCCCTCAGCAATGTCCTTGCCGAAATTCTCGGCGACGAGATGCCCCCAGGGATCGAGCGCGACGATTTTTGCGGGATCGCGCCATTGCTCGAACGGCCCGATGGTCGCGGCCGGAAAGGTGTTGGTGAGATCGGGCCTGCGAATCGGATCGAGCGCGCCCGCGGACACCGCGAGCGCGCGGTACATCGCATAGGAGCCGCCATGGCTGCCGATCACGTTGCGATCCCCCGCGCGCGACACCGTGCCGATGATCGGCCCGCGGGCGCGTGCGTCGGCGGCGCCCCAGTGGATCGGGAAGGCGGCTGTCCTGCCCGGCTCCGGATGGGAGGTGAGGCGGATGTGGTCGGTACGGTTCGCGCGGCTCATGACCAAACTCCCAAAAAGCCAACGGCCCGCCGCTCGGACGGGCCTGGCTCTGCGGCGTTGCCGATGCGGTCACCGGCGACGCAATCCAACATATTGTAGCGGCCAGCCACGACAGACAAGTTAATCGTGCTGCGCAGGGCAGGCGGCTTGCGGCCAAATCCCCATCATCACCGAGCCAGCAGGGGCTGCGTGAGAGCCACGCTACCGCACGGGCCGACCCCGGTGAGATCGCTGTAAGTCGATGAAGTAATTATATTTTTCGTGCTTTCAAGGGGGCGTGCACGGATGGTACGGCGGGCGTCGAGTTTCCGGACAAAACGTGTCATCAAACCAAACGTACAGATCGCCTTTGCCGTATCGCCTTCCTTGGAGACCGCCATGCCCGCCGCCGCCTACATCGACCCTCGCAACGGAAAGCTCTATCCCCTCGACCAGCCGCGCTGGTGCTCGGACGAGCGCACGCCGCTGCTGGTGACGCCGGGGGCAGGGATGTCGCGCGAGGACATTGACGGCCGGGCGCGCTCACTCTGGCGCTACCGGGCGGCGCTCCCGGTCGAGATCAAAACTCCGATCACGCTCGGCGAAGGCTGCACACCACTGGTGCAGCAGGCCTGGGGCGAACTGCGCCCGTTCTTCAAGCTCGAATGGTTCAACCCGACCGGCAGCTTCAAGGACCGCGGCTCCGCCGTGATGCTGTCCTTTCTTCGGCAGATTGGCGTCGACGCCATTCTGGAGGACTCGTCCGGCAATGGCGGCTCGTCGATGGCGGGGTTAGGTGCCGCCGGCGGCATGCGCGTGAAGATTCTCGCGCCTGCATCGACGTCACCGGCCAAGATCGCGCAGGTCCGCGCTTATGGCGCGGCGGTGCAGCTCGTCGAGGGCCCGCGCGAGGAATCGGAGGCCGAGGCCATCCAGCAGTCGAGCCAAACCTTCTATGCCAGCCACAATTGGCAGCCGTTCTTTCTCGAAGGCACCAAGTCGCTCGCCTACGAGATCTGGGAAGATCTCGGCTTTCGCGCCCCCGACAACGTCATCGTTCCCGTCGGCGCCGGCAGCAGCCTTTTGGGTTGCGCCTTTGGTTTCCGCGAGTTGCTCAAGGCGGGCCAGATCGCCAGGCTGCCGCGCCTGTTCGCGGCGCAGCCGCTCAATTGCTCGCCGATCGATGCAAGCTTCAAGGCCGGCGTCGACACCCCTGTCGCGCGTGAGGTCAGCAAGACCATCGCCGAAGGTACCGCGATCAAGCATCCCCTGCGCCTGCGCGAGATCATCGCCGCGTTGCGCGAGAGCGGCGGCGGCACCGTAGCGCTCACCGAGGACGAGATCGTCGCCGCGCTGCGGCGTCTTGCGCGGCAGGGCCTGTTCGCCGAGCCGACCAGCGCAAGTGCCGCCGCCGCGCTGGACAAACTATCCGTCGCCGGTGCCATCAAGGCGAACGAGACCACGGTCGCGGTCCTCACCGGCACCGGCCTCAAGGCCGCGACCATCGTTGCCGATCTCGTGCAGTAGGGACGATACGCTTCATCCGTCATTGCGAGCGCAGCGAAGCAATCCAGAATCTTTCCGCGGACAGTCTGGATTTGTTAGCAGGGCGGGGAATGACGGGGTGAGGTTAGCCTGGTTTCTGCGTCAGATAGGTTGCCCGCCGCACCCCC
>NZ_JBVVPN010000071.1:8398-16913 GCF_055811035.1 Bradyrhizobium sp. MI1.10
CCCGTCGCCTTGAAACTCTCTCCGGGCTTGGGGCGCGCCCTTCAATCAATGCTTAATATTCGGCCCCAATTTTGCTTTGGCGTGGGCGCCGCCGCAATTGACGGGTAGAGATGAGACTGATTACTCCTTCAGATCGTTGACACGCCTCACCCACACGCGCACATCGGCGAGCACGTCGGGCAGCGCCGCCTTGACCTCCTGTACGGTCATGCCGGCCTTGATGCGGGGATCGTAGAGCAGGTTCAGGATGTACTGGTCGTAGACGTCGAAATAGCCCATCGAGACGTTGTCGTTGAACATGGTCCAGGGCACGCTCGCGGTGTCGTTGATCGGGCCGAGCGATTGCAGCAGCTCCTCATAGGCGCAGTCGAGGAAGGTGAAATCGCCGTTGTCCACGGTGAGGATGACGTCGGAATGCTCGATCTCGAAATTGTCGTTCTTGCGGAAGCCTGACAGGCATTGCGGATCGAGCGAGGTGCGGATCTCGCGGGCCTTCTCCGCACCGTAGAAGCTCGAGATGGTGCGGAACAGATCGCGGTCGCGCACGAGCTTCACCCGCACATTCGCCGCCTCGCTGCTGTCGATCATGGCGATGTCGAGATGCTGCACGTGCTTGCCGATGTCGGCCACGACTTTTGCGAGCTGCGCCTTGCGGTCGGCGCGGTCGCTCTCGGCGAACACGCGCACCGGCCCGTCAAACTTGCGGATGCGGTCGACACGGCCGGCAAGGTGATATTCGGCGCCGAACGCCGTCTTCAGAAAGCCATCGACGATCTCGCCGTCGGTAAAGCTCTTCTTCTCGGCGCGCTGACGCGAGACGATCGCGGGCAATTCCCCCGCGACGGCGATGGTAGCGGTGTCAGGGGCAAACGCGACGGTGGCGAGCGCCAGCAGGGCGATGCGAAAGCCGGACGAAGGCGGGGCTAATGCGCTCATTGCCAAGCGACGCTGCCGTATTCGCGTCGCGCGCACAAGACCGCATATCCACGCGCCCGTCGGTTCCTGCTAGTTGTTCAGCACGACCACGGTGGTGCCGACTCCGACGCGGCCGTAGAGGTCGGTGACGTCGTCGTTGGTCATGCGGAAGCAGCCCGAGGACACCGCCTGGCCGATCGTCTCCGGCTCGTTGGAGCCGTGGATGCGGTAGAGCGTCGAGCCCAGATACATTGCGCGCGCGCCGAGCGGATTCTCGACACCGCCCTTCATGTGGCGCGGCAGGTCCGGCCGGCGGGCCAGCATCTGCGACGGCGGCGTCCAGTCCGGCCATTCCTTCTTGGCGGTGATCCTGTGCACGCCGCCCCAGCGGAAGCCGTCGCGGCCGACGCCGATGCCGTAGCGCAGGGCCTGGCCGTTCTGGAGCACCAGATAGAGCCGGCGCTCCGAGGTGTTCACCACGATCGTGCCGGGGGCGTAATTGCCGTTGTACATGACGGTGGTGCGGGGGACCGGGCTCGAGCCGCCGCGGAAGAAATTCGGGCCGCCGCCCATGATGTCGCGCGAGTCGAACTCCTCGGCGAAGGCGCCGCCGGCGGTGGCCGACAGCAGTGCGATGGCGGCAATCGGCGCGGCAAAATACCGGATCATTGTTCCCCCAGCAAAAAATCGATTCAACTGAAGTTACAGGCCATATTTGCGGGCTTTCCGCAAGCCACGGCCCCGTGAGGGAGGCATCCTTAATGAAGGAAGTTACCAAATCGGCAACCGCGCCAGTTGGAAGAAAACGTTAGTCAAACCGGCGCATCGCTGCGCGGGGCAGGGCGGCGATGCCGGCTATTGCTTTGACGAGACGAGCGAACAATGATTGATCGGACGGATTGTTGGAACATTGCCGGTTGCGGGAGCTGATGGATGAACGGTGCGGAAAGTCTGGTGCGGACGATGGTCAAGGGCGGGGTCGACGTCTGCTTCTCCAACCCCGGCACCTCCGAGATGCATTTTGTCGCAGCGCTCGACCGCGTGCCCGGCATGCGTTGCGTGCTCGGCCTGTTCGAAGGCGTGGTGACCGGCGCCGCCGACGGCTATTTCCGCATGAAGGGCACGCCGGCCTCGACGCTGCTGCATCTCGGTCCCGGCCTCGCCAACGGCCTTGCCAATCTGCATAACGCCAAGAAGGCGAATTCCGGCATCGTCAACATCGTCGGCCAGCATGCCGTCTACCACATCGGCTACAACGCGCCGCTGACCTCCGACATCGAGGGCCTGGCCCGGCCGATGTCGTCCTGGGTCCGCACCTCGCCGGACTCCAAATCGGTCGCCGCCGACGGCGCCGCGGCGATCGCCGCCGCCAAGAGCGCGCCGCCGCAGATCGCGACCCTGATCTTGCCCGCCGACACCGCCTGGAACGAAGCGGATGGCATCGCGGAGGTTCCGGCCGAGCAGCAGCGCGCGAGCTATTCGCCGCAGGCGGTCGAGCAGGCCGCAAAAATCCTGCACGGCGACGGCGAGGGCACGCTGCTGCTGATGACCGGCAGTGCGCTGAGCGAGCAGGGCCTGGCGCTGGCCGAGCGCATCGCCGCCAGGACCGGCTGCACCGTGATGGGCCCGACCTTCCGTCCGAGAATGGCGCGCGGCCGCGGCCGCTTCTCGATCGATCGCATCCACTACGTGATCGACAACGCGCTGCAGATGCTGGCGAGGTTCCGTCACATCGTGCTGGTCGAGTCCGACGATCCCGTGGCGTTCTTCGCCTATCCGAACAAGCCGAGCATCCTCAAGCCCGAGGGCTGCGACGTGCATCGCATGACCTCCTGGGGTGAGAATTCGGTCGCAGCGCTGGAAGCGCTCGCCGGCGCGGTGAAGGCCAGCGCGAAGGACGTCAAGCCGCAGGCTTCGGCCGAACTGCTCAAGCCGACCGGCGCACTGACCCACGCCTCGATCGCCCAGTCGATCGCCTATGCGATTCCCGAGAACGCAATCCTGGTCGACGAATCCCTCACCACCGGCCGCGCCTTCTTCCCGCCGACGGCGGCGGCTGCTCCGCACGACTGGCTCCAGAACATGGGCGGCTCGATCGGCTTCTCGACGCCGCTCTCGATCGGTGCCGCGATCGCCTGCCCGGACCGCAAGGTGATCTGCATGGTCGGCGACGGCAGCGCGATGTACACGATCCAGTCGCTGTGGACGCAGGCGCGCGAAAACCTCAACATCGTCACCATCGTGTTCGCCAACCGCATCTACCAGATCCTGCGCGGCGAGTTCGACAATGTCGGCGCCGGCGAGCCCGGCCAGCGCGCCAACGACATGCTTCGCCTCGACCGGCCGACGCTGGATTTCGTGGCGCTGGCCAAGGGCATGGGCGTGCCCGGCCGCGCCGTCACCAACGCGGACGAGTTCAACAAGGCGCTGGCCGAAGCCGTCGCCGAGCCCGGGCCGCGGCTAATCGAAGTCCAGATGTAGGTCTGGTCGATCGCGCCGCGAATTCCGGCCTCATCCTGAGGAGCCCGCGTACGCGGGCGTCTCGAAGGATGGTGACAGGCGGGATACGGGCCTTCATGGTTCGAGACGCGCGTTCCGCGCTCCTCACCATGAGGGTCCGGTGACGGCGCATCGGAATGCGCGTGATGAGCCGGGGGCAAGATGCAGACCGAGCTGAACAAGATGATAGCGGCGCTCCGGGACTTCTACGCCCACGAAGCATTCCTGTTCGAGAAGGACATAGGGGAGCGTGCCATCACGCACCGCTTCGCCGTGCATCTGGAGAAGCAATTCTCCGGCTGGTCGGTCGACTGCAACTACGACCGGCTCGGCGAGCGTACGCTGCATCTGCCGCACGGCACCATCGTCTCGACCGACGATCATCTGGGCAAGTCGATCTACCCTGACGTCGTGGTGCATCAGCGCGAGATCCCGAACAACCTACTCACCGTGGAGATCCGCAAGGCGAGCAATCACACCGCGCTCGACCACGACCAGCACAAGCTGATGGCGCTGACCGATGCGCATGTCTGGTTCGCCTATTGGATCGGCGTGCTGCTGGTGCTGGACAAGCACCATGTGACGATCTCGGAGGTCTATGTCGGCGGCGTCCTCGATCAGCCGCTGTCGCGCTGGTTCGCGACGCGGCTGGAGGAGATCGGCCTGCGGGCTGCGCGGTAACCAGCGCGCCGAGATTGTCGCCTTCAATTCAGCTATTGCTTTGAGTCATAACCCAAGCGCGATCTCGGCCCATTTCAGCATGCGGTCGCTATTAAGGAATGACAGCACCGCCGGCTCCAGTGACGCGGTCGCGCCCGGTGCGAGCAAGGCCGTCGCGGCGACCATGTCGCAGCGTTGATTGAAGGCGAGTGAGAGCGCGGCCTTGGGGTTCCCCTCGACGCGATAGGCCCTGCTGCGGCCGCGCATCGGACCGACGACGATCTCTCGGCCGGCAGCCGTCGGCGTTGCCTTCCCAATCAGCGCCAGGTCGCCCATCTGTTCGAGGTCGCCGTCGTCGGCAACGCCGGTGGCGCAATTGCAAAAGCCGAGCTTGGGGCGAACGTAGAGCAGGACCTCGCCGCCGCAATCTTCGGCCTTGCAGCGAAACGCCTTTCCTTTCCCCCAGGGATCCGCGCCGAAAGGCCAGTCGATTTCCGTCCACACCGGGCGGACCTCGCCGGAGGCCGCTGTTGCGCGTGCCGGTTCGCCGGATCGCGATATCCAGAGCGCTGCGGCTGCGCAGAGCAGCGCAGTGGCTGCGCTGATTGCAACGAATTTGCTTGTCAGGCGCATGGAAGCTGCCGCGGCACCTTTGCTAATTCTGAGCCATCAACTTTCGTGCGGCCGCGAGGTCCTCCCGCGATGAGTCGCCATTTCTCGCCGTTTCGACGACTTTGGCGTAGTACTGGCGGGCCTTCACAGCATCCCCCGCTTTCTCGGCCGCGTGAGCGGCGCCGATGGTCGCGCCAAATCGGTTCGGCTCCTTGCGCATGGTGCTTTCGAACGCGACCAATGCCTCCGTCGCCATGCCGCGTTCGAGCAGCATGGTCCCGTAAAGCTCGCGTGCGGGAGCAAGCGGACCCGGCGTCACGATGGATTTTTCGGTCTTGTCTTCGGCATCGGCGGCAAGGCGCATCGCTTCCAACGCATCCGCCTGTTTCCCCAAGGCGTTGAGCTGCCAGGCTGTAGCGACCTGCCGCTGAATGTCCACGATTTCGGCCCAATAGGCGTCCTTGTCCTGCTGCAGCTTGTCCCGCAACTCCGCCAGCTTGGCGATGTCCGCCGCTGCAGCGTCTGCATTGCCGGAGCGCGCGGCGCCAAGGGCGCGAGCGAAATAGGTGATCGCATCGACATAGGCAAACCGGCTCGGCTCGACTTTCAGCGCGGCAGCGCCCTGCCAATCACCGCGTTCGACCATATAGCGCGCCTGGCTGGCCGCTATCGCGTAGGGTCCGGCGCGGACAGCCGGCGCATAGCCCGTGGTCGCAATCATATCCGCGATGACCTCGCTGGCTCGGCTGTCCTGCGCAAGCTGGAGCAGGGCGTAGACCATATAGTCGTCGGCATGCAGCTGCTCGCTCGGGTCCTTGCCCTCCTTGGCAGCCTTGGCGGAACGGCTATTGGCGTCGATGGATTCGTTCCAGTAGCCGACGCGCGTGAAAATGTGCGACGGCATATGCAAGGCGTGCGGTGCCGCCGGCGCGATCTCGGAATAGCGCTTGGCAGCGTCGAGTCCTTGCTCTGCGATCGCCGGATAGTCATAGAGATGGATCAGGTAATGCGCGACGCCGGGATGCCGCGGCTGGCGTTTGAAGATCGGCTCCAGGATAGCAGCGCCCTTGAGCTGGTTGGCATAGGTCTTGTCGTTTGGTGACGCCGTGACATTCAGCGTGATGGCGTAGGCGATCTGCGCCTCGTCATCATCGGGATAGCGCGCGGCGACGGCTTCGGTTGCCTTGAGATAGGCCTGCGCCCGCTGGCCAAACGTCGTCTTTTCGTCGCCCGAATAGAAGGCCAGCAGCGCGTCGATATAGTCGCGCTCGCGTTCGCTCTTGGCGCCGAGTGCCTTGGCCTTCTGCAGCGCGACGAGGCCTGCGGTAAGGTTTTCCTTTGGCGCGGGAAAATGCGGATTGTACAGCAGGCTCAGGGCAATGCCCCAATAGGCGATCGCGCATTCCGGATCGGCCTGCAGCGTCTCCTCGAAAATCTCTTTTGCGGGCCGGTACCAGAACGAGTGCTGATAACGCATCCCGCGATCGAAGCGGCGCTGCGCCACCTCGTTGCAGGAGGTCTGGAAGTGCACCTTGCCAAATTGCTCATCGGTCCCGTCCTCCGCGCGTGCGGCAGGCGTGCCGAAAATCGAACCCAGAGCAGCGAGGGCGAGAAGTGAGACGGTTCTCAAGGCAAGCGCGCGCATCGGCCCCTCCGTTTCTGTTCAGAATAAATTTGGTCAGATGGCGCCGATAAAACCGAGAGCGCCGAAGTTCGTACTGCTGAGACGGGCAATGGCAATTGTCTTGCTGAAGGATTTCTCCATTCGCGATGCGAGTCAATAAAAAGCGGACGGATTTGCGTTAGGGAAGCACGCCTGCCAGGATCCATCCGCCCGCCCGTCGAGGCGAGTGGGCCACAAAGGCCGCTCGCACGACGAGCGGCCTTGCATCATCGTCCCTCACCCGCTCAATGCAGCGGATCGCCCTGGCCGAGCGCGTAGGCGACGATGTCCTTCAACGCGAAGCCGGAGCCGGTCACCGGCGTCCATTGCGGGTCGAGCGACAGCACGGAGGAATTGTCTCCGAACATCATGCCGAGGAAGACCTCGGCGACGATGCGACCGCCGACCGGTCCGAGCTGCGGTGTCCTGACCGTGGCGGGCCCGCCGGTAGCGGGGATCGCCATGTCCGTCGCGTTTTGCCGCGCCTCGGCCAGGATGTAAGCCCACAGCGGGCAGTTGCCGGCGAACACGCCGTTCGCGATGCTCGCGATCTTGACTTGCGGATCGCCCGTCCCGGGCTCGTCGACGGCCTTGCCGATGATGATCTCGTCGTCGGTCAGCGGCGTCAGGTTCATCGCCCTGGCGACGGCCTGGCCCGACGGCAGTCCGAGCCGCCAGCTGCGCTCGAGATTGCGTAGCGCCAGCGACGCCGGATTGGAGGCGACTTCCGGGGGCAGCTTGCGCAGCGGGTCCACCAGCGAGGCATCGATGCGATAGGCGAACTGCAGCCGCCTCTTGTTGTCGGGATTGGTGTCGTCGTCCTCGACGCCGTAGGGGCGCGTGTCGAGATCGATGAAGCGGCCCCAATCCATGGCGCGTCCCGGTCCCATCGCACGGAAGCCGGTCAGTGCGTTTTGGTCGGGATTGTTGGGATCGGGGAAGATCTGCAGCAGCATGTTGGCCGCGTCGTTCAGCCGGTAGCCGGGGCGGATCATGGAGTGCCCGAGCCGGTAGGCCGCGACCGAGAACTCGACCGGCATGAACGGATAGGTCTTCCAATGGTAGTAAGCGAGCTTGCTGCGGTCGTAGTGACCCGCGGTCTTCAGCTCGTCCAGCACGCTGGCGTGGACAATACGCGGCAGGAAGTCGTTCAGCACGACGTACTGATAGTGGAATCGAACGCGCTGCTGCACGTCTTCGAACGACAGGCTGTCATTGTCGTCGACCATGCGGTTGTGAAAGCGCAGCATCAAGGCCTGGAATTGCGAGACGATGCTGTTCTCGTCGTTGCGGGGATCGCCGATCAGCGCGCGGCCCTTGAAGCGCGGCAGGTCGACGGCATCGGGCACGCCCGCGCCGGTGACCTTCTCGCCGAGCCGGAATTTGATGCCGTCATACATGTAGGGCTGGTCGTTCGGACCGCGGCCGTAGACATTGTCCATGTCGAGCGACGGCGTGCGGAAGTCGACGAGCCCGTCGGGATCCTGCTGCTTGGTCAGAGAGCTGACCGGATCGAAAGTGATGTCGTGATCGACGAACTGGCCGAAATAAGTGTAGAGCGAAGGAATGCCGCTCTCTTCCGCGTCCGGCCCGTCCTTCGGCCCGTCGAAGCCGGCGATCATCTTGTCGGCGAGCGCCGACAGGTTTGCGATCGTGCCGGAATCGTTCGGGCCGAATTTGGCCGGTGCGAGCTTGCGGAACATGCGGCCGAAGCGGCCTTGCGAAAGCGGCGAACGCGTTGCGTTCAGACCGCGCGGAACAATTGCGTGGCGGCTGCTCATTGAAACACCTTCCTGAAAAGTCGAATGAAACAGATCGGGCTAAAGTTTCTCGCGCTGGGGTTTGCAGCCTAGGCGCGATCACGCCTGCCACGAGCGAGATGGATCACAATTGCCCGGCATCGAAATTTTCGGAAGGTGCGCCTTGCCCGCAAGCCGCGGCTGCGCATCGTGAATTTCTCCGTGGCGATGACGGATAACATTCTCGTCATCGACGGACGCAGGCGGCTTCGCACAGTTTCAATTCGCCGGGGCGTCGGCGAAGCGGATCGGCTTCACGTAGAAATTGTGGCGGGGGGCGCCGCGGGGGGCCCCCCCCCCCCAAGGCGGGGGTGGGGCGGGGGGGGCGGCCACGGGGGGGGGGGGGGGGGGCGCCAAAAAAGCGGGG